>NZ_CALHII010000161.1 GCF_938030815.1 uncultured Campylobacter sp.
AATGACTACAATCTATTTTTGGCGCTTTTTGACGCTAGCGACGAAGTGCGGTTGCACTCGCGCTTTATCTGCTCGCTACTCGATCCGAACTCGCCGCATTATCAAAAAGAGCTATTTTTGGAGCTTTTTATAAAAGCATGCGGGCTAGAGGATTTTGGGCTAAATTCGCAAATCGCAAAAGTCTATAAAGAATATGAGAATATCGATATCTACATAACTGACGGCACGAAGCATATTATTTTAGAAAATAAAATTTATGCCGGCGATCAAGAGGCTCAAATTAAAAGATATATAAAAACTATCCAACAAGAAAACGGCAATGAAGCTGAAATTTACGTGCTCTTTTTATCACCGCAAGGGCGCGAGCCTACCGGCTATAGCCTAGACGGACTAAAAATCAAAGACGGCAGAATTTCAAACGAAAAGGGCGATGGAATCGCTAAATTTAAGGCGATTTCATACGACAAAGAGATAACTGCGTGGCTTGATCTATGCCTTGAAGAAACGGGGAATTTAACAAATTTGAGCGCCGTAATATCGCAATACAAAAATGTCATCGAAAAAATTTATGGAAAATATAAAGGAGTGCAGATGGATGCAAATGAAATTAGCAAGATAATTTTAGAAAACTATGATATAGTTGAGGAGATAAAAAATAAGTATTTCGATATAGCCAGTTCGAATAAACTTAATAAATTTATGTCAAACGTAAAGACTGAACTCGAAAAAAGACTATCGCAAGAATGGTGCGTAGATATAAGAGCGGCTGATACAATTAGGTATTCTGCGCCCATAATTTTCTATAAGTATAGTTGGGGCGATAAAGAAGTTATGAATCTTAGGTTAGAATTTGATAGTAAGAACTTTTTAAACCCATATATTGGGCTTAAATATAATAAGAATAGAAATAATGAGCATATAAAAGATATACAAGCTAAATTTACGCTTGCCGAGTGGAAAATAGGCACAACGTTTGCAAGGTGGAAATGGCTAAAAAAAGATCAGTTTCTAAGAGAGATAATTATCAATAAGTATAGCGAAGTCGAGCTGGTAGATGAGTTAATAAAAATGAAAAATGAGCTAGAGCCGCTAGCCGATGAAATTGCAAAGCTAATTTAGGCGCAAGTTATGCAAGATATGATCTCCCGCGCAAAAGAGATCATCGTAAACGCTGATGCTATCATAATAACCGCAGGAGCAGGCATTGGGCGTAGATAGCGGACTGCCTGATTTTAGAGGCGATCTTGGCTTTTGGAAAGCCTATCCGCCTTTAAAGGATAAAAATTTAAACTTTATGAAAATGGCAAATCCGCAGTGGTTTTTTAACAGTCCTGAGCTAGCCTGGGCGTTTTACGGACACAGGCTAAAGCTCTATAACGCAACCCGGCCTCACGAGGGTTTTGCCCTACTAAAAAATCTTTGCGAAGCAAAAGGCGGCAACTACTTTATCTACACTTCAAACGTCGACGGGCATTTTGAAAAGGCGAGATTTGACAAGGATAAAATTTACGAGATCCACGGCTCCATACATCACGCGCAGTGTATTCATAGCGATGACGGAAATATATGGAATATGGACGAAAATAATGTCGAAGTGGATGAGGATAGATTTATCGCTACAAAGATGCCTGTTTGTCCTGAGTGCGGATGCGTGAGCCGCCCAAATATCCTTATGTTTTACGACCACGAATTTAATCACAAAAGAGCTTGGGCGCAGCGCAAAAAGTATGATACATGGCTTAGTCACAATATGAACTTTAAAATAGTCATAATTGAGATTGGCGCAGGGATTGCGGTGCCTACGATCAGGATTTATGGAGAAAGGATGGCAAAAAGATTTAAGCGTTCTTATCTAATCCGCATAAACCTACTAGATACTCACGTAAGCGCGTATAGAGGTATGGCGATAAAGGCAGGCGGGCTTGAAGGATTAAGAGCAATCCTTAGCTGATATTATCCCTTTATTTTTAGATAAAATAATATAAAAGGAGCCTAGATGCAAAAACCGCAAAAAATAATCTCGCGATCCGGTAGTGGCAAATACGAACGCATAAACGAAATAGCCGCCTTAATTAGCAGAAAACCCCATTCCATCTCCGAGCTCGCGGAAAAATTTGGAGTTTGCACCAAAACTATCCAAAGAGACTTTTACGAGGTGCTAGCGAAAAATGGAGCTGTAAGAAACGGCAGGATGTGGAGCATAGATAAAACTAAAATCAAAGATGGCTTAGATCAGGAAGAGCGCACCGTCATAAATATCCTTGATAATATCTCAAAAACCATGGGCGCAAATTTTTACTCAAAGGCTCACGTTTTGCTAGAACAGATCACAAACCGGCTAAATCATCCGATTTTAACAAATATAAGCAGCGAAAAATTAAGTGAAGATGACTTTATAAATTTCGAACTGCTTGAAAACGCTATCAAAGAGAAAAGCTTGGTGCAGTGCGAATACGCCGGTTTTAAATTTAAGATAAAGCCACTAAAACTAGCGATGTTTGACGGATTTTGGTATTTGCTATTTTTAGATACGAATAAAAACGATACCTTCAAGAAATTCCACTTAAAAAGCATCGCAAATATTAGAATTCTTGAGGAAAAATTTAAATTAGACGCCACGATAGATGAGAGGATTAAAAAATATAAACTCCGCCTGGGCAACGCTAGATAAGCCAAATACCGCTAGAGCGCTTTTAGCTCCGCAGATAAAGAAATATTTCGAGAGAAAACCCTACGCTAAGCAAAGCATAACAGGACTTGATGCCGATGGCTCGGTCGTAATCGATATAGAATTTACTAATTTAATGGAGATAAAGCCGCTTATTTACTACTTCATTCCGTTTATCAAAGTGCTAGAACCAAAAGAGTTAGCCGATACGATAAAAGATGAGATAGAAAGGTATTTAGAAGAGATAAAATGAAAATTTCATATGAAATAAAGATAAAATTTGGCGATTTATTGGACGCACAAGCGGATTATCTAATAAATCCTTCAAATACGGCGATGCTGCTTGGCAGCGGTGTGTCTATGGCTTTTAAGAGGCATTGCGGCGAGACACTGGAAGAATACATGCAAGAACAGCTAAAAATAAGAAAGATAAGGCAAGGTGACGTCGTCAAAACCGCCTCAAATCATGCAAACTTTCCATTCGTATTACATGCAGCCATTATGAATTACGCTGATAGATCAAAGTCTAAAAAGCCGAGCTTAGATACTATCGCGCAAATTTTAAATAATTTACAAGAAATAATCTTACAAGATCAAAGCAAATATATAAAAATAGCTCTGCCTCTGATGGGATGCGGAGCGGGTGGACTAGATAAGCGCGAGGTGATCAGCGAATACAAATGCTTTTT
>NZ_CALHII010000162.1 GCF_938030815.1 uncultured Campylobacter sp.
TGGGGCTGCTAGGACCCAACGGAGCGGGCAAAACCACGACGTTTTATATGATCTGCGGGCTGATAAGCGCTAGCGGCGGCGATATATTGCTTGATGAGCGCAGCATCGCAAAGGTTCCGCTTCACAAGCGCGCCAAGCTCGGCATAGGCTACCTACCGCAGGAAAGCAGCGTTTTTAAGGAGCTCAGCGTTGAGGAAAATTTAATGCTCGCCGCGGAGATCACCTACAAAAACAGGGTCGAAGCATCGCAAAAGGTCGATGAGATGTTAAATCTGCTCAACATCGAGCCGATCCGCCAGCGCAAAGGCGTGAGCCTAAGCGGCGGCGAGCGCAGACGCTGCGAGATTGCGCGAAGCCTAATGATAACGCCGAAATTTCTACTTTTGGATGAGCCGTTTGCGGGCGTCGATCCGATCGCCGTTAGCGACATCCAAAGTATCGTGCGAGACCTAAAAAAGCTCGGCATCGGCGTGCTCATCACCGACCACAACGTCCGCGAGACGCTTGCGATCTGCGACCGCGCCTACGTCATTAAAGATGGCGAGCTGTTCGCAGGCGGCACCGCAAAAGAGATAGCCAGCGATCCAAATGTGCGCAAATTCTACCTCGGCGAGGATTTTAGTATCTAAGCCGGCAAGGGCGCTTTATATTTTCAGCTCCCGCTTCGGCGCGCGCGTTAATTTCTGCGATTTAAAATTCAAACAAACGGCAGCGACTAGTCGCACAAACGCCGCTTGATCTAAATTTTGCGCATTAAAATTTTAAAGCCCGTAAAGCCTCGGCGCGCAAGAATTTCGCGCCCATTTAAATTTTTTAAGGCATAGCGCTTCGGCGCGGGGCGCATCTCGGTATGGTTTGAATTTCGCGCTTTAAATTTTGAAATAGTTATCACGGCGAGATTTAAACTCGGCGTCTAAATTTCGCGTATTAAATTTTTGAAAAGTACCTAGGTTTGTTTTAAAATTTTTAAATTTCAAAAGGGCGTTTTATACACTGTAAATTTTAAATAATTTTTTTTGCTACAGACTCACTTTTACGACCGAAATTTTACACCCGTGGTACATCAAATTTAAATCGCATTTTAATCACACTTTGTTTAAATTAAATCAAATTTTAAAGCGGAGGCGTCTTTAAACGTAACGCTTTCATCTGCGCATCAAAATCACGCCCACAATTTGCAAAAGAATATCCGCTCGTAGAATTAAAATTTTAAAGCAACTGCCTAAATAAATTACGTATGCGAAACTTGCGGTCCGCGCGATGTGGCTAAATTTTACAGCGTAATTCCGCGAGTGATGGCATAAACTAAAGCGCACACAAAACCTACTCGCTTCGGCTTCGACGCATCAAATTAAAAGCGACGCGCGAAGCAAGGCCTTCCGACCCGCTAGAATTTTGCCGATTAAGCCGCCTTGTTTAATTAAAATTACACTTTTATTTGCTCTGCGGGTTTAAATTTCGCTCATCTTAAAGCTCGCTGCGGAGTTTAAAATTTTAACCTGGCGTCCAGTGCTTTCGGTTTAAATTTTAAAATTCTTAGAATTTTGGCGAGATCAAGGAGAGATTATGAAAAAAGTTCTACTTTCGTGCGCCTTGGCGGGCGCGCTTTTCGGCTTGGAACTCGATGGATTCAGTACACCCGAGGGTTCGCTAATCACTGAGGACGCTTTTTACATCGCAAATCGCGGCAGTAGTGAAGATCCACAAGAGCGCGACGGCTTCATCAGCCGCATAGTAAAAAACTCGGGTGTCGTTGAGACCAATTTTATAGACGATCTGGTAAATCCTGGCGGAATGGCGCAGATCGCGGACGTGCTTTATGTCTGCGATATCGATACTATCAGGGGTTTTGCCAAAGGCCAGGAGGTTTTCAATCTAAAAATCGAGGGAGCACAGGCCTTAAACGACGTCGTAGCGCTCGGCAGCGAGGTTTTGCTCGCAAGCGATCCCGCGCGTGGGACGAT
This sequence comes from uncultured Campylobacter sp., assembly GCF_938030815.1. Taxonomy (GTDB): domain Bacteria; phylum Campylobacterota; class Campylobacteria; order Campylobacterales; family Campylobacteraceae; genus Campylobacter_B. The sequence continues at coordinate 1,965 of NZ_CALHII010000162.1, forward strand.
CTGGCGCATCGACCTACTCTCGCGCACCGCGGATGAGTTCGCACGCATCGATCCATCGCTAGGCAGCCCAAACGGACTTTTGGCTAAAGGCGATAAGCTTCTGATCACTACATTCGATCTTAGCGGAAAGGTTCCTGGGCGCGTGCTAAGCATGGATCTGAAATCTCGCGAAATTTCGATCTTTGCCGATATGAAAGGGGTTTTCTACGGCATAGCGCGCGGAAAAGACGGCGAAATTTTAATTAGCGACTGGGGCGAGGATCTTTTAAGCGGTAAAATTTGGCGTATCGATGCAAACGGACAGATACGCAAAATAAACCTCGGCGTGATGCAAAGACCTGCGGACATCTCAAGCGACGGCAAGGTTTTATTGATCCCAAAAACGCTGGAAAATAAAGTCGAACTGATAAATTTGCCCTAAAAATCTTAAAAATTCCCGCAATTTCTCAAGCCGATTTAAAATTTGTAAATTTCAAATCGGCTTAGGAATTTGCAAGTAGTCTCAAATAGCCGCTCTATAAAGCTTAATATCTATAGAATTTAACTAAATTCATATCCCGAGAATATATCTTTTTTATCTAAAGCTTCTGCCTCGATATATCGGTAAGCGCGAGAGCAATATTTTCTTTTACCGCTGCATTGATTGCAGATTTTGCACGATCTGCTGCAGCAAAACTCACTCGAACTTGAGATGAGCTAGTCGTAAATGAGCGTCTATAAATCACTTGTCCATTCTGTTTTAACGTCCATGCAACCTCTACTGTAGCGTCAAAACTAAGGGCCATTATTGGCATGGAGACTCTAACCAAAAATGCATTTAGAGTTACATCTGAACCATTTGTAGCTACTTGAGTAAACAAATTAGATCTTTGTATGCTCTCTCCAATCGCCTTTTCAAATTCATCATAAAAGCCCGTTTCTTGCATTGCCACACCCGAAGCGTGAATTTCTACACTTTTATTAAACGTATTTACCCCTGCAAAATTTGGTGTAAGCTCGGTATAAGTGGTCTTTTGGACACAACCACCTAAAAGTAGCGCCGTAATTAAAATTAATGCATATCTCATCTAAATTCCTTCTTTTTTCAGCATGGCTTCGATTATTTCTTGAACCGCAAGTTCTCTATTTATGGCCTCAGAGCCATATCGTATGTCATTACATATAACCATAGGAAAATTATCTTTAGCATCTCTAAAGAAAATATAGAGTACTCCATAACTTAGATGTATAACATCATAGGTCACTACTAAATCTGCACTTTTTTGATCGGATGTAATATTAAAACCTTGACGAGATATAGAACGTTCAATCATACCAGAGATACCACTTTGATCAGACGGGTTTTTAACTACATAGAAACTTTTTATGCCGATTTTTTTACTATCCGGTACAAGTAAAATTTCTCTATATTTTTGCCCGCAACCGCAAAATAGTAACGCAACCATAATACAAAAAATATATTTCAACTAAACTCCTTTAATGAAAAAATTAGCTGGAATTATATAGACGTGCATATA
>NZ_CALHII010000163.1 GCF_938030815.1 uncultured Campylobacter sp.
AGAAGTGCATTTTTATGATTAAATAAAGCATTGCGTTAAATGCGATGTAGCAGATTGCGGCTAGCGCTATAAAGAATGCGTCCGCGTTTAGTATCGTTTCCACTCTGTTGGGTAGTTTTAAAAAATATAAAATAGCATTCGTGCCGAACCCTAACAAATTTATGGTTAAAAATACCCACATAAACCGCTTTATGGGACTGTTAAATAGTTCTGCTTTCTTTGATTTCTTCATAGTTTTAAGTAAATTTACTCCCTAAATTTGATTTATTACCTTAGTCCTAGGTCTAAGGCCGTTGATCCGCTGGATTATTATCCTGGTAAATAGCTCTTGCCCGTTTAGGACTGCTGATTTCGTATTGCTTTTGGTGTAGCTTTGTTTAACTAGCTCAGGGTATTTTTCCTTGATCTCAAAATCGCAGCCTAGTATATGAAACTGCGCCGGGTTGTGCCGTAAAAAGAACGTAAGGGGCACGCCGATTACGCCATCATAGTCGATCGGTATGTTTTTATAATTGGTCACTTCTATGATTTTGTAGTTATCGTATTCCGGGTATTCGTGCTCATTGCCTTTGTATTTTTTCATCAGTCTTACGCCAGTTTGATGCTTTGTGCTTTTTAAATTCGTAAACCACGATACGTTGCTAAATCGCTTTTTGCTGCCGTCCGGGCGAGTAAAAATATTTACTTGGTGATTTCCTAGCCAAATTTGGTTATTTTTGTATAGCTCAAATATCTTTTTATAGGTAATCGAATACGTTCCGCCTACGATTAAAAATTTCTTTTGACCACTTTGGGCTATATCTATAAGCTCTCTAAAAAGGGAGAAGGGTGGATTGGTTACGACGATGTCGGCCTGCGCGATTATCTCCTTTACTTCGTCACTGCGAAAGTCGCCCCGACCGCGCAACTGCGTTTCGCTCATGCCGTCACTCGTGATCTCTATTTTCGTGCCTTTCGAGCTTGGCTCGTTGACGTTAAATGTCGTCGTAATCAGCTTTTTTAGCTCAAAAGCTTTAAAATTTAGGGCGAAATACCTATAAAAATTGCTATTTTTCCCGTCATTGCACGGGCAGACCACGATTTTGCCCTTAAAATGCGCTTTATAGTCTCGCAGCTCTTCTCTGATCTCGTCAAAGCTAGTATAAAACTCGTCGTCGATCTCGTATTTGGCTTTCATAAAATATACATTGGCCCTCTTTTCTTTATCCGCCATCCAGCCTTGCTCGATCAGCTCGTTTTGGGTTGAAATTTGGCTCATTCTTTCCCTTTTTGTCCCGTTTTGCTTTTTGTATCGAAATACGATTTTAAAAAGCAAATTTCAAAATAATCAGCTTCTGGATCATTTAAATAATGCTCTAAAAATGAAGCGAGTTCCGAACGTACGCCGCCAAACTCTTTAATAAATTTTTTCTTATTTTGCGTTGCAAAGCATATAAAATCATCTTTGCCGATAATACACTCATAACGACTTTCTAAGTTTCTCCTGTATTTTTTAAAAATGTCAAAAAATACAGGGTTTAACGTATCCTTATATTTTTTACCGAAATAAATCCCGGCTATATCTTGCTCTTTATCGATTGTCGTTTTACGGCAAACACGAAAAAAGATTTCGGTGTTGTCCACAACCATGTTATTTCCTCTTCAATGCCTTTTCTATAAACGCCTTACAAATTTTCAGATCGGTATCGTAACCTTTGGGTAGCTCCAGCTTTTTATCTTTTGCTAGATCTTGCGCTAGTTTGATTTGTTTGTCGCTCGGCGGACGGATGGCCTTATCTTTATTCTTATTTATAAAATCCGAGCAAATTTTCCAGTCCGTTTCGATGCCGTCCGGCAATGCTATTTTTAAATTTGAGGCTATGCTTTTCGCAAAGTCCAGCTGAGCCGCACTCGGCGGTTTTGTCTCGCCATTGCTTAGCTCTTTAAAGCCCATTTTTTCGTGCAGCGGTTTTATGAAATCGAGATAATTTACTTTACCGCTGCTTATTTCGTCTAGTACGCTTTCCATTTGCTTTGTAAATTCGCTTTGTGTGATCCACTCGTCGTCCTTTTTAACGCTTTCGATGAAGCTTATACCTTTATTCGTGGCCACTATGTTTTGATTTTTGCCTTTGGTCTCGATAATCACGAATTCTCGTTTTAAAAGCGTAGGTAGAAACGTCGCATACGTGCTTGGTCTACCGATACCCTCTTTTTCTAAAAGGGAGATAAAATTGCTTTCCTTGTAGTGTTGCGGAGCTTGTTTTTTAACTTCTTGTAGCTCAAAGCCCAACACCTCGACTTCATCGCCTTGATTTAAATTTAGCTCTATTTCCGTCACCTCTTTGTCCTGCTCGTCTTCATTGTCCGCTTGCTCTTTTAAAGCCCCCTTAAAGCCTTTATAGATACATTTGCCGGTCTTAGCTTTAAAACTTAGAGCTTTGATGTCTATGTCGTATGTTTTATTCTCGTTTACGGCATTCTTGGCTTGGCTTAGGACTGAATTTAGAAAAATAAGCTCATAAAGCGATTTTTCGTCATCCGTTAGGCTTTCGCGCCCGGCGATCTCATCCATCTCGCCATAATCGTGTACGTGGCTTATACGGATCGCTTCGTGAGCCTCCGCTTGGCTTTGGCTGCCGGCTTTATATATTTTTTTCTCGTACCATTCTTGCCCTTTAAATTTAGCTTCCACCTCATTTATAAACTCGTCCGATATGGTATTGCTATCGGTTCTATGATATGTGATGAGGCCTTTTTCGAATAGCTTTTGAGCTAGGCTCATGGTTTTATCCGAGCTAAAGCCTAGTCTTTTATTTGCCGTCTCTTGCATTTGACTGGTTCTAAACGGAGCTTGCGGCTTGATTTGGCTTTGTTTCGTATCTATTTGATAGACTTTTGCTCTGCTGCCGCCAAGTTCGGCGATTTTTGCGTTCGCTTCGTCTTTTGAGATAAAAATATTATCGTTAACGGCCGTAAATTCTACGCCGCTGCCGGTTTTTAGCTTTACTTTGATTTTGTAGTCGATCTGTTTTGAAGCAGGGCTTGCCAAAAATTCTTTTATTTCAAGCTCTCTTTTTACGATCAAGGCAAGTGCCGGCGTTTGAACTCGGCCGACGGATAAATTTTTGTCGTTGAGCTTGTTGATGTAAGCGGGCGACATGATAAAGCCCACCAGCTTATCGCCTACTGCTCGTGCTTTAAAGCTATCGAATTCCTTTAAATTTGAGCTTGCAAACGGCACGGCTTTATCTAGCCCTTTTTCGATGCCGCTTTCGGTTATTTCGTGAAACTCGGCGCGCTTTACACTTTTTGCGACATTTTTAATCGTCTCATAAACCATGTAGCCTATGCCGTATCCTTCTCGATCCGGGTCGGTGGCTATGATGACGTCTTTGCCTTTGCAGTCATTAAAAATTTCGTTCATTCTATGCCTGCTTTGCTCTTTCATCTCAAATATCGGCTCATAGCCGACATAATCGACCACTATCTCCTTTGCTAGTTCTTTAAAATGCCCTTTTGTGGCGTAAACCTTCGCACCTGTTATATGTTCTATCTTGTCGCATTTATTTGGACTTTCAATAATGATTATCGCATTTTGCATTTTACATACCTGCTGCATTATAAGCTATTTTTATTATGCTTTGTATCTGCATAATTTGTTCTTCCGTCAAATTGTCATAAATTTTTTGAATATCAGAAACGTTAACATCATTTCCATCATAGGCTATTATAAAAAACGATTCAAGCACATGTTTCATTACTTCATTTTCTTTAAACTCCCTTGTAAGTCTTTCTTGCAAAATTACAATTTTTGCCGTTTTGTTAAGCTGCGAGAATGGGACATTGTCGTATGTACCTGTTATGTAATTTAGGTTCATTTTTTACTCCTTCAAAAATTTATTAGTCGAATGGCGCGTCTTGCGCGTTATCTGTATATTCGTTTTCTATCTGCGGCGCAGGATGAGCTTGCTCGTTTTGCCCAGCTTCTTGCCTATCTTTGGTATCAATCATTATCATTTTATCGACGATTACGCTATGCTTGCTTCTGTTTTGTCCGCTATTGTCCGTCCATCGGTCAAATTTTAGTCTACCTTCGATGAATATCCTTGAGCCTTTGGACAGGTATTGGTTGGCTATTTCCGCGCTTTTACCCATAAAAGTGACATCTATAAAGCACGTTTCTTCCCGCTTCTCGCCGTTTGCCGCGTTAAATTTGTGCGACGCGGCTATTGCAGTACTACCTATGGCCATACCGCTTGCCGTGTATCTAAGCTCAATGCCTTTGGTCAAATTTCCTATGATCGTAGCTTGTGCAAACATTTTTACCCCTTTTAAAAAATTTTCTAAATTTTAGCCTTACGGCACCGCGTATCCGCCGCGAAACGTTTTATATACGTCGTAGGCGCCCTTCGCTAGCATTTTTGAGCCCTTGCCTATATCTTTTCCAAGATTTACGCTTGCATCTATTCCTGCTTTTGTAATTTGCCCTACTGCTCTTCCGCCGGTTGCTCTACCAAAGCTTTGCAGTGCCCCACCGATAAAGCTACCGCCGGTTGCTTTTCTAGCTAGCCCGCCCAGTAAAGTTTTTCCAAGTATACCACCAGCTACCGCGCCTGCGACTACTCCGCCCGCTCCACTTTCCATCTGTGTTCCCAGTACCGCATTTATCCAATTTGGTATTTTTCTGATTATGAAAAGCGCAGTTATGCAAGTAATTGCTCCAGTAATCAAATATTCAAACTGCTTTATAAATAATTCGCCTATGACGTTTTGATATTTCTCAAGCTCTATGATCGGATTCATTGCTAAATTTAGGGCTATAAATGCCAAAGGAGCGATGATGGCGTATGATAGGTATAGCTTGTACCAGCTCCATAAATACGGCAAAAAGCGCGGCGTTATCAAAAATGGCAGCACCAATGGCAGCGTGCTTAATATCAAAAATGCCACGAATTTGCTAAAAAATATAACGATCGTGATGCCGATTAGTAGAATAAAAAATACTAGGTAAAATATCCAAAACGGGATCATTAAAAATGCCGTTACAACCCCTGCCATTATATAATCACTCGGACCATTAAAGCTTAATCCCAAAAATGACCATTCTTGTGATTTTAAATAAGTTTTTGTTCCATAGTCCCACATTAAAGCTCTTAAATTATCCACCCTATTGGCCGATTCCGTTACAATCGTTCCGAAATCTTGACTCTGAAAAATCGAGCTCACCGTCGCAGTTATCGTATTTTCAGGTATAGTTAGGAAGTATAAAGCGCCCGTATATGCTTCAAATGAACTAAGAACTGCAAAAATAAAGCAAAGCCTGATTATGTATTTTATAGCATTAAATGTCTCCTCTCGCGTTGGATATCCATTTTTTAGCCTATTTAATAGCCAAAATACAACTATTAAAATTATGATCGTCGTCGAGGCGGTTGAATAAACTAAATCGT
>NZ_CALHII010000164.1 GCF_938030815.1 uncultured Campylobacter sp.
CAAAAAAGGAAAATTCCTGACCGATTTCGATCCGAAAGAATACGCGGGCAGGCTCGATTACGACATTATAAACGAAAAGGGCGAAGTGCTTCATCAAGCAAGCAAGCGCCTAACATCCAAAAAAGCAGAGAAGTTAGCAGAGGACGGACTAAAGCTAATCGAATATCCGGCTGAAATTTTAGCCGAGCGCTACTTAGCCGACGCCATCGTCGATAAAAACAGCGGCGAAGTGCTTTTTGATTCGCTAACTGCGCTAGATGAGGGCAAGCTAGCCAAGATCGCTAACACCGAGAAAAAATTTACGATCGCCAACGACCTAGCTAGCGGCGTAGATACTTCGATCATAAATTCCTTCATCCAAGATGCCGACGCGCTTAAACTCTTACAGCAAAGCGAGGGCATAGACGATGAGAACGATCTGGCTGCGATTAGAATTTACAAGGTTATGCGCCCGGGCGAGCCGGTGGTAAAAGAAGCGGCAAAGAGCTTCGTAAACGATCTGTTTTTTAATCCGGAGCGCTACGATCTGACCAAAGTCGGCCGTATGAAGATGAACCATAAACTAGGCATCGAGGCGCCGGAGTACGTAACCGTGCTAACCAGCGAGGATATTATCAAGACGGCGAAATATTTAATTAGAGTTAAAAACGGCGACGGCTTCATCGACGATCGCGATAATCTCGGCAACCGCCGCATACGTTCAATCGGAGAGCTTTTGGCAAACGAGATGCATCTTGGATTTATCAAGGTTCAAAAGGCGATCAAGGATAAATTTACTGGCATTAGCGGAAATTTAGATGAGCTTATGCCGTATGATTTCGTAAACCCTAAAATCATCACCACTACGCTTATGGAATTTTTCACTGGCGGCCAGCTAAGCCAGTTTATGGATCAGACCAACCCGCTTAGCGAGGTTACGCATAAGCGTCGTCTATCTGCGCTGGGCGAAGGCGGACTGGTTAAAGAGCGCGCAGGCTTTGAGGTGCGTGACGTCCATCCTACGCACTACGGTAGAATTTGCCCTATCGAGACGCCGGAGGGTCAAAACATCGGTCTGATCAATACCCTAGCGACCTATGCGAAGGTAAATGATCTAGGCTTCGTCGAGGCTCCGTATAAAAAGGTCGTAAACGGCAAGGTCACCGATGAGATCGTCTATCTTACCGCTACGCAAGAAGAGGGGCTCGTAATCGCTCCTGCGTCCGCTAAATTGGACGAAGAGGGCAATATTGTAGAAGAGCTTTTGGAGGTCAGAAAAGACGGCGAAAATATCATGGCTAAACGCGAGGATATTTCGCTGATAGACCTTTGCTCCGGTATGGTCGCGGGCGTAGCGGCGTCGCTGATTCCGTTTTTGGAGCACGACGATGCTAACCGCGCCTTGATGGGCTCGAACATGCAGCGCCAAGCCGTGCCGCTTCTACACTCTACCGCTCCTATCGTTGGAACGGGCATGGAGGCGATTATCGCGCGCGATTCGTGGGAAGCTATCAAAGCTAAACGCGACGGCGTCGTAGAAAAGGTCGATAATAAAAACATATTTATTTTGGGCGAAGACGAGAAGGGGCCGTTTATCGATCACTACTCGATGGAGAAAAATTTACGCACCAACCAAAACACTACCTTTTCACAGCGTCCTATCGTGCGAAAAGGTGACGTGATAAAAGCCGGTCAAATCATAGCCGACGGTCCTAGTATGGACGGCGGCGAGCTTGCGATTGGCAAAAACGCCCTCATAGCCTTTATGCCGTGGCACGGTTACAATTACGAGGATGCCGTCGTCATGAGCGAAAAGATGATTCGTGCCGACGAATACACCAGCGTGCATGTTTATGAAAAGGAGATCGAGGCTAGAGAGCTTAAAGACGGCGTGGAGGAGATCACGCGCGACATCCCTAATATCAAAGAGGAGGAGCTTACCCACCTCGATGATAGCGGTATCGTAAAGATCGGTACTCACGTCAAACCTGGCATGATCTTGGTAGGCAAGGTAACTCCGAAGGGCGAGGTCAAACCGACGCCTGAAGAGAGGCTTTTGCGCGCAATTTTTGGCGAGAAGGCGGGGCATGTGGTAAATAAATCTCTCTACGCGACCGCCTCTATGGAAGGCGTGGTGATCGACGTTAAAATTTTTACCAAAAAAGGCTACGAGAAGGATCCGCGCACGAACAAGGCCTATGAGGATGAAAAAACCGAGCTCGAAAGGGAGCATCACGATAGGCTTTTGATGCTCGATCGCGAGGAGATGCTAAAGGTAGTGGCACTACTTTCTAAAAGCGCTTTGCAAAGCGATCAAAGCCTCAATAAAAAAGATTATAAAAAGGGCGATAAGGTTAAAAAAGAGGAGCTTGAAAGCTCCAATCGCTTTACGTTAAATTCTTTCGTCAAAGCCTATTCTAAAGCTGTTCAGAAGGAATACGAAGAGCTAAAAAATCACTTCCAAAACGAGAAGCGCAAGCTCAAAGAGGAGCATGACGAAAAGATCGAAATTTTAGAAAAAGACGATATCTTGCCAAGCGGCGTCGTTAAGCTCGTAAAGGTCTATATCGCGACTAAGCGCAAGCTAAAAGTGGGCGATAAGATGGCTGGCCGCCACGGAAATAAGGGCATCGTTTCAAATATCGTCCCTGAGGTTGATATGCCGTATCTGCCTAGCGGACAGCGCGTGGATATCGTGTTAAATCCTCTCGGCGTTCCAAGCCGTATGAATATCGGTCAGATAATGGAGAGCCACTTGGGTCTTGTGGGCTGGCGTTTGGGCGAGCAGATCGCTCAAATTTTAGAGGAGAAAACGGACGAATGGTTAAAAACCCTTCGCGCCAAAATGATTGAGATCGCGGGCGTTTCCAAGCTAATGCAGGCTAAAAAGACGCTTGAGAAAATCAGCGACGAAGATCTTTTAAAATACGCTAGAGACTGGGCTAAGGGCGTTAGATTTTCCGCTCCGATATTCGAAGGCATTGTACCGGAGGATTTCAAAAAGCTATTTGAAATGGCGGGCATCGATCAGGACGGCAAGACCGAGCTTTACGACGGCCGCACCGGCGAAAAGATCAAAGAGCGCGTAAACGTGGGCTGCATGTATTATCTCAAGCTACACCACCTAGTCGACGAAAAAGTTCACGCAAGAAGCACCGGTCCTTACAGCTTAGTCACGCAGCAGCCGGTCGGCGGCAAGGCGCTATTCGGCGGTCAAAGATTCGGAGAGATGGAAGTTTGGGCTCTGGAGGCATACGGCGCGGCATACACGCTCCGCGAAATGCTAACGATCAAATCCGACGACGTCGACGGACGCTTGGCTGCGTATAAGGCGCTGACAAAAGGTGAAAACGTTCCGTCTACCGGAATTCCTGAGACATTTTTTGTTTTAACAAACGAGCTTAAATCGCTTGCTCTAGACGTTGAAATTTACGAGAATGGAGAGAATAAATGAGCGATAATTCAAATTTAGAAAGAATAGAAATAAAAGAAGACGCTAGAGTTCACGACTTCGACGCGTTTGCTATTAGGCTTGCTAGCCCCGAGCAGATCAAAGCATGGAGCCACGGCGAGGTCAAAAAGCCCGAGACTATTAACTACCGCACGCTCAAGCCGGAGCGCGACGGACTTTTTTGCGCTAAAATTTTCGGCCCAGTAAGAGATTATGAGTGCATCTGCGGCAAATATAAAAAGATGCGATATAAGGGCTGGAAGTGCGAAAAGTGCGGCGTCGAGATCACGAGCTCGAAAGTCCGCCGCACTAGAATGGGGCATATCGAGCTGGTAACGCCGGTGGCGCATATTTGGTACGTAAATTCCTTGCCTAGCCGCATCGGTACGCTTCTAAATATCAAGATGAAAGATCTTGAGCGCGTGCTTTATTATGAGGCTTACATCGTAGAAAGCGCGGGCGAGGCATTTTACGACAACGAAAATTCTAAAAAGGTCGAGAAATACGATGTTTTAAATGAGGAGCAGTATCAGAGTCTAAAAGAGCGCTTTTCGCAGACAGGCTTCGTCGCCAAAATGGGCGGTCAGGTGATCCGCGATATGCTAGCCGAGCTTGATTTGGTCGAAATTTTAAATTCTTTGAAGGAGGAGATGGCTAACACAAACTCCGAAGCGAAGAAAAAAACCATCGTCAAGCGTCTAAAGGTCGTCGAGAGCTTTTTAAATTCCGGCAATAAGCCCGAGTGGATGATGATTACAAATCTGCCCGTACTGCCTGCCGATCTACGCCCGCTCGTTAGCCTTGAGGGCGGTAAATTTGCGGTTTCTGACGTAAATGATCTATACCGCCGCGTCATCAATCGAAATTCTAGGCTCAAAAGGCTGATGGAGCTCGACGCGCCCGAGATCATCATCCGTAATGAAAAACGAATGCTTCAAGAGGCGGTGGACGCGCTTTTTGACAATGGACGTCGCGCCAATGCCGTGAAGGGCGCTAATAAGCGACCGCTTAAATCTCTAAGCGAGATCATTAAGGGTAAGCAGGGCCGCTTCCGACAAAATTTGCTCGGCAAGCGCGTGGATTTTTCGGGTCGCTCCGTCATCGTCGTAGGTCCAAATTTACGCATGGATCAGTGTGGTCTGCCTAAGACGATGGCGCTTGAGCTATTCAAGCCGCATCTAATCGCTCGCCTGCAAGAGAAGGGCTATGCTACGACCGTCAAGCAGGCCAAAAAGATGATCGAAAATAGGATCAATGAAGTTTGGGAGTGCTTGGAGGAGGTCGTAAAGGATCACCCGGTTATGCTAAACCGCGCGCCGACGCTTCATAAGATGTCTATTCAGGCGTTTCATCCCGTGCTCGTCGAGGGAAAGGCTATCAGGCTGCATCCGTTAGTCTGCGCCGCGTTCAATGCGGACTTCGACGGAGATCAGATGGCGGTACATGTGCCGCTTAGCCAAGAGGCGATCGCGGAATGTAAAATTTTAATGCTTAGCTCGATGAACATCTTGCTTCCTGCGAGCGGAAAGCCTGTCGCGGTGCCTAGCCAGGATATGGTTTTAGGAATTTATTATCTAAGCCTCGAAAAGCCGGGTGCAAAAGGAACGAATAAAATTTTTGCAAACGTCGATGAGGTAATGCTCGCCGTGGAGGCAAATGCCCTAGACATCCACGCTAAAATCAAAACGATGATCGATCGCCGCATTATCTTTACGACCGCAGGCCGCTTGATCATCAAATCGATCCTGCCTAGCTTTATTCCGGATCATCTTTGGAATAAGATTATGAAGAAAAAGGATATCGCCGAGCTTGTCGATTACGTCTATAAAAACGGCGGCCTTGAGATAAGCGCGGAATTTTTGGATAATCTTAAGAACTTAGGCTTTGAATCCGCGACTAAAGCGGGCGTTTCGATTTCCGTTTCGGATATCATCGTGCCGAAGTCTAAGGCGGGTCTTGTAGAAGAAGCTAAAAAGCAGGTCAGAGAAGTTCAGAACCAATACGGCGCGGGCTTGCTAACCGACGGCGAGCGCTATAACAAAACGATCGACATCTGGACCAGCACCAGCAAGAAGCTAGCCGATGAGATGATGAAGATGATGGAGAAAGATAAGGACGGCTTTAACTCGATCTATATGATGGCCGATAGCGGCGCGCGAGGTAGCGCGGAGCAGATCAAGCAGCTAGCGGGCATGAGAGGTCTGATGAGTAAGCCGGACGGCTCGATCATCGAGACGCCGATCACTTCAAATTTTAGAGAGGGTCTGAATGTAAATGAGTACTTCATCTCGACCCACGGCGCGCGTAAGGGTCTTGCCGATACTGCGCTCAAGACTGCAAATGCGGGCTATCTGACGCGAAAGCTGATCGACGTCGCACAAAACGTCAGAGTTACGATGCACGACTGCGGCACGCATGAGGGTATCGAGGTTACCGAGATCGTAGAAAACGGAACCCAGATCGAAAGTCTAGCCGATAGGATTATGGGTAGGGTGCTAAGCGCGGATGTGATCGATCCGGTATCGAATGAAATTTTATTTACCGAGGGCACGCTTTTGGGCGTTGGCGAGGTAAAAACCATCGTGGATTCGGGTATCAAATCCGTAAATATCCGCACGCCGATTACGTGCAAGGCCGAAAAAGGGGTCTGCGCAAAGTGCTATGGCGTAAATTTAGGCGAGGGCAAGCTGGTAAAACCGGGCGAAGCGGTCGGTATCATATCGGCGCAATCAATCGGCGAGCCGGGCACGCAGCTTACGCTACGAACCTTCCACGCCGGCGGTACCGCATCTACCGAGCAGCAAGATCGCCAAGTAATCGCCGATAAAGAGGGCTTTATCAGATATTATAACGTCAAGACCTATGAAAACGGCGGCAAAAATATCGTAATGAACCGCAGAAATGCCGCGGTGCTTTTGGTCGAGCCTAAGATCAAAGCTCCAATTACCGGTAAGGTAAGCATCGATATAACCCACGATGATGTGAATATCACGCTAAAAGGCAAGAAAGAAGAATTTAAATATACCATCCGACGCCACGATCTAGCCAAGCCTACCGAGCTTGCAGGTGTAAGTGGTAAAGTTGAGGGGAAATTCTACATCGTATTTAAAGACGGCGAAACCGTTGGAGAAAATGATAGTTTAGTAGAGGTTATAAAAGAAGACTGGAATATCCCTACTCGAATTCCTTTTGCCAGCGAACTTCGCGTCAAAGATGGCGAGCCGGTAACTCAAAAGATCAAAGCGGGAGCAAATGGTACACTTAAGTATTTCATCCTAAAGGGCGATTATTTAGAGAGGTTAAGAGATATCAAAAAAGGTCATGTCGTAAGTGAGAAGGGTATGTACGTAGTCATCTCCGATGACAACGGCAGAGAAGCGATCCGCCACTATATACCGCGCGAATCGGTCATTACCTATGATGATAATAGCGTCGTAAAAAGCGAAGATCTTATCGCTAAGCCTAAAAAAGACGATCGATTGATTATCGCCGAGTGGGATCCGTATTCTATCCCGGTAGCAGCAGAGTGCGAAGGTAAGATCAGTTTCGAGGATATCGAGCCTGGATACACCGCTACGGAGCAATATGACGAGACTACAGGTCAAAGCCGTTTGGTTATCAACGAATACCTACCGCAGGGCGTCAAACCGGCAATTATCGTAACTCCTAGCAAGGGAGAGCCTATCAAATATAATCTAGGACCGAAGACCGCGATTTTTACGAACAAGGGCGATCAGGTAGCGATTGCGGATATTTTGGCTAGAACGCCGAAGGCTGCTGCGAAATCAAAAGATATCACCGGCGGTTTGCCGCGTGTATCGGAGCTATTTGAGGCGCGTCGTCCAAAAAATACCGCGATCATCGCAGACATCGACGGAACCGTCCGCTTCGATAAGGCTTTGCGCGCGAAAGAGCGTATTATAATCGAGGGCGAGGACGGAACGAGCGCCGAGTATCTAATCGATAAGAGCCGCCAGATCCAAGTGCGAAACGGCGAGTTCGTCCACGCAGGCGAGAAACTTACCGATGGAGTTATCAGCTCGCACGACGTGCTTAGAATTTTAGGCGAAAAGGCGCTGCATTACTATCTGATAAGCGAAATTCAACAGGTTTACCGCTCTCAAGGCGTCGTCATCAGCGATAAGCATATCGAGATCATCGTATCACAGATGCTCCGCCAGGTCCGAATCGTCGATAGTGGCGATACTCAGCTAATCGTCGGCGATCTCATTAGCCGCCGCAGATTTAGAGAAGAAAACGAGCGCATTATGAAAATTGGTGGCGAGCCTGCGATTGCAGAGTCCGTGCTACTGGGCGTAACTCGTGCGGCCGTCGGAAGCGATAGCGTCATTTCGGCAGCGTCCTTCCAAGAGACTACGAAGGTTTTAACGGAGGCTAGCATCGCGGGTAAATTTGACCGATTAGAGGACTTAAAAGAAAACGTCATCCTAGGTCGTATAATCCCTGTGGGAACGGGTCTGTATAAAGATAAGGAAGTTAAACTCAAAAAATAATTTTGGGCGCAAGCCCTAAATTTAAAGGATAAAGCATGAATATGATCAACATAAATTTCGGTCTGTTGTTTGTCAGGTTGGGGCTTGGAGTTTGTCTTTTAATGCATGGAATTTTTAAGCTCACTCACGGCATAGACGGCGTAAAATCGATGCTGGTAGCCAGAGGAATTCCGGATCTGGTGGCTTACGGTGCATACGTAGGCGAGGTGCTGGCGCCAGCGATGATAATCATAGGCGTATTTTGCCGCATAGGCGCTCTGCTTGTGATCGCAAACGTGCTCATGATAATATATGTCCTACACACTCCGTTGAGCGCGCTTACCGGCGTGGGCGGATTTGAGCTGGAAATCATATATCTGTATCTTTCTGCTGCGATCTGCTTAGTGATCTGCGGCGGCGGAGAGTTTGTACTGATTAGAGATTAAAATTTAGTTAAATTTACGTTTCTGTAAGTTTAAACAAAGTATAATCTAAATCTTTTTGAATAAATTTTTGTGAAAGGAAAGATGTGCCAACCATAAATCAATTGGTCAGAAAAGAGCGCAAGAAGATTACCGAGAAATCGAAGTCCCCGGCGCTAAAGAATTGCCCTCAACGAAGAGGAGTTTGTACTAAGGTCTATACTACGACCCCTAAAAAACCAAACTCTGCGCTTCGTAAAGTTGCCAAAGTAAGGCTTACTAGCGGATTTGAAGTCATCAGCTATATCGGCGGTGAAGGTCACAATCTACAAGAGCACTCCATCGTGCTAGTTCGCGGCGGTCGTGTAAAGGACCTACCGGGCGTTAAATATCACATCGTCCGCGGTGCACTCGATACTGCAGGCGTTGCAAAACGAACCGTTGCAAGATCAAAATACGGTGCTAAACGACCTAAAAAATAGTTTAGCCGAAACAGACCGGCACTAGATTTTGCCGAGTTTGAGTAAAATTTTAAAATTTGAAGGAATAAAATGAGAAGAAGAAAAGCTCCCGTTAGGGAAGTTATGCCTGATCCGATTTATGACAGCAAAGTAATCACAAAATTTATTAATTCGCTTATGTTCGACGGTAAAAAGAGCGTCGCTACCGAGATCATGTACGGCGCCTTAAATTTCATCGACAATAAAGGCGGCGAGAAGAAAGGTATCGAAATTTTTAACGATGCCATTGATAACGTTAAGCCTTTGATGGAAGTAAAATCTCGTCGAGTAGGCGGCGCCACATATCAGGTTCCGATCGAGGTACGACCGGCTCGCCAGCAGGCTCTGGCTATCCGCTGGATCATCTCTTTTGCAAGAAAAAGAAGCGAGCGCACGATGATAGAGCGCCTGGCTTACGAGCTTATGGACGCCGCAAATTCTAAAGGCTCTTCATTTAAAAAGAAAGAAGACACCTACAAGATGGCAGAAGCCAACAAAGCTTTTGCGCATTATCGTTGGTAGGAGGGCATCATGGCAAGAAAAACCCCTTTGCATATGGTTAGAAACATCGGTATCGCCGCTCACATCGATGCCGGAAAGACCACTACGAGCGAAAGAATTCTATTTTTTACCGGTATGAGCCATAAGATCGGCGAGGTTCACGAGGGCGCCGCTACGATGGACTGGATGGAGCAGGAGCGCGAGCGCGGCATCACGATCACATCTGCCGCTACCACATGCTTTTGGAATAATCATCAGATAAATTTGATCGACACTCCGGGTCACGTTGATTTTACTATCGAAGTCGAGCGCTCGATGCGCGTTTTAGATGGTGCGGTAGCAGTATTTTGCTCGGTCGGAGGCGTTCAGCCTCAAAGCGAGACCGTTTGGCGTCAAGCGAATAAATACCATGTTCCGCGCATTATTTTCGTAAATAAAATGGATCGCGTCGGCGCAAATTTCTATAATGTCGAACAGCAGGTAAAAGATAGGCTCAAGGCTCATCCAGTTCCTATTCAAATTCCGATCGGCGCTGAGGACGATTTTAAGGGCATTATCGATTTGGTTACTATGAAGGCGCTCGTTTGGGATGATAGCAAGGGTCCTTCAGCTCCTGAGATCGTTGAAATTCCTGCCGAGTTACGAGAAAAAGCGCAAGAGTATCGCGACAAGATGATTGAGGCGGTAGCAGAGACTGATGAAGCTTTGATGGAGAAGTATTTTAACGGCGAAGAGCTAAGCGTAGAAGAGATTAAAAAGGGCATCAAGAAAGGCTGCTTAAGCCTAAGCTTCTTTCCTATGCTATGCGGTACTGCATTTAAAAATAAGGGCGTGCAGCCTTTGCTAGATGCGGTCGTAGATTATCTACCTGCGCCTGATGAAGTGCCTGCGATTAAGGGTCAGTATGAGGATGGCAGCGAGGTTCACGTAAGTTCTACCGACGAGGGTGAGTTTGCGGGTCTTGGATTTAAGATTATGACCGATCCTTTCGTAGGTCAGCTTACATTTGTACGCGTTTATCGCGGCGTTTTGGAAAGCGGCAGCTACGTCGTAAATACCGGCAAAGGCAAAAAAGAGCGCATCGGACGCTTGCTAAGGATGCACTCGAATAAACGCGAAGAGATCAAAGAGCTATATGCGGGCGAGATCGGCGCCGTTGTGGGTCTTAAAGACACTCTTACGGGCGATACTCTAGCTAGCGAAAAAGATAAAGTAATTTTAGAACGTATGGAATTTCCTGATCCCGTTATCAGCGTAGCTGTAGAGCCTAAAACCAAAGCCGATCAAGAGAAAATGGGTATCGCGCTTCAAAAATTGGCGCAAGAAGATCCAAGCTTTAGGGTTGCGACGGACGAGGAGAGCGGACAAACTATCATTTCGGGAATGGGCGAGCTGCACCTTGAGATCATCGTAGATAGAATGCTTAGAGAATTTAAAGTCGAAGCAGAGGTCGGACAGCCGCAGGTCGCATATCGTGAGACTATCCGCAAAACGGTCGAGCAAGAGTACAAATACGCCAAGCAATCAGGCGGTCGCGGTCAATACGGTCACGTATTTTTGCGCCTAGAGCCTTTGGAGCCAGGCACCGGATATGAGTTCGTAAACGATATAAAAGGCGGCGCGATTCCAAAAGAATACATCCCTGCGGTCGATAAGGGCTGCCAAGAGGCGATGCAAAATGGCGTTTTGGCGGGCTATCCGGTCGAGGATGTGCGCGTAACGGTCTATGACGGAAGCTACCACGAAGTCGATAGCTCCGAAATGGCGTTCAAACTCGCCGCTTCTATGGGCTTTAAAGAGGGCGCTAGAAAAGCGGGTGCCGTGATCTTGGAGCCTATGATGAAGGTCGAGGTAGAAACCCCTGAGGAGTATATGGGCGACGTCATCGGCGATCTAAACAAACGTCGCGGACAGGTCAATAATATGAGCGAACGCGGCGGCAATAAGATCATCGACGCATTTTGCCCGCTTTCGGAGATGTTCGGTTACTCGACCGATCTGCGCTCTCAGACGCAGGGTCGTGCGACCTATTCGATGGAATTTGATCACTACGACGAGGTTCCTAAGAATGTCGGCGAAGAGATCATCAAAAAGCGCAACGGTTAAGCTTAATGGGTGTCAGGGTGCGGCGATAGCTTTATCGCCAGCCCCCGACGCTTCTTTGAATTTTAAAACGGTGTTTAAATTTAACCTGCTTTACAAGCCAAAATTTTAACTCACGCTCTAGCTTCAAATAAAATTTCAACCCATAAATTTTGATTTCTGTAGATTGCAAATTTAGATCAAAAAATTTCAATTAAATTTAAAAATTCAAAACATAATTTAAAACGCGCTCATGATGCCGCGCCTATCGTTTTACTAGAGATTTTTTCTTTCGCAGATAAAGCGCACATACAGCGCTATATGCTTTGATTTTTATTCACAGACAAAATCGCCGCAAGCGGGATCGCGCAAACGGGGCGAAATTTTACCTTCGGCGCAGCCTTAAGGCGGAGCGCAACTATCATAGACTATCGGATTGCGACCATCAGTGCTTTATGCTAAGTCGCGGTATTCTCGGGGTACTTTAATTGCGCCGCCGCTTCGCGCTGTAAAATTTCATCTTTGCAGAGCGATCTATACACCGCTCATATAAGCTGAGCTAGCGCCCGAACTTGCCTATTTTTCGGATTTAGCAGGCGTTTGCTTTCGCGGGCTTATAATGCGCCCGTTTTAAATTTCAAAACAAAGGAAAATCATGCAACAAACCAAATTACAAGGCGTAAGCGTCGGCCTGTCAGGCAACGAGCTTAAGCTTGGAGATAAGGCGCCAGAGGTTAGTCTGGTCGCGGCTGATCTTAGCGAGGTCAAAGTCGGCGGCGGCACGGGCAAGGCGCAGGTCATCATCGCCGTGCCGTCTCTGGATACGGACGTGCGCGCGACCGAGACGCGCAAATTTAATGAGCGCGCCGTGAGTATAAAAAATACCGAGGTTTTCGTAGTCTCGATGGACCTGCCGTTTGCCGCGGGCAGATTTTGCTCGACCGAGGGGATCAAAAATTTACGCGCCCTAAGCGATTTTTGCGATAAGGAGTTTGCGCGCGCATACGGCGTGCTGATCGCGGACGGCGCGCTTGCGGGGCTAACGTGCCGCGCGGTTTTCGTCGTGGATACCGCGGGCAAGATCGCCTACAAGCAGATCACGGACGACATCGTAGATGAGCCCGATTACGACGCGGCGCTGAATGCGGCGACGTTTGCGAGCGGAAGCGCTGCGACACAGGGCTGATGCAATTTCTAGGTCTACGGCGCAGACGTTGCTCGCTTAAATTTGGCGGGCTTAAAATGCGCGGACGGGCGCCTTGCTCGCCCGCAACTTTAAATTCTAAAATTCCACGGCGCCCTGAAATTTAGCAGACCACGTCTGAAATTTCGGCGGATCTGCGCCGGTGATCCTCTTTGCGCAGTTCGCAATAGAATTTTAAAATTCTATCCCCAATCAATTTATAAATTTATCTCACATTCGGTATGCTTTTCGATCCGTCGGCACATATTTTGGATTTATAAAAAAAACAGCGCGCGATCGGGTTAAATTTGAGCGCAAAACACAGGCGGCAGTATCACGAGGCCAGACCGAGCGACTTAAAATTTTACGATGGGAATTGCCGTATGGGCGGCAATCGAGTAAAATTTTAAGGCAACTAAATATAGCGATGCGAGGAAATACTGCTTCACGGAAATAAGGCAAAAGTATTTTTCGCGAAATCTTGGCGAATTTAAATTTGAGCAAAAGAATGCAAGTGGCAGTATCGCGAAGCTAGACGAGGCGCGGATGAAATTTGCGG
>NZ_CALHII010000165.1 GCF_938030815.1 uncultured Campylobacter sp.
GTCGTGTTTGGGTTGCAGGTGTGGACGATCAACGACTCAAGTGGCTTGCAAATTCCGCACTCGCCAAAAAAACTCTGCGTTGCAGCGATTTAAATCTTTAATCGCGAAATTTGCAATTACGCGATTAAAAGAATTTACCGATAAGCGCGTATCCCCACAGCGCGGCGTTGAAAAATAGGCTCATCATCACGGCCGTGCTTGCGGTGTCTTTGGCGCCTTTGGCTAGGGGGTGGATTTCGCTCGTGGCAAGATCGACCGCGCGCTCAATAGCTGAGTTTATGCACTCGGTTGTGAGCGTAAAGACCGCGCCGAAGATCAAAAATAGATTTAGCACTGCGCCGAAATTCCAAAAAAATAGCGACAGCAGAAGCGGGACGAACACGCAAAGCTCGAGCCTGAAGCTACGCTCGCTGCGCAGCATCTCGGCAAGACCCGCCATCGCGTAGCTCCAGTTGGCAAAAAATCGGTATTTGGGCTGATTGCGCATAATTTTCCTTTAAATTTAGTCAAAATTTCGTATAATCATACCAAAATTTTTGCGCCAAAGGCTAAATTTGAAACTGATTAGTTGGAACGTAAACGGGCTGCGCGCAGTGCTCGGCAAAGACGGCTTTGCGTGGCTTGCGGAGCAAAATCCCGATTTTTTGGGCTTGCAAGAGATCAAGGTGAGCGAAAAGGACGCTCCGAAAGGGCTTTATGAGCTCGGATTTTCTCAGATCGATCTAAATTCCGCCGCTCGCGCGGGCTATTCGGGTGTGGCGAGCCTGGCGAAATTTAAAAGCGAGACGAGCAAGGCGCTGTTTTTCCCCGATGACGAGGGGCGCGTGCTGCAGCACCGCTTTGGCGATGTCGTGCTTTTTAATATCTACTTTCCCAACGGCCAAAAGGACGAGGCGCGGCTAGCCTATAAGATGGAATTTTACGCGAAATTCTTAGCCTATGCGCGCAGCCTCGCGGAGCAGGGGCTCGGGGTGATATTCTGCGGCGACGTAAATACCGCGCACCGCGAGATCGATCTTGCAAATCCAAAAGCAAACTCCAAAACCTCGGGCTTTTTGCCGATCGAGCGGGCATGGCTCGATGAGGTGGAGGCGGCGGGCTTCGTCGATACCTTTCGCGCCGTGCACGGCGAGCTGCGGGACGCCTACTCGTGGTGGAGCTACCGCTTTAACGCACGCGCAAAAAACGTAGGCTGGCGGATCGATTATTTTTTCATCTCGGCAAATTTGCGCTCGCGGCTAAAGGATGCTTTCATCCTAAGCGACGTGATGGGCAGCGACCACTGCCCCGTGGGCATCGAGATCGAAATTTAGCCGGGGCGAATTTCACCGCGAGCTTAGATCTTGCGCGGCTTTCGGATGAGGTGCGCGTAGCGGCGGCTAATGCGCGGATTTAAAGAGGCGGTGCGTAAACGCTACGCGATAAAATTTTAAATTTAAGGAGAGAAAATGTTGAGCGATATCGAAATAGCAAATGCGGCGAAGCCGGATAAAATTTCAAACGTTGCGAAAAATTTGGGGCTTAGCGAGGATGAGATCGAGCTGTACGGCCACTACAAAGCCAAGCTAAATATCAAGCCGCGATCGCGCGCTTCGAAGCTTATCTTGGTCACGGCGACCAATCCGACGCCGTTTGGCGAGGGTAAGACGACGACCTCCATCGGTCTAGCCGACGCGCTAAAGCGTCTGGGCAAAAGCGTCTGCCTTGCGCTGCGCGAGCCGTCGCTGGGGCCGGTTTTTGGTATCAAAGGCGGTGCCGCGGGCGGCGGATATTCGCAGCTGGTGCCGATGGATGATCTAAATTTGCACTTTAACGGCGATTTTCACGCAATCACCTCCGCGAACAACCTCATTTCGGCGGTCATCGACAACTCGCTGTATCAAGAAAACCCGCTAAAGATCGATAAAATTTTGTGGAAGCGCTGCATGGATATGAACGACCGCGCGCTGCGCCACATCACCGTAGGACAGGGCGGGCGCACCGACGGAGTGCAGCGCGAGGACGGCTTTAATATCACCGCAGCTAGCGAGATAATGGCGGTTCTGTGCCTCTCGAACGATCTTGCCGAGCTTAAGGAAAACATCGCAAACATCATGGTCGCCTACGATACGCAGGGAGAGCCGATATACGTGCGCGATCTGGGCTGCGCGGATGCCGTGGCGATCCTGCTAAAAGACGCGATGAAACCAAATCTTATCCAGAGCCTTGAGCACACGCCCGCGCTCGTGCACGGAGGACCCTTTGCAAATATCGCGCACGGCTGCAACTCCATAATGGCGAGCAAGCTAGCTCTAAGTCTTGCCGATTACGCCGTGACGGAGGCGGGCTTCGGAAGCGAGCTCGGGGCTGAGAAATTTATCGACATCAAGTGCCGCCGCGCCGGCATCGCTCCGGACGCCGCGGTGCTGGTTAGCACGATCCGCTCGCTTAAATACAACGGCGGCGCGGATAAAGAAAATATCGCGAGCCCTGATCTTGCCGCGCTTCAAAGAGGCATCGTAAATTTAGGCGGGCATATTGAAATTTTACAAAACTTCGGGCTAAATCCGGTCGTGGCGCTTAATCGCTTTAGCTTCGATAGCGACGGCGAGATCGCTTTCGTGCGCGAGTATTGCAAGCAGCGCGGCGTGCAGATGGCGATTTGCGAAAATTTCGCCAAAGGAGGCGAGGGCGCGCTTGAGCTAGCCCGCCTCGTCATAGATGAGTGCGAGCGCGCTAAGGAGCTGAAATTCGCCTACGAGCTTAGCGACGATACGGCGAGCAAGATCGAAAAGATCGCTACTAAAATTTACGGCGCAAGTGAGGTCGTTTTTGAGCCGGAAGCGCAAAAGGCGCTGCAGCACATCAAGGCCTTGGGGCTTGAGCGGCTAAACGTCTGCATCGCAAAGACGCAGTATAGCTTCAGCGACGACGCCAAGGCGCTCGGGCGAGCGTGCGGCTTTAAGCTCAGCGTCAAGGACCTTCAGATCCGCACGGGAGCGGGCTTTATCGTCGCCGTCTGCGGCAAGATAATGCTTATGCCGGGGCTGCCGAAGGTTCCTAACGCGCTAAATATGAGGATCACGAGCGAGGGCGTAATAAGCGGACTGGTGTGATCTGAAATTTTATTTTCCGTGCGTCCATTTTTTTGCGCGCCCGCCTTGGGGTTTAAGCTTAGCTCACCGGCCTAGTCGCGATTTAAGCTTAGCATTCGTAGGTACTCAGATGAGAGCGGAGTAGAGTTGCCGATTTGCAAAATTTGGCTAAATTTGCTCGCTTGCGGGTAAATTTTAAGCGCGGGATTTTGCGGATCGGCTTTTATTTTTAAAAAACAGAGGCGAATTTGACGAGAATTTGACGTTAGGTTCGTCTTTTAAAATTTGACGAATTGCCCATAATTTCTCGCCAAAGCGGATAAAATTGCTTGCCTTTTTGGCAAATCGCCACTAATCGTAAATTTGAGATTTTTACGTCAAATTTAGGGGAAAATCGACGTAACATATTTTGGCGTTTTTATTGATCAAATTTGCCTAGGCAAGCCAAAAATCCTGCGCGAAACAGAGCTAAATTTTAACCTTCTCCCATGGCTCGATCCCGCCTGCAACCTCCTCAAAAACGCCTGCGATTTCTATATTTTTTACGCTTAAATTTCGCTCATATGCCTTGACGTCGCGCGATTTTAGCTTCTCTTGCAAAAAGGCGAATTCATACTCGATCTGACCACGAGCGACGCTGATTTTAGCCAAATTTCGCTCGTCAAATTCGCCCACTTTTGCCGCGTCAAATTTATACCCGCGAGCGCAGGCCTGCTCATAAACCTCCGCCAGATACGCATTTATCGCCTCACACGTGTTTTCATGCGCGTAAAAGCGGTCAAGCTGTGGGTGATTTTTGTAGCCTTTAGTTAGTCCAGCCAGCACGTTTTTGGCTAGCAGCGCCTCTCGCCAAAGTGCGACTAGCCCCTTTGCGTCGAGATATTTAAAGCTTATCGTCCAAAGCCTCATTTTTGCCTTTCATTAAATTTCGTAGTCAAATTCGGCGCGCTTTGCGCCGCAGCCTGAGCGGCGATAAATTCGCGTCTTAAATTTAGCCAGGCTCTACCGAAGCTAAAATTTTACCTCGCCTCGCATTTAAAATTTACTCGCTTATTGCAGTTTATCTTACATTGCAAACTCGCGGTAGCCGCACCTTTAAATTTGCCTGCTCATTGCAGCTTGCCTCTGCATAGCACGGGGATCTTTTCTACGACCTCGCCGCCGCTAACGAGGTAGGCTAACTCGTGCAAATTTACTACGGGGCAGATGTGGTTTGGATAAATTTCGAGCCGATCGCCCACGCGCACGGCGTCTCGCAGCGCTCTGTCGTAGATGATCGCGTGCTCGTCGTAAACGCCATTTATCCACACCTCCGTGCCCTTTATGCGCCCGAGCCCGGGCGTGGCGGTGAAGCCCTCGGTGCGCCTTTGCTGCGTGAGCCCCTTGGCGCCGACGTCGGTGATGATGCGATCCGCCGTAGGCCTGCTGATGACGGTCGTAAGGATACTCGCCGCGTTCATCGAATAATCGCCGTAAGCCTGCGCCTGCGAGGCGTCCATAAAGATATAGGTGCCCGGGCGGATCTCGGTGACGCCCTTTAAAATTTCAAAATCGTTGATGAGCGAGGGCGTCGAGCCGATACTAACGACGCTTGCGGGCAGAGCTAGCTCGCGCGCGATATCCGCAAACTCCAGCGTGCGGCGCTGCGCGGCTAGGTGGATGCGCTCGCATTCGCTCTTATCGGCGGCTTTGTAGGAGTGTCCGTCGTGGGAGAACACGCCACGGAATTCTATATTTTTGCAGCCTTTTAAAAATTTTATAAACGCCGCGAAATCCTGCTTTTCCACGAAGCCAGAGCGGTTTTCGCCCACTTCGATCTCGGCAAGCACGCAGACCTTCGCGCCGCTGCGCTCAAAGGCGCGCTCTATCAGGCTCGCCTGCTCTATGCTATCGATGCCGAAGCTTAAGTTTATCCCTGCGCGCAAAAGCGCGATGATGCGCTGAAATTTCAGCTCGCCAACGATCTCGTTTGCGATAAATATATCTTTCAGCCCGTTTGCCGCCATGATCTCGGCCTCGCCCGTTTTGGCGACCGTGATGCCCGCAGCGCCGAGACTTTCTTGCAGCTTCGCGAAATAGGGCATTTTATGCGTTTTGGTGTGCGGGCGCAGGTTCACACCCGCGGCGTTTGCGTAGTTTTGCATCTTTTGCAGGTTGCGAAGCACGATCTCTTGCTCGATCAGCAGCGCCGGCGTGTCGATCTCGGATACCTTCATAAGCTTCCTCCTCTTTAAATTTACGAAATTTTAATTCAGCCGCACTTGGTAGCTGCGCCCGTTTTGTAGCGCCTAAATTTTAAAATTTAGCGCAGCTTGCAAAGGGCAAAATTTACGTGCCGCCTGCGAATAGCGGAATTTACGCGTTTCTCGCGAAAAATGGAATTTGTGCGCCGTAAATTTAGCTTCGTTTGCGAAATGTGGTTTGCTCTCCGTAAATCGGCGCCCTTCGCAAAGCGTCTGAATTTAGCGAGCAAATTTACATTTCCTCATCGTATAAAACAGCGCCTGCTGAAAAGCAATACCGCGCGGCGCATGAAAAAATCAAAATAAAATTTAAAATGCGCTGAGTAAAAATCAAGACCGCACGCCGTACTGCTAGGCTCACTGAGTTTTCGGCTCCGCTTCACGCCGTTTTATTCCTCGCGCGTCTATTTTTCTTGCGGCACATATTCGCGTTAAATTTTTCGGCGAGCGGACCCGGCGGACTAGCCGTTTTGCGCTGCTGTCTCTGTTTCCGCGCCGCCGCTCGTATTTTTTTGATAAATCTCGTTTGCACCGCTGCCAGTGTTTTTTACTAAAGCTCGTTTTGTGCCGCACGATGCACATCGCCGCCTATTTTAGTGCCGCCGCTCGTTTTAGTAGCGACACTTCATTTCTGGTGCGCCTCGCCTCGCGATTTGTTATTTTTTATCTTGTAGCACCTTGTCGCGCCATTTCGAGTTTACTTTATTATCGGTCGCTACGTCTTTGGATATCTCGGCTGCCGCTTCGAAATTTTTACTCACGCCCTCTTTGGAATTCTCGTATTTTAGGGCGTTTTCGCTTTTGATACCGATGCTTCGCGCTTCGCTTGCGGCGTCGATATTAGCGCCTAAAAAGATAAATTCCCAGTCGTATTTTTCCTGCTTGTCGCTAATCATCTTTTTGATCTGCGCTTTGGAGTATTCGCGGCTTGAGTTTTCCATACCGTCGGTAATGATGACGAAAAGCACGCGATTGTTTTTAGCATAGATATCGGGTACCCGCTCGATACGCGCTATCGTGCTGCCGACGGCGTCCAGTAGCGCGGTGTTGCCGCCGGCGTAGTACTCTTTGGACGTTAGGTTTTCGACCTTTTTAAGCGGCGTGCGGTTGTGGATGACGTTAAATTTCGTATCGAAAAGCACGGTCGTGACGCTGGCGTCGATGCCCTCTTTGCGCTCCTTTTCTATCATCGAGTTAAATCCGCCGATCGTATCGCTCTCAAGCCCGCTCATCGAGCCTGATTTATCTAAGATCAGCACCAATTCCAGGTGATTTACGCCGTCTTTATGATCGGGCGGCGTCTCTAGCTCTACGCTTTTGGCAAACAATATGCCCGCAAGCGCGGCAACAAGAAGGATGATTTTTTTCATAGGGGCTCCTTTGTTAAAATTTCGTTATTTTACTATTGTATCGCTTAAGCAATGAAATTTTATCGCTAAAGCTTCTCCGCACGCCTTTGCTGGGTAAATTTTAATACGAATTTTGTTGCGGAATTTTAACGTATCCTTGCGAGAGACGCCGCAAAATTCCACGCGACATAGAATTCTACGTGGCGCGGAATTTCACCGCGAAATTTTAAAGGCGCAGAATTTTATACGGCACGGGATTTTACGACGCAAAATTCCACGCGGCATAGAATTTATGGAATTTACGCCGCCGCAAATCAAGCGTCTGCGGATCTGCTCCGTTTCGCGCTGAGGTAGCTTCCGATCTCGCTTATCAAAACGCCTGCGAGGATGAGCGCCGCGCCTAAAATTTGCATCACGCTCAGCTTCTCGCCGCCCACGAATACACCCATGATGCCCGCCGTCACGGGCTCGAGCGTGAAAAACAGAGCGGTTTTTACGGGCGTCGTGTATTTTTGCATCAAAGCCTGCGCAAAAAAGCCAAAAACCGTTCCCAGCAGGCAGATCACCGCCATCGCGGCGAAAAAGCTTCGATCCATCACCGGCACGATGCTGACTCTTTCAAAAAAGATCGCTGCAAAGCAGCAAAGCACGCTTAAGCAGAGGATCTGTACGTAGGCGATGCCCGCTACGTCGCAGCTTTGCACGAAGCGGTTGGTTAGCACGATGTGAAACGAATACGCGCACGCGCAGACCAGCGCCAGTGCTTCGCCCTTGCCGAGCCCAAGCTGCGTGTCGCCGATGAGATAGAGCCCAGCGATCGCTAGCGCGATGCCAGCGTAGGCGTAGGAGTAAATTTTATGCCTAAACAGCGCCGCGGCGATGAAGGGCACGAGTGCAACGTTTAGGCCGATGATGAACGCCACGGAGGAGCTTTGCGCAAATTTAAAGGCGAAGGTCTGCGACGTAAAGCCCGCGAATAAAAACAGGCTAAGCACCGCGCCGTGTTTGATCTCGCGCGAAGTTATGGCTTTGAGCTTCGGGAAAAATATCGCGCCTGCGATGATGCTCGCGGCGAAAAAGCGCCAAAATAGCAGCACGAAGACGTTGTTGCTCGCAAGCGCCTGCG
>NZ_CALHII010000166.1 GCF_938030815.1 uncultured Campylobacter sp.
GGTTAAATTCTTGTGCACAACTAGAAAGCAGTAAAGCGGCCGTCGAAACGATGAGCAATGGCTTCTTCATTATTTTGTTCTTGTTTTTGAACTGCAAAAATACACATATTTCGCTTATTTACAAAGTATAAAAAGCGATTTTTAGCAATTTGAGCGGATGTTTTTTGTAATTTTGCACTTATGGAATTTAAACTTACGTCGAAATATAAGCCTACTGGCGACCAACCGGAAGCCATCAAACAGCTTACGGAAGGATTGGAAAGGGGTGACATGTCGCAGGTTTTGCTGGGCGTTACTGGGTCGGGTAAGACGTTTACTATGGCCAATGTTATTGCCCAACACAACGTGCCCACACTTGTTTTGAGCCATAACAAAACCTTGGCGGCGCAGCTTTACGAGGAAATGAAGAGCTTCTTTCCCAACAATGCAGTTGAATATTACGTGTCGTACTACGACTATTATCAGCCCGAAGCCTATTTGCCCACCACAGATACCTATATCGAGAAAGATTTGGCCATCAACGATGAGATAGACAAGCTGCGTTTGCGTGCGGTGTCGGCTTTGCTTTCGGGGCGTAAGGATGTGGAGATCAAAATCGTAAAAGTGACGATAAAATAGACGGATAACCAAGAAAGCACGAATATCGTAATAAACGTGCTTCTAGTAAAATAACTTAAAATTAGATCTAGCATATTTAACTTTGCCTTGCGAATTCGTCGACTCTAGCCATTATCGCTGCGGAATTTGCCGCATCGGAGCTAATGGACGCAAGCATATCTTTGGCTCGCTGCAAAGACTTTGCTACGGCGCTTTCGCTATCACCTCCGATAGCTACGGCTTGAGTGGCTAGAATAGTAGTTTTTTCTTCTGTAACTTCCAAAAATCCGTCGTTTACCAAAACAAGCTGCTTTTTGCCATCTTTATCTACGATCTCAACGACTCCGCCTTCGCTTTTATCTTTAAGCCCCGTTAGCAAGCTCGCATGACCCGGCAAAATACCCATTTCGCCAGTAATGCCGGGGAGTTGGACGGATTTGACTTCGCCAGAAAAGACCATCCCTTCGGGCGTAACGATATCTAAAAGCAAAAATTCTTTCATCTTAAAATTCCTATGCTTTCATCTTTTCAGCTTTTGCTACTACCTCGTCGATATTTCCCACCATATAAAAGGCATTCTCCGGCAGATCGTCGTATTTGCCCTCTAAAATTCCCTTAAAGCCAGCGATAGTTTCCTCTAGCGAGATATATTTGCCCGGACTTCCGGTAAATACCTCGGCTACGAAAAACGGCTGAGATAGGTAGCGTTCGATCTTTCTAGCGCGCTCGACTACGAGCTTATCCTCTTCGCTAAGTTCGTCCATACCCAAAATCGCGATAATGTCTTGCAAATCTTTATATTTCTGAAGCACCGCTTGGACGCCGCGAGCGACCTTGTAATGCTCCTCGCCGATGATTTGTGGATCAAGCATTCTTGAGGTCGAATCAAGCGGATCGACGGCAGGATAAATTCCTTTTTCGGCAATCGCTCTGTTTAAAACAGTCGTCGCATCAAGGTGCGCGAAAACGGTTGCCGGCGCGGGGTCAGTAAGGTCATCCGCAGGTACATAAACGGCCTGAACGGAGGTAATGGAGCCCTTCTTAGTAGAAGTAATGCGCTCCTGTAATTTACCCATTTCGCTAGCAAGCGTAGGCTGATAACCGACCGCGGACGGAATTCGTCCCAAAAGCGCGGACATCTCCGAACCTGACTGCGAGAAGCGGAAGATATTGTCAATAAACATCAAAACGTCAAGCCCTAGCTCATCGCGGAAATACTCGGCCATCGTAAGACCGGTTAGCGCGATGCGATTTCTCGCCCCCGGCGGCTCGTTCATCTGACCGTAGGTCAAGGCGACCTTATCCAGAACTCCCGATTCTTTCATCTCGTTATAAAGGTCGTTTCCCTCTCTCGTTCGCTCGCCGACACCCGCAAATACGGAGTAGCCGCTATGTTTGAAAGCGACGTTGTGGATTAACTCCATGATGATGACGGTCTTGCCGACGCCAGCACCGCCGAATAGGCCTACCTTGCCGCCCTTCGCGTAAGGGGCTAGCAGATCGACTACCTTAATGCCGGTTTCAAAAATTTCACTCTTCGTGCTTTGATTTTCAAAGCTAGGCGGATCTCTGTGGATCGACCAGCGGGTTTCAAATTTTTCATCCTCGCCTTCGTCGATCAGATCGCCCGTGACATTAAAAATTCTGCCCAAAACCTTCTCGCCCACAGGCACCGTAATAGGCGCGCCAAGAGCCGTAGCCTCAAGTCCTCGCCTCAGTCCGTCGCTCATATCCATAGCAATCGTGCGGACGCGATTGTCTCCAAGGTGCGCGGCTACCTCTAGGATCAGCCTACGATGAGCGCCTTCGACGTCAAATTTAACTTCGATAGCTTCATTAATCTTCGGCAAGTAGTCCTTGAAATCGACATCGACCACGGGACCCATTACCTGAGAAATTATTCCTTTCATCCGTTTTCCTTTCATTTCATTGATTCGACGCCGCTTATGATCTCGATAAGCTCAGTCGTGATAGAGCCTTGTCTGGCTTTGTTGTATGCTAAATTTAACTGCGATACGCGCTCCTTAGCGTTGTTTGTCGCATTCTCCATCGCATTCA
>NZ_CALHII010000167.1 GCF_938030815.1 uncultured Campylobacter sp.
GCTCCTAAAATTTTCCGCAATATACCTCACATAGACTTAATCTGCGATAATTTTAGAATGTCTCAAATATCGTTAAATCAGAGCTTTTCTTGATCCGCTTCGGCAAATTTCATCTCAATGCTTCATAGGTATTCGGCTCTCTTGCGCCGCTCGTCGCACCTCTTGCCGAGAGGGTAAATTTAACTGGGCTTTTTCGACTTAAACGCCCTTTTTGCCGTCATATAAAAGCCGCTAAAGATAAAAAGCGCCATGCAAAGCGAGACGAGCGACCATAAAATTTTACCCGCGAGCCCGAAAAAATAGCCCGTATGTAGCTGATAGTTCGCGTCTTTAAACTCGCCCACGGTGATACCCTCCGTTTGCTTCTGCTGCGCGATTTTGCCCTCATTTAGCTTCACGCTCGCGCCTTTTGGACGGGCTGTAGCGGGCGCATCGGGCTCATAATACCTGACGCCGATCTTATCTCCGGCTGCGAGCATTAGGGTAAATTCTTTATACTCTATGCCACTTGATCTGAATATCTCATAAGCCCTCTGCGCGTCGCTAAATTTATACGTAGCGGGCTTTTTGCCCTCCTCCTTAGCAGGTGCGGCGGCGTGATCTTTAGAAGCGGCGGCAGCTTTAGGTGCGCTAGCTTGCGGCAAATTTTGCGAACTTACAAAAAGCTTCATCACGGCATCGTTATACCAGCTATATGACCAATTAAGCCCGGTTAAGCAGATAAGCAGGTAAATCACTGCACTTAGCGAGCCTAGGCTCGTATGTAGGTTATAAAAAAGAGCGTATTTTTTGAGTTTAAAATTTGGTCTTATAGCTTCGATAAATTTGCGCCTAAGCCTTGGGAAATGCAGCCAGACGCCGCTTATTACGAGCAGTATCATCGCTGTGGCGCTCGCGCCTACGATCTGTTTGCCGATCTCGCCCGCAGTTTTGTTGCCGCTTAGCGCTAGGCCCAAATTTCGATGCAACGCCATCACCGTTAGCACAAAGCTCGTGCCGCGGTCCTTGCCGATGATCTGCGCAGTGTATGGATCGACCAGATACGCATCATTTCTGTTTGCGTAAATGACGAAGGCTTCATCATCGCTTTTGGGCACGACGAGCCTTACGGGCTGTTTAACGCCCGTTTGCTCGCTAAAGCTTTGTAAAATTTTCTCCACGCTTTGCATTTCGCCTGTTTTTTCGATCTTTTTAGAGCCCGCATTTATTAGCGCCTCAAACTCGTGCTGATACGATAAAATCGCGCCCGTAACGCCTATGATAAGCAGCGGGATAGAAAAAACGATCGACAAAATAAGATGGACGTTAAACAAAATTTTATTGCGCTTCAAAAGCGAGCTCATTGTAGATCCTTGCGAGATAAATTTAATCTTTATTTGATTGAGGTTCGCAATTATATTGTGCGATTTTAAATATTTAGATAATTATCATTAAGATTTAGGATGCGAAATTTTAAGGCACGTTATGGCATCGCAAGAGCGACTAGGCACCTCGCGTAATGCCGTAAACTGCATATTTCAGAATATCAAAGCTAAAAATTTAATCTGCTTTTCGCGCGGCAAGATCACGCTAGCGAGATAAAATTCTAATCGCGATTTATAAAAAGCGCGCTTAGAATCTCGTAAATTTAGAAATTTTGCGCTAAAATTGCCAAAGACGCGAGCTTGCGTAATCCAAAAGAAACAAGGTCATTATTATGTCGCAAAGTATAGTCGAGTTTGCTACGATAATCCTTTATGTTACGATAGGCTTTTGCCTTCTTGTTTCATTGCTTGATAAAAAAAGATCATTCAAAACCGTAGATCACGGAACTCTGTTTATCTCCACCGATCCGCTTTTAAAAATGCAGATGTTTATAATATTCCTAAGCTTCGGCGTAGTCACTCTATCCAGCTCGCACGTAGCAAAACATAACGGCGAGCCGATACCCTGCTTTTACACCCACGATAAAATTTGCTCGCAAGAGTATAAAGCGGCAGGCATAAATTTAAGATGCTTCGAAGAAGGCGATCCCAGATGCATAGACGGATATCTGCAAATAAGCAAACCCAGGCTAATACTCGGCAAAATCATATCTGTCTGCGCCATAATTTTTTCATTTATCGTGCTAATTCAAAAAGGAATCAGAATAGATAAAAGCGGCATCTGCAAAGAATGGGAGGTTCTGCCGTTTAGGCATACGGAAAAGATATACTTTGATGAGATGAACTACGCCACATGGTTTATAAGAGGCGTAAAAATAATCAGCATACGAGGCAAAATTAGCGGCGTTAAATTCGGGGCGGGATATTTGTATGCACAAAAGGATATAGATTTTTTGCAAAATTTTATATTAGAAAAGCTAGCTGAAATTTCAAAAGCCGAAGCAGCCGAGCGAAACGCCTAAATTTAAATATATCGTCGTAAAATATCCAAAATGAAAGGAGCTGCATGAGGCTTTTGTATTTTGTGCTTTTTGCAAATGTAGTGCTATTTGTACTTTGCGGTTTAAAAAACTTTCTGTTTAAAAGCAGCGCTTCTTATAAAACCGTGCAAAAGGGCGCCTGGCTCATACCTCCTAGCCCCATAGCAAAAACTATGCTTATCGTGCTATTTTTATCCTGGGGTTCGTTAGTGGCGTTTGATGAGCCTTGGATAAAAACAACAAGAGGCGGAGGTAAAGTTACATGCTTTGACGCAAACGACCCTTTATGTATAGACGGCTTCTTGCACAGAAGTAGCGACGAGACCGCACTTGTGATCGCGATGGGCATTGTTTTGATACTTATATCGCTATGGCTATTAACCGAAAAAGGGGTCATCATAGACAGCCGCAATATAAGGAGAGAATGGGAATGCTCGCCGTTTAAATTTAGCACAAAGATAGATATAGAAAATGCCCTTATGGAAAAAGGGATGAAGGGCGAGATGCCGATTTTAAAAATAAAAGACGGGCAAAGCGGCAAAAATTTTACGCTCTCATTCCCATACGCACAGCAAGATATAAAATTTATCGAAGCAGAGATAAGAAAGAGGCGCTATAAGATGATGAAATCAAAAGGGGCGAAGGCTCCCCTCAAATCCGCGCTCAAAAAAACTATAAGCTTAAAAGGCGCGAATGAGCGCGCAAACATAGAAATTCCAAAAAACGACAAAGAGGGCGCGGGCAATTAAATTTTAAATTTAGCCACGCGCGAGCAATAGCTATGAAAATTTATGACAAGCCGTAGCAAAGCAGCATAATGATCGCGCGAACAAGCCCAACGCTAGCCTAAAAAGACGAGCCGAAAGCTTAAAACGAACCGGGCGATTAAAATTTAACTCGCGATTTTAAAAACCAAAATTCCAAACTTCTCCGTTAAAATCGTCAAAATTTAGCCTATTTTTTACCTAAAATTTCGTAAAATTATCACTTTAAATTTTCAAAAAGGACGCAGATGAATAAAAGTTTGGAATTCAGAGCCGACATCGGAATGCTCTTCGTGGCGATTGCTTTTGGGCTCGGGTATCTGCCCACCTCGCAGGCGCTTGCGAGCAACAACGTCTTCGTGCTGCTATTTTGGCGCTTTTTCGC
>NZ_CALHII010000168.1 GCF_938030815.1 uncultured Campylobacter sp.
AAAGGACTGAATCCCGGGCAGGCGCTCATGGCCCACGGGCTGCGAAACGCGGCGCAGTATTAGAAAATAGGGCGGGGCAATTTAAAGCTCCGTATGCGGCAAAAGGGCGAGTGATTTTGCAAAACGCCTATGGCTCGCAGCGATTTTTGGAACTTCCAAAGGGCGAGCTACTGCCGAGGATTTGTTAAATTTGCGTGCAAATTCGGCAAATTTGAGCTTAAATTTCAGGGTACGTTTTTAAATTTACAACGAAATTTCGCATAAAATACGGCGCGGCCGTAAAATTTAGAGGTAAAAATGCATGAACTATCGATCGTAGCGGATCTTGTGGCGCTATGCGAAAAGGCGCTAAACGCCGAAATAGCAAAGAAAAAAGGCACGGCCGAGCAGGGCGATAAAAATCACTGCGACATCGCCGATACCGTTAGAAATACAGACTCTGCAAATGTCGGCACAATTGGGGCTAAGAATGCCCAAAACACTGGCGTTGCGGATATGGGCCTGAACCATAAAACCGCAGTTTTTGCTGAAAACTTGAAAGCAAGTCTACAGGCATCTTATGATACACCTAGCGCAAAAAGTCCGCAGATAAGGGAACTGCATGTAAAAATAGGGCGGCTAAGCGGCGTGGAAGCGCATTATCTGCAAAACTGCTACGAAGTCTTTCGCGCAGGCACCGTCTGCGAAAATGCGGATCTCGTCATCCATACCCAAGAGATCGTCGTAAAATGCAAAAACTGCGGTTTTAGCGGAGATTTGACGCAGAACGACTTTTCTTGCCCGCGCTGCAAAAGCTCCGAAATCAGCGTAATCGACGGCGAGGATATGTATCTAATGCGCCTGGTTATTGAATAAAAGAGGGCATTTTCTAGGGGCAAAACTTTCTATATTTTAAATTTAACTCCTTGCCATAAGCAAAATTTCATTTCCGCTCAATTATGTAAAAATTCTTCTAATAAAAACCATTAATAAAAACACCAAATGCGTCAAAAATACATGAAATTATTCATATAATTATATGTTAATTTCGTATTGAATTTTTACTTGAAAATTATAGTTTTCAATATAAAGTATTCAAGATTATGGGGATTATGGCACTTTTTAACACTATTTATCGTATATCGACTTAAAGAAACTCAAATTTGCTTTGCTTATCGTTCATTTAGCTTTTAAATTTGAAGTCAATTGCTCTTTACGATGCGAACACGCTGTGCGGGATACACTATTCATAATTTTTACTATTACAAAAGCCAAATTGCCCTACGTTTACTCGCAGATTCCTGATTTGCCCTCTTTTAGAATTTAACCTTTTAGGTAAAATAGATTAATTCCATTCAAATTTTATTTACGTCCTCCCCTTGTACTGCTCTTAGTAAATTTTTTCTTGCGCTCGATGCGAAATTTTAAAATTCAATAACGCGGTGTTTCTAAATTTATCTAAATTTCAAACCCCGCAAGTATAATCCGCCATAAATTTTAAAAATCCAAAGGCAAAAAATGAAGCGCGATACTTTAAGCGCCATAAAATTCCGCGGCATAGCCTCTAGCGTTTTATCGATCTGCTGTTACCTGATCATTTGGGCTTGTTGCGAGTTTTTGCACGATATTACGATGAGAGGATTTTTCGCCGCCGCGACCGCAATCGTCGCCGTGATTTTTACTTCGATGAGCTTTAAGCTTTCGGCAACCAAAATAATCTCGGATGTCTCCGCTAGCAAAGTCTTTAACACATATCGCGCCATGTTTTTTGCCTACGCGATATATGCCGCCTTGCTGGGCGCGATGCTATTTTATTCGCTAAATTATACCGGTCTTGCTAGCTGGAATTACGCTCTGCAGCAAAACGGCAGCTCTTTCGAGGAGGCCTTTTATTGCACGATAGCTGCGCTTTATGTAGGCTTGGAGCATCTATCTGAGATCGGAAAATCTCAAATCATGGCTCTTTGGAGCACCGCAATTATTATGCTGACGCCGATCGTTATTTTTACGCGGATTTACACACCGT
>NZ_CALHII010000169.1 GCF_938030815.1 uncultured Campylobacter sp.
AAAACGAGCTAAAAAACGTCGCAGATATCGTGCCTGATGACCTAGACAAATACACCGCGCTCATCATCGGTATTGCCCATCGAGCTTCCAAAAATAATTCCAACCATTTGGTATCCTTTTAATAAATTTTGTCGGTAAGCTTGTATGGTACTAATTTCATAATGAAATTTCCCTTAAAGCATTCGCTTTTTATCTCGACATGGCGGTTAAAATTTTCATTTTTTGGATATACAAGATACACGGCATCGAGGTTTGCTCTGCGGCAAAGCTCTAACGCTTTTTTTATATCATTATCATAAATGGCTGGATTTTGATGTAGAATTTTTTTAAAGCTCGTAACCACGCCTAGGCTAAAACCGCTCTTGCGAACTACGATGAGCTCGCCTGATTTGCCCACAAGCTGCAGCTGTGCGCCTGCATTGCGAAGCGCGATTTTGCAAAACACGAAATTGCGAAATGCATCGTCTCCATTTAGCAGTACGCCGCTACGCAAGCTCGCGATCGCGCGAGTTAGCTTATAGGCGGGCTTGGCAGCAAATACGGGCAGCGGCATATCGCGCAGATAAGCAAAGATTATCGCATTATCCGCCGCGCAAAATTTCACGGCAGGCTTGAAACGGTAAATTTTACAAGCTCCGCGCCTAAGCTCGGAAGCGATAAAATTTAAAAATGCGGTACGAAACTGCGAAGCGCCCTTTAAATTTGTGGGCGGAATTCTATAATCCGCATTAACGTTAAAATTATATAGAGCTAGCATCGCTCGCGCTCGCGAAGCCGCATTATAATCCCGCAGCGCCTCTGGCACAATCTCGCGCCCGTTCGCATCAAAGCCAAAAATTTCGCCACCAAATAATTTTTTATTAAAAGCTTCAACATTTAAAATTTCATCATCAATAAGCTCGTTATCGCGCCGCAGATCCGTTTTTTGGCGTTTTTCGCGCGCCGCGATATCTCGTTTTGGCGCGGCAATATCCCGTAACAAAGCTGATTTCTCGTCCGAACGCTTAGCGCAGAAAAAATTCTTTTGCGCTAAGCCAGTGTCGCAAAAAGCCCTTGCTGTCAAATTCCTATTTGCGCCGTCTTTTTGCGCACTCTTTGCAACGCACGGCTTAGAGGCATTATGATTAAGTGCGTCCGATTTACCAATTGAAAACTTTTTAAATTTGCCGCTAAATTTCTTACTTTCGACGGGCGCAAGACAAGTAGCGTTAAATTTACTAGAATTTAAAAAATCCTTGAAATTTAGCTCGCCTGTTTCATCGTCGTAAGCATTTGATCGCGACGCAGTGCACGATTTTTTAACCGCTTGCCTGGGCTTGCCGTCACTACTTAAATTCCTTGGAATTTTAATCATCTTCGCAAGGTCTGCAACCGAATTCTTGATTTAAATTGAAAACCTTACAGTATTCGCAAAATACGCAGCTGACGCTTCTTTTAGCGCATACGAGCGGGATTTTGCGCTTTTTTACTTCGCCTTTGATTTTTTTCATCGTGTTGTGGTTTAAAAAGCTCGTAAGCATCACGACACACTCGGTATCTTGCGGGATCGGCTTACGATTTACACGATTTTCGTTTCGTGCGTCCCAGTGCTCGATATTGCTCGCGCCAAGGTCTTTTAAAACCGCCTTAATGGGCGTAATCTCATCTGCTCCTATAACTAAAACGTTCATTTCATCCCCTTCTATGATTGATAGTCGTTATTATAACAGAGAAAGATTAATTTTAACTGATAATATATATAAAAATTTGAAATTATAAGCTGGAATTTTACCGGCTCATATTTGATATTTATTCGCTTAAAGCTAGACTTACTGCTGCATCGATGTGGATCTGCGTAGTATCAAATAGCCACGCGGCGGTATCTGCTTGCGATACGAGCAGCCCGATCTCCGTGCAGCCCAGTATCACTCCCTGCGCGCCGCGAGCCCTAAGTCCTTCAATAATCCGTAAAAATTTCTCTTTGGAGTGCGGTAAGATTTTACCGAAGCAAAGCTCATCAAAAATTACTTCGTTTACCGCTTCCATTTCGTCCGCATTTGGCACGAG
This sequence comes from uncultured Campylobacter sp., assembly GCF_938030815.1. Lineage (GTDB taxonomy): Bacteria > Campylobacterota > Campylobacteria > Campylobacterales > Campylobacteraceae > Campylobacter_B. Next base: position 2,047 of record NZ_CALHII010000169.1, read on the forward strand.
CACCTCCACGCCGCCCTCTATTAAGCGCCGCTTGTAAAAATCCTGCGTCATCGTGTAGATCGTGCCGAGCAACCCTACTTTTTGCACGCCATGCTTTCGTAGCTCATTTAGCGTAGCGTCTGCAATATGTACGAATGGCACGGAGATGGCGGCATTTATCGCCTCGTAGCACTTATGCATCGTGTTGGTGCAAAGAAAAATATAATCCGCGCCGCCGCTTTGCAAAACTCGCGCGTGACGAGCTAAAATTTCGCCCGCCCTGCCCCACTCATTATCTCTTTGACACCGCTCGATCTCGTCGAAATTTAAGCTACTTAGCAGGATCTCGCCGCTACTTAGCCCGCCTAGACGCTCGTTAATTTTGCGATTGATCCCATCATAATAGGTAATCGTAGATTCGTAGCTCATGCCGCCGATTAGTCCGATTTTTTTCATAAATTTCTCTTTTAAAATTTATACGGAATTTTATGCAATCCCGCGAAATTTAATAAAATTCCGGATTGCAAAATTCGCAGAGCCGGAATTTCAACAAATAGCCGCAAAGCTTAAACATTCTCGCTCGCGACGCCCGCAGAGATAACCTCATCGCCGAAATCGGCATTGGCAAGCCGCTTGAGCTGGCGGTAACGCCTCATCGCGTCGGCTTTGTTGGCTTCATAAAGCTTGCCAGCGTGCTCCGGATCGATCTTTTTAAGCGCGTTGTAGCGCACTTCGTTTAGCAAAAATTCCTCATAAAGCGACCAATCCGGCTCTTTGGATGAAATTTTAAGCGGATTTTTGCCCTCCGCCGCAAGCCGCGGATCAAAGGTGTAGGTCGGCCAATAGCCGCATTTGCTCGCAAGCTCGGCTTGATCGCCCGAGCTACCCATGCCACCTTTGATACCGTGCGCGATACACGGCGAATACGCGATAATGAGACTAGGTCCCGGGTAGGCCTCCGCCGCCATGATCGCTTTTAGCGTCGCGGCTTGGTTTGCATTGGAATTTACCTGCGCGACGAAGATGTTGCCGTAGGTCATTGCGATCTGGCCTAGGTCTTTTTTCTGAACGCGCTTGCCGCCTGCGGTAAACTGCGCAATAGAGCCGCGGCGGCTAGCTTTAGAGCTCTGTCCGCCCGTGTTTGAGTAAACCTCCGTATCCAGCACCAGCACGTTTACGTCCTCACCGGTAGCCAGCACGTGATCGAGCCCACCGTAGCCGATGTCGTAGGCCCAGCCGTCGCCGCCGATAATCCACTGCGATTTTTTGTTTAGATACTGCTTCAGTTCTAAAATTTCACGAACCCCGGGCGCGTCTAAATTTTGTTCTAGTAGCGGCACGAGCTTGTCTCTGATCTGAGCGGATTTTATCGTATCGTTTCTGTTTTCGATCCAGTCGTGATAAAGCGCCTTTAACGCGTTTGGCACGCTTGAGAGCGAGCCGAGCATCAGATCTTCGATCTTATGGCGCAACGTCTCGCTTGCGATCTTCATTCCCAGCCCGAACTCGGCGTTGTCTTCAAAAAGCGAGTTCGCCCACGCAACGCCGCGGCCGTTCTCGTCCTTGCGGTACGGCATCGAAGGTGCGGATCCGCCGTAGATCGAGCTACAGCCAGTAGCGTTGGCTACGATCATATGATCGCCAAAAAGTCGCGTGATCAGCGTGATGTACGGCGTCTCGCCGCAGCCTGGGCATGCGCCGTGAAATTCAAAATACGGGCGCGCAAAGCCCACGCCCTTGACGCTTGATCTGTCCATCAAATCGTCTTTGTATCTTACGTGCTCGAATAAAAAGTCCGCGCTTTCTTGCTCGCCTTTTGCGAGTTCTTCTTCAAGCGGCACCATGACGAGCGATTTTTCCTTGCTCGGGCAGTTTTCGGCGCAAAGCGCGCAGCCCGTGCAATCTAGCGGGCTTACTTGGATCTTATATTTTAGCCCCTTTAGCTCCTTGCCCTTGGCTTCTAGCAGGTGCTCTTTTAAATTTAAAGGCGCGGCGGCCTCGTCCTTTTCGTCTAGCAAAAAGGCTCTGATTACGGCGTGCGGGCAGACGAAGGCGCACTGGTTGCATTGGATACAGTTTTGCTCGATCCATTTAGGCACCGTGACGCCCACGCCGCGCTTTTCAAATCGCGTCGTGCCCGCGTCAAACCCGCCGTCCTCGTGCCCCAAAAACGCCGACACCGGCAAGCTATCGCCGCGCGCCGCGTTTATCGGTTTTACGATCTTTTCTATAAATTCGTCGCCTTTGTATTTATCGTCCGTATCCGCTGCGTCATCCTTTAAATTTACCCACGCAGGATCGATCGCTACCTGCACCAAAGCGCCAGCACCCCTATCGATCGCGTCGCAGTTCATCGCCACGACCGCCTCGCCCTTTTTGGCGTAGGTTTTCTTGGCGTATTCCTTCATATAGCTTTGCGCCTGCTCAAACGGGATGATGCCGCTAAGCTTGAAAAACGCCGATTGCATGATCGTGTTCGTACGGCCTCCGAGCCCTATATCGCGTGCTAGTTTGGTGGCGTTTAGGATATAAAATTTTACCCGTCTGGCAGCTAGAATTTTTTTAACCTTATTCGGAAGCTTTGCCGCCGTCTGCTCGGCATCCCAGATGGAATTTAAAAGGAAGGTCCCTCCTTCGCGGATGCCGCCGATGACATCGTAGATGTCCAGATACGCAGCGACCGAGCAAGCGACGAAATGCGGATTTGAGACGAGATAGGTCGAGCGGATCGGTCTTTTGCCGAAGCGCAGGTGTGAGCGCGTGTAGCCGCCCGATTTTTTGCTATCGTAGGCGAAATACGCCTGCGCGTAAAGATCTGTTTTGTCGCCGATGATTTTGACGGAATTTTTATTCGCGCCCACGGTGCCGTCTGCGCCGAGGCCATAAAATAAGCACTCGGTCTCATCCTCGCTGCCGAGCGAAATTTTATCTCCCACGGGTAGAGATAGATGAGTTACGTCGTCGTCGATGCCGATCGTAAAGCCGTTTTTAGGCTCTTTTGCATTTAAATTTTCATACGCGGCGATTAGCTGCGCGGGATCAACGTCTTTGGAGCTTAGGCCGTAGCGACCGCCCACGATGAGCGGTGCGTCCTCGCGCCCGTAAAAAGCGGCTTTTATATCCAGATAGAGCGGCTCGCCGAGGCTGCCGGGCTCCTTCGTGCGGTCAAGCACGGCGATTTTACGCACGCTTTTAGGCATCGCGGCAAAAAGATATTTGAGGCTGAAAGGCCTGTAGAGGTGCACTTTTAGTACGCCCACTTTCTCGCCCTTCGCGTTTAGATAATCGACCACTTCTTCAAGGGCTTGATTGACCGAGCCCATCGCGACGATCACGCGCTGCGGCTCACTTGCGCCGTAATAGACGAAAGGCGCGTACGACCGCCCCGTGATCTTTGAAATTTCGCTCATATACTCCGCGACGATGTCCGGAAGCGCGTCGTAAAATTTATTGGTTAGCTCGCGTGTCTGAAAATACACGTCGTCGTTTTGGGCCGTGCCGCGAGTTTTAGGATGTTCGGAATTTAGCGCATCGGCTCTAAATTTACGCACTGCCTCGCGATCCAGCAAGCGATCAAACTCGGCATAGTCCATCACTTCGATCTTTTGAATTTCATGGCTCGTACGAAATCCGTCGAAAAAGTGCAAAAACGGCACTCGCCCCTTAATCGCCGCAAGATGCGCGATGCCGCCCAGATCCATCACCTCCTGCACGCTGTCGCTTGCAAGCATCGCAAAGCCGCTTTGGCGACAGGCATAGACGTCTTGATGATCGCCGAAGATGGAGAGCGCCTGCGCCGCAAGCGCGCGCGCCGCGACATGAATGACGCCCGGAAGCATCTGACCCGCGATCTTGTACATATTTGGAATTTTTAGCAAAAGCCCCTGCGATGCGGTGTACGTCGTCGTAAGCGCGCCCGCTTGTAAGGATCCGTGCACGGTGCCCGCCGCGCCGCCCTCGCTTTGCATCTCGACTACCTTAACGGGCATGCCGAAGAGGTTTTTCTTGCCCTGCGATGCCCAAATATCGGTGTAATCCGCCATAGGCGAGCTAGGCGTGATCGGATAGATGCCCGCGACCTCGGTGAAGGCGTATGAGACGTAAGCCGCCGCCTCATTTCCGTCCATCGTTTTCATAACTTTTGCCATTTTTAGTTCCTTTGGAATTATCAAATTTCGCTAATTTTACATATTTATTGCTTAAAAATTTAAATGCTTCGCAAACCGAATAAAATTCTAAAGCTTTATCACAGCAGGCGGGCTACAAGCGCGATCTGCTGGCAGTTTTAGACGAGCATTGCGGGCGATTTGAGACGGGCTCTTTCACCGCTTTGAAAATAATTTTTTGCATACTTTAAGCGCGGATCGTAAGCAACAGGTAGAAATTAATGTAAATTTAGCCGTCTGGCTTGAAATTCTAACCTAAATATCAAATGACGGGAATGCGCGAAAATTAAGAAATTTAAAAATGCACTTGCCACAAGATAAAAAGACCTCATATCGCAACAAGACTGGATAATAAAATTTAGCCACTACAAAGCCTCAACCGCCATACGCATCCAAGCTCAACGTAGCGAAATTTTATTTATGGCTTATAACATCGCTGCATATAAAATTTCAGCGCATTCCGCCAAATATAAGAAATTTTATTGCCACCTACCGAGCGCGATGCAAATTTCATTTTAAATTTTCATCGATCGATCGCTACGTGAATTTTACCCCATGCGACTTTGCGTTTTGAGCGTAAATTCTATTTCCACAAGCTGCGCGGAGGATAAATTTAGCTATAATCCTCCGCTTAGATTTAGCACGAAACGCGACACGTATATACGGCACGGAATTTTAAAATTTTAAAATTCCGAGCAGAACTCGAAAAGCTAAAAACCGCTAAATGCGCTAAATTTAAAGTCTAAATTTAAAAGCCAGAAAGAGAAAACCGATGAACGTCCATAAAATCGCTTACACGAGAGTTATCGCGCTGGCGTTTGCCGCCTTTATTTTTAACACGACGGAATTTATCCCCGTGGCGCTGTTAAGTGACATCGCGGCGGATTTTAGCATGGATGTTACGAGCACGGGGCTAATCATCACGATCTACGCGTGGGCGGTGAGCATCCTTTCGCTGCCGCTGATGCTGCTAACCTCAAAGCTCGAGCGCAAGAGGCTACTTTTGCGACTTTTCGTACTATTTACGCTAAGCCACGTCTTGGCGGCGGTAGCGTGGAATTTTACCGTTTTGGTAATCGCGCGACTGGGCATCGCGATTTCGCATGCGATCTTTTGGTCGATCACCTCATCGCTCGTCGTGCGCGTAGCGCCGATAAATAAAGGCTCTCAGGCCATAGGCATGCTGGCTTTGGGCACCTCGCTTGCGATGGTTTTGGGGCTTCCTTTGGGGCGCGTGGTCGGCGAGCTTTTCGGCTGGAGGATTACGTTTTTTGCAATCGGCGCGCTTGCGGCGGCGGAGGCGCTGTTTCTTTGGAAAATTTTACCGTTTTTACCGAGTCGCCGCACGGGCTCTCTTGCGAGCTTGCCGATGCTAGCAAAGCGCCCTATGCTGCTTGCTTTGTATCTGCTGACGTTTTTGATCGTAGGCGCGCATTTTACGACCTACAGCTATGTCGAGCCCTTCGTGGCGAAATTTAACCCCGCAGGCGATCACTTCGTAACCTACGTTCTGCTTGCATTCGGTGCTTCTGGCATTCTTGCTAGCGTGCTTTTTTCAAAGCTTTACCGCTCTTTTCCAAACGCCTTTTTAATCTGCTCGATCCTCTTTATCCTAGCCTCGGTGCTGACGTTAAAAGCTTTTGTCACAAATGACGCGGCGCTGCTGCTCGCGGCTTTCGTCTGGGGAGTGGGAATTTTTGGCTTTGGGCTTTGTTTGCAGATTAGGGTTTTGGCGCTGGCTCCCGACGCTACCGACGTCGCGATATCGATTTACTCGGCGATTTACAACGTAGGCATCGGCGGCGGAGCTCTTTTGGGGCATCAGATCGCAACGAGATTCGGGCTTTGGCACATAGGAGAAGCGGGCGCGATACTGGGCACGCTAGG
>NZ_CALHII010000170.1 GCF_938030815.1 uncultured Campylobacter sp.
CCCGCTACGACGAAATTTTAAGCTTAGAGCTTTGAATTTATCCTTAAATTTAGGGGGGCTGTGCGAAATTCATAAAAAATTCGCATTATGTGCGGACGAGTGAGCTTTGAAATTCCAAAATTCCTAGAATTTCGCTAAAATTGCGGGCAAATTTAAAGAGGGACGAAATTTTGACTATTTATGATTTGGAGCGCCTGAGGCTAGATGCGAAAAAGCACGTGGAGCAGCTAAAGTTTATCGTCACCGTAAGCACGATCGCCCTGTTTGCGGTATTCGGCGTCATCGCGTATTTCGCGCGTAGGCAGGGCGTGCAGAGTTCTAGCGCGACGATGCTTATGCTGCTGGCGGTCGCCTCGCTCGCCGTGAGCCTGCGCGAGGTGCACTTAAACGGCTGGCAAAAGGATCTCATCGGCACGGAAAATATTTTGAAATTCGGCGCGGTAGCGATCTCGTTTTTGATCTTCAAATACTCCGCTGCCTTGCCGCAGGCGTTGATAGGCTTGGCTGCGCTTGCGCTTGGGGCGTGGCTAGCGGCGCGGCTTTACGCGCTCGGCGTAAGAAGCGCGCAAGATATCTTTACCGGGCGGTACCGCCAAAGCTACAAGCAGCACTATCTGGCGCCTTTCGTGCGCGAGCTAGGCTGCGAATACGTCTCCTACGGCAGCGTGCCTTTTTGGCGCGTGGTGCAGAGCGATCTGTTCGAGTTTATCGAAAATCTGCGCGGCAACGACCGCGTGGGCGGCGCGTGGCAGGGGGTGAGCTTCGAGTTTAGCGACGTGAGCTTTTTTCATCAAAATTTGCAGCACGAGCTCGTGGGGGCGTTTTTCGTAGCGGAATTTAACAAACGCATCATCGCGCCCGTTTTCATCTATCCGCGCGAGATGCAAAATAAACAGCACATTGATCTAAAGCCCGTTGCGATGGATAACGTGGAGTTTGCCGCGCGCTACAAGGTGCTTAGCGACGAGCCGCAAAACGCGATGTACGTGCTAACGCCTGCATTTATGGAGCGGTTTTTGGCGGTGGGCGATGCGATGGGGGCGCAGATCTGGGCGAGCATCAGAGAGCGGCGGATCCATATTTTCGTGCACACTAGGCGCGATAATTTCGAGCCTAGCGTCTATGAAAGCGTGCTGCGTCGCGACCCCGCAAGCGAGATAAAGAGCGAAATTTTAAGCTTTTTGAGTATCGTTAAAATTTTAAAACTGAATGTGAGGATTTGGATTTAGACGAGCGAGTTTGGTTAGATAAAATTTATAGGTTTTTGCGGCAAACCGAGTGTCGATCGTCTAGGCTTATACTTGCAGCTTTATGGTTTTAGGCGAACAGATAATTCTTTTTGATGTAGTCGATATCTATATTTTTCTGCAAAAAATACTCTTTGATATCGTTGTAAATTTTATCATTGTAGATATAGATAAGATAGTATCTTGGTAAAATATTGTGATATCCGGGGTTAGTCGTAGGTTCGGTGACCCTTATAAACGGCATAGCACTAAAGCCTTTGAGGTTTTTATTCATTGATAGATAAAATATAAAATTTAAGAAAAATCCCCATAGGTATATAAAAAAATATTATCTCCAAAAGTTCTCATTTTAAAGCTATGAACCCCATT
>NZ_CALHII010000171.1 GCF_938030815.1 uncultured Campylobacter sp.
ATCGTTACCCAACTGCAAAAAGGTAAGGTTAAATCTGTTGTTGAATAAGGATTTGAGGTTGGAAGTTTGTGAGGTATTGAGTTGTTGAGTTTATGAGTTTGGGAGTGAATTAGTAAGTTTGCTAACCCTATAAACCCATTACGCTCAACAACCAATAAGCTTATAAAGCCAAACACTCATAAACTCAATAACCCACCAACTCAATAACTCACACAACTCATAAACTCAAAAAAACTCAAATTATGGCTAAACAAGAAATGAAATACGAAGAGGCTGTGGCACAACTAGAAGCAATTGTTCGCCGAATGGAAACTGGCGAACTCAACCTCGACTCGCTTGCCGATGAACTGAAAAAGGCTCAAAAACTTATCAAGATGTGCAAAGACAAATTAACCAAGACCGACGAGGAAATAAAGAAAATGCTGGAAGAAGAGGGTTAGCCTCCTTTTATTGCTCTAAGTACATGGTTGTTTTTGAATCGCTTTCAACTGCTTATGAATATTAGCGTTGAAATTGTCTTGACTGTAACCTTTCTGAACGAAGACAAAATTGAGAGAATAGTCAAGACAACTTCTAATAATAATTGAGATGAGATAATTCATGCTGTCGTTTTTATCCATACTTCCACTTGTTATCATCATCGGCCTTTTTTCCCTCGGATGGTGGTACTCCTCTCCAAAGCAGAAAGGCAAACGGGGTGAACAGAGAGTAAATGACATCCTTTCCCGTTTACCGAAAGAATACCATATATTGTGTGACATTGTGTTGAGAACAAAAAAAGGCACAACACAAATCGACCACATCGTTGTTAGCAAGTATGGCATCATTGCTATCGAAACCAAGAACTATCGAGGCAATATATACGGAGATGATAACCGCAAGGAATGGACGCAGCTTATAGTCACCAAAGTTACTTTTGCGAAAAAATGGTGGAAAACATACACGTACGTTACAAAGAAGCATTTTTATAACCCTGTTAAGCAATCTGCAGGTCATACTCTCAAAATTAAAGAGCTGCTAACCGCTTATCCACATGTCAAAATTGTGTCTATTGTCGTGTTTACTCGCGAGGCCGTGTTGAATAACGTCAAGAGTAACCATCATGTCATTTACGAAGACAAACTCTTGGAGGTGATAAGTGGATATAAAGCGACATACCTGACAGATAATGATGTTCAAACCATACTTACAATACTCAATGAAAACAATATAAGAGAGAGCGTAAGCGACAGACAACATATTAAGAACATACAGGCGACAGCAAGAGAAGTCAATGAAACTATCAAACAGGGTGTCTGTCCAAAGTGTAGAGGCCATCTTATAGAGCGACGAGGTAAATACGGCACTTTCTATGGTTGCTCAAATTATCCACAATGTAGATTCACTGTAAGACAGAGGCATAAATGATTTCAATGTCTTAATTTGCTTACCTTTTATTGAAGTCAAGATATCTTCAAACTCAACAGCTAAAAAACACACAATCTCGCAGAGTTAAAAAATTACGACATATTTTACAAAACGCAATCTATTCGCCACTCCTTCTAGCGAAAACTAACGCCCAAAAGCATGTTATTTAGCAGGAATTTCGGTCTTTCACATTCTATTTTTTGTCTATTTTTGAGCATAACACAAGCAAAATGCACCATTTTGCCTTTCTAGAATGTCGCCGACTCGCAAATTTTCGCCACCCCTAAAACGACTTTTAATGGTCAAAACACCACCTTTTTGAGCACATTTTTCCTCTAAGCATATCCTTCTTTACCATTCACAGCCCCCAAAAAGCCAACATACAAGATGCAAGAATATACATTCCACCTTGCATTTTGCGGCATTACGTCTTGCATTTTGCAGCATTTTACCTTGCATTTAGCAGCAAAACGCCTTGCGTTTTGCCGCATTTTACCTTGCGTTTTGCCGCTAAATGCGGTGCAATTTGCTGCAAATAGCACTTATTTTGTTGTTAATTGCCCACCATTCTGCATAATTACGCATTTTTATACGGCAAATCGGCTTGCTTAACCTTACAGGCTAATGCCAATTTTCTGCCCCAAAAAACCTCCGCGAGAATTGAATATTTGCCACCGAATGGGCAATTGGTGAACGGCGAGGGCACTCTCGATGTTAAAATTTACACCGAAAACTTTACGCTCTCCCAAAAATACAAGATGTGTTTAACAATAAACAGGGCAAAGATAAGCATAAGGCATTTCGCGTTATGCAATACAAATCTTAGCAATCCTTATGCCCGATGAGGGTCAAAACGCTACTGATTAACGCGTGCAACAAGCAATAAAAAGACATTAAGCCAACAAGTTGCAAGCCAGTAAGCCCGCTAACGTAAGCGCCACAAAGAATGCCACAACACCCGCGCAACCCTTTCGTTGCGGTTCGCCAAGATAATCGTTGGTGCTAGAAGGTTCAGGCCTATGCGCGTTAGTGCCGTAAACACCTCTCCTACGCTTAGGAACATCCCGCTGCATCAGTTGGTTATACTTGTTCCAAAGTTTAAGGTATGTGGGGTCTGTTTCGCCCTTCACCATCTTCATATAGTTCAGTCGGTCGCGCAAAACTGCATACAAGGTGAGGTATTCACCATGCCCCCTAGTCTTACCATGTTGCTCACGATAAGCGTGCAAGGCTGCTCTGGCAGTCTCCCAATAGCCATAACGTTCCCACATATATAACAAACTGCGTATCTGCCGTGCATATTCGCGCGTTACGTTCACCTTATGGCTCACCACAACGCCCGTAACCTGCTGCCTTCGTCCACGTCGTTGCAAGCGCGTTTTGCGGTCGTTCAGCCTAAATCCGTACTTCTCAACGATGCCAGAAACCTGCAAATAGAAACTTCCCGTTGGGCGCAGCACATCCTTGTCGCTGCTAAACGACATGTCATCGGCATAGCGCGAGTAGGTTGCCCCTATGCGTTGGGCGGCGGTAGCCAACTCTTCGTCCATCTTTTTGCACACCATATTCGAGAGTGTTGGCGAAGTGGGAAATCCCTGCGGCAATACATCGCCCTGCGGTTCGGCAGCAGTACACAGCCCCGAAAGCAGGCGTGCGGCCTCGGCAGAGCACTTTAAAGGCTCTGCCAACAAAACGTCTTCCACCATTTGCCTAGTAATGGAGGGGAAGAAATCTTTGATGTCGATGTTCAGGATGTAGCGTTTGCCCAGATGCTGTTGGGCATTTTGCACCACCGAACGCCCCTTCACAAAGCCGTAACACCAAGTTGTGGGTTCGTAATACTGCTGCAACAAGGCATTAAAGCCCTTTAACATGTACAACAAACTCTGATGGGGAGCCACGATAGCACGCGTTCCGCCGTGCTTTTTGTGCATGCGGTAGCGTTTTGCTCGGCGGTTGTCTTTACTAGTGTCTGCAAAGCAAAGCATCTGGTTTCGCCTGAAACCCGAATGCTCACCAATGTTGTAGGCCAAGGTATTAAGTACATTGGTCAGTTCGTCGGCCGAGTATATGTATTGCAATTGGTTGCCTATTAGTGCTTTTAGGTTTACATCTCTATCAGTTCGGGCCATGCTATCTAGGGTTATATCGTAAAAATATAGGAACGCCGTAGAAGTTTACTTTATGGTAAAACCCATTTACCATAAACGATACTTTGTATCAAACTCTGACGAATACATCAGAAACTACCTCTAAATTTCTTCGGCTATTCCTATACGTTGGCAAAGATAAACATTTCTTTTTATACTACAAGCGTTGCGTTATATGGTTTATGATTTATTTACATTTTGGCATATACGCTGCAATTTCACTTCACAAAAAAGGCACAAAAGATGCGAGCAGAACCGCAAACGCCACTTTTGAGCACACAATTAGCTTGCGAAAGGGAACTTACGCCCCCTTCTTTCGCCTGCAAATGCAGTTTTTTATGCGCACACACAATAATGCGCAACGAGAGTCGTTATATAATAACGTATACGTACACATATAAAAAACATCATTAATGATTGAATATATCAAGGGCGACTTGGCCGAACTTACCCCAGCAATGGCTGTGATTGAGGCGGCCGGGGTGGGCTATGCGCTCAACATATCGCTGAATACATACACCGCTATCCAAGGTAAAGACAAGGTAAAGTTCTTTGTTCACGAGGCATTGGTAACGGGCGGGCGCGACGATTCGTACACGCTTTATGGGTTCGCCACGCGTCAAGAGCGCGAACTTTATCGCTTGCTTATCAGCGTTTCGGGCGTTGGAGCCAATTCGGCACGCATGATTCTTTCGGGAATGTCGCCCGCCGAACTGTGCAATGTCATTGCCGCCGGCGACGACAAGATGCTGAAAACCGTTAAAGGCATTGGCGCAAAGACGGCGCAACGCATCATCGTAGACCTGAAAGACAAGATTGTTACAAGCGGAGTGGCCCAAGAATTGTCGGTACCCACAAACGCAAACGCCACGGTTATGAACACAGCCGTGAAGGACGAGGCCGTGGGCGCACTTACCATGCTGGGCTTTGCACCGGCAGCATCGGCCAAGGTGGTGGTTGAAATACTGAAAGAACAACCCGAACTGCCCGTTGAACAGGTGGTGAAAGCGGCGTTGAAAATGATAAAGTGACCCTGAAAGGCGTGCTGCGAAGTAAGAAAATAAAAAGGACGTTGATGGTGGTACTCGTCATTTGCTTGGCGGGTTATGCCCTCGCTTTGCCCTTTGTGCAAGACAACAGAGGGCGAAGGCAAAACAACCGCACGCAAAGAAACGCCAACACGGCACGTACAAGAAACGCCAACACGCCCCAAAACAACACGCCTCAACGCGACGTGGAACGCCCCACCCTACCCGAAGACGAGCAACCGGAAGACACAACGCTGGTGATTGACAACGAAGACACACCTGAAACACAAACCAACGACAACCCCCAAACAGCCCCTGCAACACCGCTTTGGCGCGTGCAGCCCACTACGCCCACCACTTATGGCGACCTATGGCAAAACGCAATGGACCTGAAACGTCCTGAAAACATGAAACAGGGGGTGGAATATAACGACACGCTTGACCGCTATCTGCTTGGAACGAAATGGGGAAGGACGTATCTGGGAACGCCTATCATGATGACACCCGACGAATATCGGCGTTGGAGCGAACGACAAGCACGCAACAGCTTTTTCAGGAAAAAGAACGACGAGATATATAAGGCGAAAGGCAAAGAGAAGTTCGACTTCACCGACATGCACTTCGACTTAGGTCCTGCCGAAAAGATATTCGGACCTGGCGGTGTGCGCATCAAAACGCAAGGTTCGGCAGAAATTCGTTTCGGCGCTACACTTAAAAACATCGACAACCCGTCTATACCCATCCGTAATCGCAAGACTACGACGATGAACTTCGACGAGAAGATTAACATCAACATGAACGGTAAGGTGGGAGATAAGGTGAACATGAACCTAAACTACAACACCGATGCCACCTTCGACTTTGATGCGCAGAGCCTTAAACTGAAATACGACGGTAAGGAAGACGAGATAATAAAGCTTGTTGAGGCTGGCAACGTGAGTTTTCCAGCCAACTCATCGCTCATCAAGGGGGCCAGTTCGCTCTTCGGCATACGTACTGATTTGCAGTTTGGTAAGCTGAAAATGCAACTCGTGGCCTCGCAAAAGAAATCGTCGTCGAAAAGCGTTTCTTCGCGCGGAGGCGTGCAACTAACGCCTTTCGAGTTGGATGCGGCCAACTACGAAGAAAACCGACACTTCTTTCTTTCGCACTATTTCCGCGACAAGTACGACGAGTGGATGGCCTCGTTACCCACCGTTAAGAGTGGCGTCAGCATCAATCGCGTGGAGGTTTGGGTAACAAACAAGACGGGAACAACCACTAACACGCGCAATATCGTGGCCCTTACCGACCTTGGCGAGGTGAGCCACATCTCTAATCCGCTGTGGAGCGCATCGGGATTGGTGCCTGCCAACAACGCCAACTCCGAATATCCGGCGATGGTTAGCACATACGTTGCAGCCCGCAACATCGACCAAACGTCGACAACACTCGACGGAATAGCGGGTTTCGTGGGCGGAAACGACTACGAAAAACTTCAAAACGCACGACTACTTCAACCCTCCGAGTACACCGTTAACACCACGATGGGCTACATTTCGCTAAGGCAAGGCCTGCAAACCGACCAGGTTTTGGCCGTGGCCTACGAGTACACTTACGGCGGAAACACCTATCAAGTGGGCGAATTTGCTGCCGACAACACCGACACCAATCAGGCGTTGTTCGTTAAATCGCTCAAAAACACCAGTAACAACCCGCGGCAAGGCAACTGGCATTTGATGATGAAGAACGTGTATTATCTGGCAACTTCGGTTGAGAAAGAGCGTTTCCGTCTAGACATCAAGTATCAAAGCGACACCACAGGCGTTTACCTTACTTACATTCCCGAAACGCAAGTAAAAGACCAGCCCTTAATTAGAGTAATGGGCGCAGACCGCCTTGACAATAACAATAAAGCGCACGCTAACGGCTATTTCGACTTCGTTGAAGGCTATACCATAAGCAATGGGCGCGTGTTCTTGCCCAAAACACAGCCCTTCGGCAAGCACCTGTACAACTATCTTCGGGCCAAGGGCGTGCCAGATGCCGTTGCTCGCAGCTACACTTACGAGCAACTGTACGACTCGACCAAAACCATTGCCAAACAAATTGCCGAGAAAAACAAGTTCATCCTTACCGGGCAGTATCGCGGAACCAGTGCCAACGTCATTTCGCTTGGTGCATACAACGTGCCGCAAGGTTCGGTTGTGGTTACGGCTGGCGGCGTTAGGCTCACCGAAGGCGTAGATTATACCGTGGATTATTACGCCGGCGAGGTTACAATCCTTAACCAAAGCATCTTGGATGCAGGCACAGCGGTGAACGTTTCGCTAGAAAGCAACACCGACTACGGCCAACAACGCAAAACGATGTTCGGCCTAAACTGGGAATATAACTTCTCGAAAGACCTGCAACTAAGCGGTACCTTGCAGCACCTGACAGAGCAAGCACTCACCACGAAGGTGAATATGGGTGCCGAACCGCTGAACAATACCCTCTGGGGACTGAACCTTAATTGGAAGAAAGAAAGCCAATGGCTTACCAATTTGCTCGACAAGATACCCTTCTTGCACGTTAGTCAACCCTCGCAAATAAGCTTTACGGGCGAGTTTGCCCACCTCATAGCCGGTCATGGCAAGGGAACACAAGACAATGCCTCGTATCTCGACGACTTTGAAACCACAAAAAGCTCGCTCGATGTTAGCACGCCCACCTCGTGGACGTTGGCCAGCACGCCCTCGATGTTTGCCGAACACAACGACAAAGCCACGCTTAACAGCGGATTTAACCGCAGTCGACTGGCTTGGTACACCATAGATCCGCTGTTTACTCGAAGAAGTAGCTCGCTAACGCCCTCGCATATCAAGGGCGACTTGCAACAATTGTCCAACCATTACGTGCGCGAAGTGCCCGTAAGAGAGCTTTTTCCCAACCGCGACCAAAACAGTTATGGTGGCGTTTCAACCCTATCGGTGCTCAATTTGGCCTTCTATCCGGCCGAAAGAGGACCTTACAACTTCAATCCCGACCTTAATCCCGACGGTACACTCGACAATCCCGACAAGCGTTGGGGCGGTATGATGCGCAAACTAGACACAAACGACTTTGAGGCTGCCAACATCGAGTACATCGAATTCTGGATGCTCGACCCCTTTATCTATTCTAACCGCCAGCCCAACGCCAACGACTATGGCGGCGACTTCTACCTCAACCTGGGCGAAGTGAGCGAAGACGTGCTGCACGACGGCAAGAAATTTTACGAAAGCGGCATGCCTGTCGACGGCTCACAAAGCTTTGTTACCACCCAATGGGGTAAGATACCCACCCAAGCCACCACAACCTACGCCTTTGCAACATCGCGTGGAGCGAGGGCAATGCAAGACGTTGGATTTAACGGATTGAACGATAACGAGGAGCGTTCGTTCCCCGCTTACCAGTCGTTCCTTAACGCGGTAAGGGGCAGGGTGAGTGCCGCCGTATTCGATTCGATACAGGCCGACCCCGCCAACGACAACTACCACTACTTCCGCGGCTCTGATTACGACCGTGCCGAACTGCCCATCTTGCAACGATACAAACGCATAAACAACCCCCAAGGCAACTCGCCCGACAGCGACCAACGCAGCGAAAGCTACGACACATCGTACAAGTCTACGCCCGATGTGGAAGACATCAACCAAGACTATACGCTCAACGAATACGAAAAATACTACCAATACCACGTATCGCTGCGCCCACAAGACATGGTGGTGGGCCGCAACTTCATCGTAGACAAGCGCGAGGCATCGGCCTCCTTGCGTAATGGAACCAACGAAAACGTTACTTGGTATCAGTTCCGCATCCCCGTTCGCGAATACGAAAAGCGGTTCGGCGCCATCTCCGACTTTTCTAGCATCCGTTTCATGCGTATGTTCCTCACAGGCTTTAAGCGTCCCATCGTTTTGCGTTTCGGCTCGCTCGACCTTGTGCGGGGCGAATGGCGTAGTTACGAACAAAACCTTAGCAATACGGCTTCACAAACAGGAAAGATGTCGGTTAGTGCCGTAAGCTACGAAGAAAACAGCGACAAAACGCCCGTAAACTATATCCTTCCGCCTGGAATAGAGCGCGGAGCCGACCCCAACCAGCCGCAAATGGTGGAGAACAACGAGCAAGCGCTGAGCCTTGTTGTGGACAATCTGGGGCAGGGCGAAGCGAAAGCCGTGTACAAAAACACCACTATCGACCTGCGACAATACCGTCGTTTGCAGATGTTTGTGCATGCCAACGCGCTCGAACCCAATGCCACAGCCTTGGCCAACGGCGAGTTGTCGGTGTTCATTCGCTTGGGTAGCGACTACAAAAACAACTTCTACGAATACGACATTCCCCTATCGCTTACGCCTGCACGCCGCTATAACGACCGCTTGTGGGCAGATAGTCGTGCCGTTTGGCCCGAAGAAAACATGCTCGACATAGCCCTCAGCGTGTTTACCAACTTAAAGAAGGCACGCAATAAGGCACGTGCCACGGGATTAGCCTCGTTTACTTCGCTATACAGTGCCTACGATGTTGATAAACCAAAGAACAAGGTCAGCATTATGGGTAACCCCACTTTGGGCGAAGTTAAAACCATTATCATCGGCGTACGCAACAATGCCGCCACACAAAAAAGCGGCGAAGTATGGGTGAACGAACTGCGATTGAAGGAATATGAGAACGAAGGCGGATGGGCTGCACAAGGAAACCTTAACGTGCAACTATCCGATTTCGGCACGCTCAATCTGCAAGGACGATACGTTTCAGAAGGTTTCGGTGGATTGGAAGACGGCGTTGCCGACCGCGCCAAAGACAATTTCAAGTCTTACAGTGTAACAACAAACCTCGAATTGGGCAAGTTCTTCCCCGAAAAAGCCAAGGTCTCGGCCCCGCTTTACTACTCCCGAACACAGGAAGAAAGCAGTCCGAAGTACAATCCGCTTGACACCGACTTACGCCTTAAAGACGCTCTCGACGCGGCAAACCGCCAAGAACGCGACTCAATTAAGAGCATTGCCATACGTCGTACCACCAATACAAACTTCTCGTTGTCTAATGTTCGCATCGGCATACAGAACAAACGCCACCCCATGCCCTACGATCCGGCTAACTTCTCGTTCTCGTATAGCAGCTCTTCGCGTTTCACTAGCGGCGAAACAACCGTCTACGAACGCGAAAACAACTGGCGTGCTGCAATGGCATACAACTGGACTCCCGTGTACAAGCCCCTCGAACCATTTAAGAATATCAAAAGCAAGAGCAAGTGGTTAGACATTCTTAAACGGTTCGGACTGAACTGGCTGCCTCAAAATCTCTCGTTCAACTCAGACATCAACCGCAGTTATTACGAACTGCAAGAGCGCGACATGGAGAGCAAGGGCGGCGACCGCTTACCGCTAACCTTTAATTCGCAATTCCTTTGGAACCGCGACTTTGCCGACGATGTCGCTGCTCTCGCCGACGCTGCGGCGAAATAGCGCGGTCTGTTCGAGCTTGGGCGTTTCGATGAGACAAAAGCCGTAATTGCGTGCCACACGCTCGCACACGCTTAAAATTTGCGAGTAGATGCGCGCCTGCTCGCCTGAAATATCGTTCATACCGCGAAGTGCTTTGATCATCTATAAAATCCTTTGTGAAATTTTAAAATTTTTCGGGGCGATTATAGTTAAATTTTCCTAAATTTTAAGCCCTGCCGCTCGCAGCAACGCATCGGTTCTGCTTATTTACATTGCGCGCCGTTTCGGCTTAGGCGCCTATTTTAAACCGGCTAAGCTTGGCAGTAAAATTTCTACTTCGCCACTTTCATAGCCAAGAATTCCTCGTAGCGGCGATCGATGATCTCTTTGATCTCGGCGTAATTTTGCGGCGAATTTTCTATGTAAAAATAGGCGTTGTCGAAGTTTTTATCGCCAAATTTGCGCGCGACGAAATCGTCGTAATCTTGCAAATACCAGCCATGCGTTTTGGCAAATTTCGTGCGGTCCGTGGTGTAGTAGGCATTTGCGAAGGCCTTGCCCGCGGTGTTTAGCTCGTCGCTGCTTAGCACGCCGTCCATGGCGTCAAAAAAATACCGGCGATAATCAAAACTATCGTCCATCCGCGCTATATCGTCCGCGAAATCCGCCGCGAAGTCCTTGGAGTAGAGCTTGCGCTCCATGCACCAGCGGAAGAAAAACGCGATGTGCGTCGCGCCGTTTTCCTGCGGGATATCTGTCGGCGCATTTTTCGCGCCCCAGTGCCATTTTGCCTTGTCGTAGGTCACGTAAGCCATTTTGCTCTCCTTTTTTTGGACTTTAAGTTGCATAAATTTTAGAAATTAAAAGCAAACGACGCTTGGTAAAGCTCTAAATTTTATCCGATGCAATCTGCGCCGTGAAATTTCAAATTTTATATCAGATCGCTCCTTACCTCATAATCGCATTCGCTTCGTAAAATTTTGCCGCGACTAAAATTACGTTTAAATTCTATCGCATCTCGTAGAATTTCATGCACCCCGTCCTGTGTCTTTCAGTCGCTGTTTTGCCGCCGCCGTCATATCCTCTTCATAATCATACCACGCAAACATCGCGCCGTGCTGCACAGAGCCGCCCAGCAGATCGCCTCCCTGGCGGTTTTTCAGATCAATATTTGCGACCTTAAATCCATCCAGCGTCGCTGCGAACTCGCGCAGGCGCTGCGGCGGGGATTTGAGCTTGGTGTAGAGGTAGCAGCGCCCCGCCTGGCCCTTGCGTCCGACGCGCCCGCGCAGCTGATGAAGCGACGCGAGCCCCATCCGCTCGGCGCCCACGATTAAAATGACGCTAAGCCGCGGCAGCGAGATGCCCACTTCGACGATCGTCGTGGTTATCAGCAGTCGCCCCTCGTCGCGAAAGCGGCGCAGGATCTCCTCCTTGTCCTTGTCGCTGCCGTGGGTAATCATCACGTCCGCAAACTGAGCCTTCCAAAACGGCGCCGCCTCCTCAAGGCTTTGATAGACCGAGCTTTCGCTTTGCTGCACTAGCGGGTAGACGATGATCGCTTGATTGCCCGCAGCAAGCTCGCAGCGCAGATCCTGCATAAAGCCCGCAAATCCGTCGTTTTGCAGGATTTCGGTTTTGATACGCTTTTCAAACGGCAGCTGTTTTAAAAAGCTAAAGCTCACAAGCTCGGACTGGATCATGCTTAGCGTGCGCGGTATCGGCGTGGCGCTAAATTGAATGAAATGCGCGCGAAACTCGCCGCTCCCCGTGAGGCGCGCAATCTTTTCGCGCTGATTCGAGCCGAAGCGGTGCTGCTCATCGACCATTATGAGATTTGACGGCGCGAGCTCGTGGTAGAGCAGGGCGTGAGTGCCGATGATAAGGTGCGCGCCTGCGAAATTCGGCTCGCGATCGCCGCTTTTTACGAGCAGGACCTTAATCTGCGGCGGCAGCAAACGGCGAGCCTCAGCGTAAATTTGCTCGGCCAAGATGCTCGTAGGTGCCATCAGATAGCTGATGCGCGGGTAGTTCATCGCCGCGCTCGCGAGGATAACGAGCGTCTTGCCGCTGCCTACGTCGCCCATGACGACGCGGCGGCGCGCCAGAGGACTTTGTAGATCGCTGGCAATATCCTTTATCGCGCTTAGCTGATCGCGCGTAGGCTCGAAAGGCAGCGAAGCGAGCCAATCCGAAATGTTGTGCAATGGGTAAATTTGCGCAGGGAAGCTCGTTTTTTTCGCGCTTAGCTTTTGTAGGTAGTTTAGAATTTCGATAAATTTCAGCGTGCGTAAAATTTCAGCTCCGCTCATAGATGCGACGGCTGTAGCCTGTACGGCCTCGGCGGTATGGACAGTTCCAACGTCGCTTACAATTTGAGCGATTGCAGGTATGGTGGTTGTAGCTTGGGCGGCTGCGGTATGGATAGTTTCAGTTTGATAATGCGTAGGTTGCACGGCACAATCGCGCGAAGCGCTCATCGGTGCGGCGAGCGCGTCCTGAACAGCCTCGGCGCTTGCATTTTGAGTGATCGTAGGCTTTGCGGTTGCAGTCTGCACGGCTACTACCGTCTGAAGATTTTCGATTTGATCGCACGCAGGCTGCGCGCTCGTAGCTTGTGCATCCAATGTTTGGGTAGTCACGGCTTGCGCGCTCGCTACTTGGCTTGAAGTTTGGATTGCTGCGGATTGCGTATCTACGTCTTGGGAACTTGAATTTTGTTGTGCGACTGCGGCTTGCTCTAGTATGGATTGCACTGTTGCGGCTTGAGCGTCTGCTGGCCGTGTCGCTGCTTGGGTGCCTGATACTAGGTCATTTGAAATTTTACCGCCGCTTGTAGCCACATCATTGCCAGCTTTAAGATCGTCTGGAATTTTATCCTCACGCGCCTCGGCGCCGTATGCGGCAAGAAAATTATCGTCGCCTTGAACGTTAAAATTTTCGTCGTTACAAATCTCTGCGCAGCGCGCCCGAGGCTGACCGCCGTCTAAGATTTCATCGCTCGCAATCTCGCCGTCGCGGAGACTTGGGTGGGGCAAAGCCTTCGTGTTCTTTGGAATTTCTCCGCTTAAAATTTTATTCGCCGCACCACGCTTTGCCTCGCAGGCAAGAACTCCGTCGCTTCGCGGATAGTTTGAAATTTTACCTCCAAAAATTTCACCGTTTTGCGATCTGCCCTTTAGAATTTCGGCGGCGACCGAGCTTTGCAAGCTTGGAATTTCGCCGTTATCTGAAATTTTGCCGTCATTTAAAATTTTATCGCTGCTTAAAATTTCATTGCCGCTTGGAATTTTGCCGCTGTTTGAAACGTCGTCGCGCTCGCTAAAATTTTCCGCGCCGCCTTCCTTGAGCTGCCTATTTAGCGCGGCTAGCATTTGCACGCTGCGCGGCGAGCTCTCGTGTAGCGCGAGCAGTACTGCCGCTTCGTCCGCGCGCAGCCCGCAGCCTAAAAGCACGCCCGCGCTTAGATATTTTTTGATCAGCTTTTGCACCGCGGCGTCGCTCAGCGCGGCTTTGTATTTGGGCGCGATCCTGCCCGGCTCGCTTACGATTTTTGGGTTTACGAACTGCCACGAGCCGAAGCTCTCGTCGCATTTGCCGTGGATGAAAAATTTTTTGCCGCGCTTAAAGGCGCCGAAGTGCCAGTTTTTGGCGTTAAAGATCACGATTTTGATCTCGCGCTCCCAGCTGAGGCAGTGCGCCGTGACGATGAGCATCGAGCCGCGCCTGTGCTGGAAGAGGCACTCGACCTCCGCCGTGCTCTCGCCCGCACACGGCGCATCCCCCACGCTCAGATCGTCGAAGCTTTTGGGCAGAAGCAGCGCCAGATCCAAAAGCGTCGTGATGCCCGCCTTTTGCAGCGCCGCCGCGTCTTTTGCTTCAAAAATCAATTTTCATCCTTTAAATTTGATAGGCGCTTAAGCCCTCGCGCTGCGAAATTTTACGCGCCGCATCGAACGCTTGCTTAAATTTGCTCGGAATTTCACCCATTGCGGCAAATTTGCTCGCCGGCTGTGCCTACAAATTTTACTCGCCCTGCGCGTATTTTGCTTGGCAGCCGTGCTTTGGCGGTGCGCACCGGATATTAAACATAGTGCGATCGCTTTTAAAATTTCACGGCGCGACTTACAAACGGCGTGCGAAATCGCGCTTTGATTTTGCGCGCTGAAATTTTACCGAGCCGCGCACGGCGTCTTTAAATTTAGCTGTTCTTGCAAGGCTCGTAAATTTAATCGCTTCTTGCAAAGCCCCGCAAATTTTAGCGCGACGCAGGCGCAGCTTTAAATTTAAACGCAAGCCGTCCGCAAATGGAGCGCAAAAGTAAAATTTAGCGCCGTTCGCGCCGCTTTACAAATTTTAAAATTTACCCAAATTTTAGGCCGGTCGCAGGTGTGCACTCGCTGTACTGCAACGGGCTAAATTTTAAGCCCCTTTTTCGCGGCGGTCTCGTCGCAAATGACGGAAAAGCTTAGGTTTATGATCTCATCGTGCGATCTGATGAAATCGTTGAGCGCCCCGAGTTTTAGTGTCTCGATGCGCTTTAAATTTCGCTCGAACTCGCCGAATGCGTAGCCCTTGTAATACTCGCTCTGCGCGATCGCCGCTCGCTTAAACATCGTCTCTTTTTGTAGCACGGCGCTTCCGATCAGGAATTTTTTGGCGCTTTTCAGCTCCGCTTCGCTCACGCCCGAGGCGATAAATTTCGCGATCTCCTCTTTTACGAGCGTGGCGGCGTTTTGTAAATTTTCGTTTTTGGTCTGCAGATAGCCCCAAAATTCGCGGCGGCTAAGCTCGAAATCGCCGCGCGCATAGACCGAGTACGCAAGGCCGTGCCTGACGCGGATGCGCTCCATCAGCCTGCTACCGAAACCGCTGCTTCCGAGCACGAAAAGCGCGGTGTTTGCGATGAACTCCTGCTCCTTTGGCAACGCAAAGGGCGCGCCGAAGTAGATGTAAGCCTGCTGCGTCTGCTCCTTTTGGATCTTTATTTTTTTCGCATCGCTCGGCGTGAAAAACGGTAGCTCGCGCTTTTTGCCGCTTGCAAAAAGGCTTAAAATTTCCGCGATTTTCGGGTTTTTATCGCTCACGTCGCCGCATAAAACGACGTATAAATTCTCTAAACTCAGCGAGGAGAAAAACTCCCGTACGTCCTTCATCGTGATCCGCTCTACGCTCGCCTCGTCGCCTATGAGCGGCTGAGCGAGCCTCGTGCGCGGATACAGAAGCGCTTTTAGGTTGCACGTCGCGATGTAATCGAACTCGCTTTTTAGCACGGCGATCTCGCCTATGGTTTGCATTTTTAGTTTTTCCAGCACCGAGGGCGTTAGATTGGGCTCTTTAAGCAGCTCTCGCAGCATGTCTAAGCCGAAATCGAAGTGCTCTTTTAGACAGTTTAGCTGGATGCCGAAGGTTTCAAAATTGCTCGCGGCGCTGATCTCGACCGCGCGGATATCGAGCTTGCGGTGAAATTCGCTCACTCCCAGCGTCTTTGAGCCCTCGCCCAAAACGCCCGCGCAGATGCGCGCAAGGCCCAGGGTCTTCTCGCTCACCGCGCCGCTTGCTTTAAAAATTAGCTTGAAGCTCGCCACCGGCAGCGAATTATCGAATTGATACAAAAAGTCGATTTTAGCGCTCTTGCCGCCTTTGATTTTAAGTGAAATCTCTTTTTTTTCCATCGTTTTCCTTTATAAAATTTTTAAATTTCATCGTTCTTTCAGGCGCGGTTTTAAAATTTTGACGCAGCCGCGCCGCTTTTGAAATTTGCGCCGGGACTCACTTTTAAAATTTCTCTAAAACAAGTTTTCAAAATTTTCTTCAAACTCGCTTCTAAAATTTCGCGCTAGGGCAGTTTTTCCAGTCCTGCTTTAAAATTTTGAAAATTAATCGTGCCGCATTTTTGTAAAATTTCAGCGCCCGAAACGCCGCGTCGCGCCGTATTCGCAGTACGAGACGAAATATATTCGCGCCCAAATACGGCAAGCGTTGTAAACGAAATATCTCTCACGCGCCGTCTACGTCGCATTGATCTTGCGGCGTAGATTTCGCGTCCGAAAAATTCTAAGGCAAAATTCTGCAGCGAAATGAAATTTTACCGCGCAAATTCCGCTTGCGTCCGTAAATTTAACCCCCGTACCGATACCAAAATTTTAAATTCCGTTGCAAGATTCCACGCTCGCGATCGCGAATTCGTCATCTGTTTTAAGCCAAATTTGCCGCTAAATTCGCGCCGTAAGCGTATAAATTTCTTGCCACAAACGCGCAAAACCTGCACCTAAGCGTACGTCTCCAAAATATCGTAGTTGGTGTTGCGCTTGGCGGGTATTTCGCCTACGTCGCGGATCAGCGCTATCATCTCGTCCTTGCTCATCCGAAAGCTCGCGCCTGCGGCCTTTACGACGTTTTCCTCCATCATCGTGCTTCCCAGATCGTTCGCGCCGAATTTTAGCGCCAACTGCCCGATGTAGCTACCCTGCGTGACCCAGCTGCTTTGGACGTTTTTGAAATTATCCAAAAATAGCCGCGAAACGGCGAGTAGGCGCAAGTAGCGGTTTGGGCTTTGCTTTTTGATCTCTGGGTGCTCGCGCAAAAGGCGGGTGTTTTGCCCCTGAAAGCTCCATAAAATGAACGCTCGAAAGCCGCCCGTGCGGTCTTGCAGCTCGCGGATTTTTTCCCAGTGCTCTACGATCTCGCGCGTACTTTCAAGCGTGCCAAACATCATCGTGGCGGTCGTTTTCATACCGATGCCGTGCGCCTCCTCGTGCACTCTAAGCCACGTGGCGCTGTCGCTTTTGCGCGGCGCTACGAGGTCTCGCACGCGGTCGCTTAAAATTTCGGCTCCGGCTCCGGGCATCGAGTAGAGCCCCTTGGCTTGCAGCCTGCGAAGCACTTCGAGCGTGCTGATGCCGCTAAGACGCGCGATATAATCGATCTCGATCGCCGAGAAGCCGTGGATCGTGATGCTCGGGTACTTTTTGCGGATGAACTCCACCAGATCCTCGTACCATTCGATTTTCAGCTTCGGATGGACGCCGCCTTGAAATAAAATTTGCGTGCCGCCCACGGCGATGAGCTCCTCGATCTTTTCGCTAATCTGCTCAAAGCTCAGCACGTAGGCGTCCGCGTCGCTTGCGTGGCGGTAAAATGCGCAAAATTTGCAATCTACCATGCAGGCGTTGGTGTAGTTTATGTTTCGATCGATGATGAAAGTCGTGACGCGATCCGGGTGCAGCTCGCGCTTGCGCGTAAACGCCGCGCGCCCAAGCTCGTTTAGATCGGCGTGCTCGATTAGCTCTAGCGCCTCATCGGCGCTCATTCTAGCCATTGGCTCCCTTTAAATTTGCATCGCTCGCGGCGACGTTAGAATTTTTATCGTCGGCACCCGTGCTGTCCGTGCCGCTTAAATTTGCGTCGCCGTCATTTAAATTTACGCCGTCTGCGCCGCTAGAATTTCGACTGCTATCTTTTTTAATTACGATCTGGCCGTTTTTTACGCCTAAAATTTCGATGCGGTCTCCCTCGTTCAGATCTGAAATTTCATCGCTTTTCCAAAACGTGCCTTTGAAATAGACCATGTCGTTTTTGACGGTGCCGGTGCCGCTTTCGTCTAAAAAATTATCCTCATGCTTCTCTTCGGGTTTGAAAAAGCGCGATTTTAGCGGCCTTTTAAGTGCAATCAGAAGCACGAACGAAAGCACGAACGAAAGCAGAATTTGCACGTCCCAATCAAGATGAAAGCCGAAGCTCAAAAGCCCCGTGATGAAAAATCCGGCGCTGAAAAATATAAAGGTAAAATCCATCACCAAAAGTTCGACGATCGCCAAAATCACGCCGATTATGATAAAAATCAGCGCGTTCATTTAGCATCCTTCGCGCCGTTTTTGTCGAGGAATTCTTTAAGCACGCTAAGAGAGCCGATAAGCTCGCTCGTTTCGTAAGGGATCAAAATTTTATCCTTGCTCGGGTTTTTGGACAGCTCGCTGAAGGCGTTTACGCGACCCTGCGCGAGCAGGTATTCCGCCGCAAAGCTAGAAGCGCTCATCGCTAAATTTATACTGTCCATCGCGTCTTTTTGACCCTGTGCTAGCGCGATCTGCTCGTATTTTTTAGCATCCGCCATACGCTCGATCGCCTCGGCTTCGAGCACTTTCTCTTGCTTTAGCGCTTCGGCGTTTCGGATGAGGGCTGCTTTTTCAGCCTCGGCTTTAAGCTCGATCGCGCGCTTTTCGCGCTCTGCCTTCATCTGCATATTCATCGCCTCTTCGATGCCGTGCGGTACCGAAATTTCGGAGATCTCCACGCGCATGATCTTTACGCCCCAGTTATCCGCGGCGTCGCCCAGAGCGATTTGTAGCTTGGAATTTAGCTGATCGCGCGAGCTAAGCGTGCTATCTAGGCTCATCTCGCCGATCGCGCTACGTAGCGTCGTCATCGCTAAATTTGAAATCGCGCGACGATAATCCTCGACGTTATAAAGCGCCATCTTACCGTCGATAACCTTCAAAAACACGATACCGTCGACGCTTATGTTGACGTTATCTTTGGTGATGACCTGTTGCTTGCTTATATCCACCAGCTGCTCGCGCACGCTCATCTTCGCGCGCACCGCGTCAAAAAACGGCACGATGATGTGAAAGCCGCCGTCAAGCACCTTATGAAAGCGACCCAGTCGCTCGATGATTAAAATTTCCGATTGCGAGACGATCTTGACCCCCATCTTTAGAATTGCCGCGATGAGGACGCAAAATACTATTACCGTAGTTACGAACCCTTCCATTTTCACTCCTGAATTAAAATTTCGCAATTATAGCATTTTTAGCTTATTTTGGCTTTTAAGGCGCGTCGTGATACAATTTCGCTAGATTTTTTATATTAAATTTACGGGATAAAATTTTATGATCAGATACATCGTGCTACTTCGCCATTCACGAAACTACCGCCTGCTCTTTTCGGCGGGTTTTATATGTATGTTCGGCTTGTGGTTTTCGGTCGTTGGGATCGCTACGCTGCTGATTGAGCTTGGCGCGCCGGTGTGGGCGATTACGGCGGTGGGCGTCGTTTCGTTCGTGCCGAACGTTTTTTTAGCGCCCATCAACGGCATCATCGTGGATAAATTTCAACCAAAGCCGCTGATGACGGCGATGTTTATAACCGAGATGATCAGTATTTTCATGCTGATTTTTATCGATAGTTTGGATTATTTGTGGCTGCTGCTTCTGATCGTAGTCGTGCGCAGTGTCGCAGGCACGCTGTTTTTTCAAACCGAATCATCTACGCTGCCGAAATTTCTAAGCCGCCCCTATCTCAAGCTTGCTAACGAGATGACGGGCATTATCTGGACGATCACATATACTTTCGGCATGGCGAGTGCGGGTATTTTTATCCACTATTTCGGCGTGCGAGCGGCATTTATTTTGGATTTTTGCTTATATATTTTTTCATTTTTCATCCTGCTGCGGCTAAATTTTAAAGACCTCGCAAGAAACGCGCGTGAGCCCGTGTTTAAGATGCTCAAAGAGGGCTTTTCCTACCTGCGCTCGCATCCCTTGGTGGTGCATCTCATCGTGCTTCACGCCTTTGTCGCCGTCACCACCTACGACAATCTCATCGCGCTTCTTGCGAAGTATAAATACAAAGAAATTTTAAGCGCCTCGCTAGTCATCGGGCTTATGAATATGTCGCGCTCGGTGGCTGCGTTTTTCGGACAGATATGGCTAAGCAAGATCGTAAATAAGCATACCTTTTTTTGGCTATTGCTGGGGCAGTTTGCGGGCATCGCGCTGTGGGCGGTGCTGGAGTTTAACTACTGGCTTTCGTTTGCGGGTATGATCGCGGCGGGATTTTTCATCACGACGGTGTGGTCGTATTCTTTTACGCAGCTGCAAAACCACGTCGATAGGGAGTTTTTCGGGCGCGTCATCGCCTACAACGACATGGCGTATTTCATCGTCGCGACGCTCGTGTCGGCTGCGATCGGATTTTTCTTCGAGCTTGGATTTTCGCTCTCGCAAATCACCTTCGGCATGGGCTTTATGTTCGCAATCGCGGCGTTTTATTATAAATTTTTGATCTACGAAAAAATTTAAAATCAAGCCGCTATCTTTTCGGCGCGATCTCGGGGCGAAAGATAGCAAATACGAATAAAAAGCTCATCGCTGCGAAAAATACCCAGATAAAGCCGTTTGCGCCCAAAAATTTCATCATCGCGCCGATTATCAAAGGCGAGCAGAGCGACGCGCTCGAATAGATAAAGAGCATCGCCGCCGAAATTTGCACGCGAGATGCACCCTCGCCGGTGATGGAGTCGTTCGCGCGTGCAATGGCGAGCGAATACAAAGGAAAGGCGCCGAATCCTAATATCAGCGCAAGCGCGCACGTTAGGATGAAGCTTTTAGCAAAAAATAGTGCCGCGCAAGCTACGATACCGATGGCGCAAACTATCATTATCGCGCGTTTGCGGCCGAATTTATCCGAGATTATGCCGCAAATAAGCTGCGATAGGAAGCCTCCGACCATCGCCGATCCCATAAATGCGCCCACCGAGCCCACTCCAAGCCCCGCGCTTAGCACGAAAACGCTCGCCATCGAAAAAAAGCCGTTAATCAAAATGCCCGCGCAAACCACCGTCGCAAACGCAAGCGGCGGCACGATCGAAATTTGCGGCATCGAGACGCGCATGCGAGCGGGAACTCTGGGAGGGTTGAAGCGGATTAAATTTACCGGCAGCAGCGCTAGGATGATGAAAAATGCGCTTAGCACGAAGACCTTCATCGTTCCGAAATTTAGCGCCAAGATTATAACTCCTATCGCAAACGCGCCGTAAAAAACCGCTTCGTAGATCGCGAGCACGCGGGAGCGGATGGAGTTTGTGATCTTTGAGTTTATCCAGCTTTCGATTATCATCAAAAGCGCGTAATAACAAAAGCCCAAAATGAAGCGCAAAATCGCCCAATACACGAGGTTTGAGCCTAGATCGTGCAGCATTGCAGCAATTCCGAAAAGCGCCGTAAATACTGCGTATGCCCGCACGTACGAGAGCGCGCCGATTATCGAAGGCACGAAAAAGCCGCTAAAGATCGCTCCTAAAAAGAAAAACGCCGAAATCGCTCCGATCTCAAGCTCGCTGTGGCCGGATTCTTTTAGCATGATGCCCGCGCTTGCGATGACTAGCGCGTCGCCGATAAACATAAAGAAAATCCCCAGAAATAGGGGGCTTAGCGAGCGTGCCGCGCGCATAGATTCAAACAATGACTTTCCCTTGGAATTGAATTTGGCGTATTGTAGCCTTTTATTGATTAAAGCTCGGTTTTTATGTAAAAAATATTTGAAAAATTTCGATTCGGATAGGGATTTTAAAAAGATGCGAAAATTTATAAAGAAAAATCAAGCCAAAATTTTATCGCAGATGCCTAAGATCAAGTGCAGGTAGTGCGCCGAAAAGCCCAGCGTGCGATAAAATTTTACCGCAGCGGTTTTAAAACGGCGCGAGCGTTTAAATTTAGAGGCAGGTCCGCAACGAAGCGCTGAAATTTTAAGATAAAATTTTAATCCAAACGTTAAAGCTCTGGCAGCCGTGCCTCGTCGCATCAAAGAGACGAGTTTTATCAAAAAGCCCTGCAGCCAAAACCGCTATCCGCGCGGCTAAATTTCAAAATAAAATTTCAATCTTTGCGGATAAATTTATGCGACTTGCTTCTAAAGATAAAATTTTAAAATTTCATAGAGCAAAACCGGGGCGCAAAAGGGGCAGAATTTAAAATTCTAGCCGTTTTGCATGATCCCCTTTAGGCTGCGATATTCCTCGCATTCGCCCGTTAGCTTCGCGTCGGTGCCGATGGCGAGGATGCGACCGTTTTTCATCACGGCGATATTATCGGCGCGCTCGATCGTGGAGAGGCGGTGAGCGATTACAAAGACGATTTTGCTTTGTTTGATCTTTTCGATGACGTTTGAGATCTCCTTTTCGCTCGCGTTATCCAGCGCCGAAGTCGCCTCGTCGAATATTAAAATTTGCGGGTCCTTATACAGCGCTCGCGCGATGGCGATGCGTTGGCGCTGTCCCCCGCTAAGATTTGCGCCGAACTCGCTAAGCACGGTGTAAATTCCATCCTTCATCGAGCTTACGAACTCATAGGCGTTGGCTAGCTTGAGCGCCTCTATGACGCGCTGTTCGTTAAATTCCGCGCCGTAGCTTACGTTTTGCGCGATCGTGTCGTTGAAAATATAGACGCGCTGGCTTACCAGACCGATGTTTTCGCGCAGGCTAGGGATGCTAAACTCGCCGATCTCGTCGTTGCCGTTGAATAAAATTTTACCGCTGCTTGCGTCGTAAAAGCGCATCAGCAGGTTCACGACCGAGCTTTTGCCGCCGCCGCTGTTTCCGACGAGCGCTAAAATTTCGCCCTTTTTGACGCTAAAGCTTATGTCTTTCAGCGCCGCCTTGTCGCCGTAGTTTAGCGACACGTCGCAAAAGCTCACCGAGCCTATCTCGCCCATCTGCTTGCCGCCTCCGACGATCGTAGGCTCCAAGTCTATGAGCTCAAACGTCCGCTCGCTCGCTGCGATAGCGTCTTGCATGTTGTTGTAGAGCGATGAGACCTTTTTTATCGGGGTGTAGACCATAAAAAGCGCCGTAAGGAAGCTGAAAAAGCTGCCGATGCTCATTTGACCCGCGATGACCTCCTGTCCTCCGACGATGATCACCACGGCGATGCCCACGGCGCCCAGCATCTCCATGATCGGGCTTACCAGACACGTCGTTACGACCGCCTTTAAATTTAGACTGAAAAATTTCTTGTTTTCGGCGTTAAATTTCTCCACTTCAAAGCTCTCGGCGTTGCTTGCCTTGACGATTTCGATGTTGGAGTAAATTTGACTGAGCGCCGAGGAGATATCGGATGTTTTCTCTTGAGACTCGCGCGAAATTTTCTTCATCCGCTTTGCAAGGCGCGAGAGCGGATATATCGCGCACGGAAAGACCACGAGCGCGAAAAACGAAAGCTTTGGGCTCTGATAGATCACGACGCCCAAAAGCCCCAAAATCGTAATGATCTGCGTGAAAAAATCGGGGATCATATTCGAAACTACGACGCGGATGCGCTCGATATCGTTGATCGTGCGGCTGATGAGCTCGCCCGTGCGGAAGCGGTTGAAAAAATCCACGTCCAGCCGCACGAGGCTTGCGACGAGCCTATCGCGGAAGCGGCGCACCGTGTCTTGACCGATGAAGGCGGTGAAGTAGTTTTGCATAAACGCGCCGCCGCTTTTCATCGCAAAAACCACGATGATCGCGATCGGAAGCGTGTAGAGATACGGCTCGTTTTTTTCGACGAAAATTTTATTTAAAACGGGCTCGACCAGCTTCGCGCTCGTAGCAGTCGCCACGCTCGTCATCACCATACCCAAAATCGCCAATGCAAACTGCGGCTTATAATCCCTAAAAT
This sequence comes from uncultured Campylobacter sp., assembly GCF_938030815.1. Lineage (GTDB taxonomy): Bacteria > Campylobacterota > Campylobacteria > Campylobacterales > Campylobacteraceae > Campylobacter_B. Next base: position 23,478 of record NZ_CALHII010000171.1, read on the forward strand.
AGGGCTTAAAGCGCGATAGTAAAGTTTTAAAGCCGTTCAAATGCTATCCTTTTTTATAAAATTTTTAAAATTTAAAATCCAAAAATTCATGAAATTTCAAAATTGATGGAATTTCAAAATTCCTAAAATTCCAAAATTTATAATTCTAAAATTCCTTAAATTTTAGAATTTTGACCGCGATGCAGCACAAAATTTATGGGGCGGCGCGGGACTAATTTGCGCTTCGCAAGCTCGCCAAATCAACTCACTCGCATGCGGCGACCGTGCGGACGACGCCGAGATTTAGCTTTTTTGTTTGCCGCGTTCGAAGCATTAAGCGCTTAAAGCAAGCGAGTTTTTATTTGTCGCGATCTCTAAACGCTTTCGCA
>NZ_CALHII010000172.1 GCF_938030815.1 uncultured Campylobacter sp.
TAATTTAATCCACAATTACAAGCCGAATTTTAATCTGTCCAATTTAAATATCCGCGCAGACTGCGTGCATCGCGGCTCCGTCGTTTGCCACGGCGTAGAGGCGACCCCTACTAGCGAGCATGATCTGATCCGAGCCGAATTGAAACTCGCCGAATTCCACTTCTTTTAAGATCGAGCCGTCCTCCGCGCTAATCAAAACCGGCTTGCCGCGGCGATCTGCGAGTAAAATTTTATCCTCAAACCACGCGAAATGCTCGGTTCCGCCGGTGTCAAGCTTAAAAATCACCTCGCCGCTTGCCGCGTCTACGGCGTATAGGTGCCCGCCCTTGCCCGCGGTGCCGAAATACAGCGTCTCGAGACCCTGCCGCTTATCTTGCGCGTCAAAATGCGGCGCCGCTGCGCCGCGCAGGCAAACGGGCGTATATAGATACGCGCCTAGCTTTAGCCGCCAAAGCGTTTTGCCTTTTGCTACCGCTTTTTTGCGGGTCGGCTTGCCGTCGTTTGAAATTTTATCTTTCGCCTCGCTCGTTTCATTGCGCGGATCGCTTTTGCTCGCTTTGCAAACAGCCGCCGCGCAGACATTTTCGGAGGAATTTTTTAAATTTTCGCTCGCCGCGCCGCTGAAATTTACTACGCCGCCCAAATCAGCCGCCGAGCCGTTTAAATTTGACCCGCCTTGCGAGGCTCTGCACTCCATCATAAAGGGCGAGCTCATCCGCACGGCAAAGCCCTCAAACTCGTAGGTTCGCGCGTCGTTGTAGATCTGCTTCACGGGCGCAGGAGCGTCGCCAAGCTCGCTCATTTCGCCGTCTTGTATTTTGATGAGCTTTGCGGGCGAATCGACGAAGCCCTCATAGTATCTCGTATTTAGCACGAAGTGACCGTCCTGCGGGCAACAAAGCGCGGAAGCGGCAGAGAAAATTTCGCGCTGTTCGTAGGCGAGCACCGATCTTTTGTGTTCGCTAAAATCGCGCGAAAACGTATCTAGCAGAACGTAGCCGGGCGTTAGCTTCGCGGCGATGTTTTGCTCGCTGGGGGCTGCAAAGGCAAA
>NZ_CALHII010000173.1 GCF_938030815.1 uncultured Campylobacter sp.
AGTTTTCGGCTCGTCCGCGATCGTCGCTTTAAAGTCCGCGCAGACGAAATCCTCTGCACTCAAAATGATCTCGCAGTTTTCGTAAGCCGTCTGCGCGATCTTACACGCTTCTTCTTTATTTTTCGCTTTAATTACAACCTTTTTAGCCAAAATTTCGGCAATCTCTACTTCAAATTCTTTCATCAAATCCCCATTTTTACTTTCGCGCTCTCGCTTTCTAAGTCGTATTGTTTAGCGATACTTTCGTAGCTCACAAATTTCACGCTACCGGCAATATCTTTGTATATCGATGCGCTTATCACGCTTTGAAACTGCCTTAACCTGCCCTCATCCGCGACGACAAACATTTTGGCATTAAAATCCTGAAGTTCGTAAAATTTATTGAGAGAATTTTTAAAGTCTGTCGAGTGCTCAACCTCGAAAAACGCGTAGGGTAGATTTCGCTCGTTAAACCAGATCGCATCGACGCTGCGCGCCTTATTTAGTATGCTCGGGTAGGCAAATTCGTAAATCGCCTTTAGCGAAGTAAGATCGTCCAGCTTTTTGCTTGCGACGAAGCTTTTATTTTTATCCTGTGGCGGCACGTAGGTTTGAAATTTGCGCAGGTTGCCGATCTCTATGATAAGGCCTTGAAAATAGGAGTGAGTGAAGCTATTTCGCGGATTCGCGCCACTTTCAAACTCTTTTAAAATTTGCGTCTCAAGCGACTTTAAGCCCCAAAGACCCGGGCGAATCTTAAAAAACTCCGCATTTTCTTGCACGATACGCCGTATAGAAGCAAATGGCGTTCTCGTCGGCCATGAGCTAACGTCGGTCGCAGAATAAAGTTGCGATAGAGTCGCTGCACCGCCAAGCTCTATCATCGCCGCTATCACGAAATCTTTTTGTTTCATCTTTGCTTGTCCGTTTTTGTTGTCGCTAACGCTCGGATAAAATTTAACTTCATATTAAACAAGCCTTCGCTTCGGACGCAGACGAAATTTGCGGGTGGGACGGTTAAAATTTGCGGCGCCTGCTTGGGCGCGTAAAGCTGCTTAAACTCTTTTTTAAAATCAAACATTCTATCCCTTTGCGAAGTAAATTTTATAAAATTTTGCGCTAGAAGCGGAGCTGAAATTTTAAACTGCCTTAAAATTTTACAGCATTACGCGATCGCGCGTATGCGAAATTCTACGAAATTTTACGTTCATCGTAACTACTGCGAGAAATTTTGCCGCAAGCGCGTCAATGTGTCGCTACGCAATAAAATTTCACGCCGCTATAAATATTTTAAAATTCTGCCGAAGCGCGCGGTTAAAGCGGCTAAATTTAAAGCGGCGCTTTGAATTTAAACGAGCGCCAGCTTTAGAACCTCTTCGATCCGATCTACCGGCGTTATTTTCAGATCGTTTTTGACCTCGTCGGGGATCTCCGCCAGGTCGCGTTCGTAGTTTTTGCGCGGGATCAAAACCTCGGCGATTTTGGCTTTGTGCGCGGCGATGAGCTTCTCCTTAAGCCCGCCGATCGGTAGCACCTTGCCGCTTAGCGTGATCTCGCCAGTCATCGCTAGATCGGCGCGTACCTTGCGCTCGCTTAAAATCGACGCGATTGCCGTACTCATCGTGATACCCGCGCTCGGTCCGTCCTTGGGCGTCGCGCCCTCGGGTACGTGGATGTGAAGGTCGAATTTATTATAAATCTGCTCCGAGCTTTCGGAATTCTCCTCTACGCCTAAATTTTGCCTCGCCGCAGGGCTTTTAGATGCGCCGCCATCTGCGCGCAATGCGGAGTTTTTGCCAGTGCGTGAGGCTTTTGCGGCGCCGCTCTCAGCGCCTTGAGCGGCTTTGAGCTTGCCCTCGTCGATCAGCACCTTTACGACGCTAAAGGCGATTTGCGCGGATTCTTTCATCACGTCGCCGAGCTGGCCCGTGATCGTCATCGCGCCCTTGCCTTTGATCTTGACCGCTTCGATCTTGAGCACGTCACCGCCTACCGCAGTCCACGCAAGCCCGTTTACGATACCGATTTGATCGCGCTTTTCAACCTCGTCGATCTCGAAAACCTTTTTATTTAGAAATTCGCTTAAATTTTTCGTCGTTACGACGATCTTTTTAAACTCTTTGTCTTTTAAAATTTTAACCGCGACCTTGCGGAAGATCGCAGCGATCTGGCGGCGTAGGTTTCGCACGCCGCTTTCGCGCGTGTACTCTTCGATGATCTCGGAAAGGGCGGCGGGGTTGATCGCTACGTCGGTTGATTTTAAGCCGTGGCGCTGCAGCTCCTGAGGGATCAGATAGTCCTTAGCGATCTGAAATTTCTCCTGCGGCGTGTATGAGCTAAGCTCGATAAACTCCATCCTATCGCGCAGCGGCGCAGGTATGAGAGATACGTCGTTTGCCGTGGCGATAAAGATGATCTTGCTAAGATCGATGTTGAAATTTAGATAGTAATCCCTAAAGCTCGAGTTCTGCTCCGGGTCTAAAATTTCGAGCAGAACCGCCGTCGGATCACCCTTGTATGAGCTTGAAATTTTATCGATCTCATCAAGCACGATGACGGGGTTCATCTGATTTGCCTCGATGAGACCTTGCACGATGCGACCCGGCATCGCGCCGATGTAGGTGCGGCGGTGTCCGCGCAGCTCGTTTACGTCCTCAAGCCCGCCTAAGGCGATGCGGATGAGCTTACGCTTAAGCGCGGTCGCGATAGAGTTTGCAAGGCTCGTCTTGCCTACGCCGGGAGGACCGTAGAAGCATAAAATCGCGCCGCCGTTTTTGCCGTCCTCTTTACTCTTCTTGCTGCTTGTGCCGCGAAGCTCCAAAAGCTGCTTTAGCGCGAAATACTCCTCAATGCGCGCCTTGGGCTTTTTTAGGGAGTGGTGGTCTTTGTTTAGCTGCGCGGTGACGCCCTCGATGGACATCTTATGCTTGGCAGTCTTTTCAAAAGGCACCTCCAAAACCCAGTCCAGATAGCTCTGCACTAGTCCCGCATCGGCGCTGTCTGGATGAAGGCGGGCAAATTTATCGATCTGCTTTTTGATCTCTTTGTAGGCATCCTCGCCCAAATAGGGCTTTTTGGCTTCCAGCTTTTTGCGGTACTCCTCGATCTCGACGTCGCGATCGGCATCGCCGCCGAGCTCCTTTTGGATCTGCTTGAGCTGTTCTTTTAAAAAATACTCTTTGTTCGTCTTATCGATCTTGGAGTGAACTTTGCTTTTGATCTCCTTTTCAAGCCTCTGCGCTTCGATCTCGTCGGAGATGTAGTTGATGAGGTTGAAAAGGCGCTTTTGCAAGTTACTCTCGGTAAAAAATGAGTAGGCTACCTGCTTTTTTAAGCGCAGTGCGCTTAAAATCAGGTCGCAAACGCGCGCGGCGTCGGTGCCGTCGTCGATGGTTTTTAGCAGATCGTTCGGGAAAAAATGCGTAAGCGTGCTAAGCGTCTTGGTTTTTTCCTTTAGCACGCTTACCAGCGCGTCTAATTTTTGGTCATTGCCGCGCTCGTCATGGATGATATCGACGGTAGCGATTAGCGGATCTTGCGAAATTTCTTTTACGATTTTGCCTTTTAGCGCGCCTTGGAATAAAATTTTAACCCGACCGTCGGGAAGCGGCACGGTTCTCATCACAGAGCCCACGACGCCTGCGTTATAGATACCGCCGAAGCTTCTATCGCCGCTAAATTCCGACTTTGAGCTTACGACCATTATCATAGATTCGTTTTTAGCGGCTAGATCGAGAGCCTTTTTGTTATGCTCGTCGCCGATGAAAAGGGGCGCTATCATAA
>NZ_CALHII010000174.1 GCF_938030815.1 uncultured Campylobacter sp.
CTAAATTGCCTAAATTGCCTAAATTGCCGATCAATTTAAGCCGCATACACCTTTATCTGGCGCTTAGTTTAGCCGCGCGGCATAAAAACGCAGATAAAAAATGAAGCGCTATTTCGTCTGATTATCCTCGTTTTTTGGTGCGGCAGTGCTTGCATTTATCTCGCTGGCTGCGCTATTTACGGGCTCAGGGATAGAGATTTTTTTCACCGAAGCGGTGAAATTCTGCTCGGCTTCAACGTCGCCCGTTTTTTCGATATATGTAAAATCGCCCATCTTCGTCCACGTTCTAGCTTTAGCTAAAAACGCCTTTTGGCTCTCCCAAATCTCTTTGAAATCGGGATTTTTCTCGCTTTCTTCGGCTAAAATTTCATCCGTCGCCTTGCGAAGCGCACGCATAATTTCAGGCGAAAAAGAGCGAATCTGAACGTTCGGATATTTCTTTTTGATCTCGTCCCAAATTATTACGTTTTTATAAAACGTCTCGTTTTCTGCGTATTCGCGCGCCTTTGCGATAGAGGCTTCCAGGATATTTTGCAAATCCTTAGGAAGCTTCTGCCAAGTTTGTAGATTTATCACTATCTGCTGCTCGCTAGCAGGTTCTTGCCATCCCGTATAATAGTAATTTGCGACCTTGTGAAAGCCTAGAGGTATATCAAAGCTAGGACTTGCCCACTCTACCGCATCAATGGTGCCCATCTCTAGCGCCATATATAGCTCACCTACCGGTATCGTAGCGACTGCGACGCCAAGGCGGCTCATAACCTCCCCGCCAAAGCTTGGAATTCTAAATTTAAGCCCTTTTAAATCGTCTAGCGTATTAATCTCTTTTTTAAACCAACCACCCATCTGCATACCGCTATTTAGGATATTAAAGACCTTTAGATTGCTTTTAGCATAGAATTTATCGGCTAGCTCCTTGCCTCCGCCGAAGTAATACCAAGCGTGCTGTTCGTCTTTCGTCATACCAAAAGGCACCGTCGTAAACAGCATATTTGCGCTATTTTTACCTTTATAATAGTAGCTCGCAGTATAGCCTAAATCGTATTGTCCGTTTTTGACCATATCATAGATTGCAAAAGGTGCTTTATGTTTGCTAGGCGCGTCGATACTGATTTTCAGCCTGCCATCAGACATACTATCTGCAAGATCTGCCATACGCTTGGCGACATCGCCTACGATAGGCATACTAAGCTCGTAAGTCTGAGCTAGCTTAAGGCGATAAACTTTCTTATCTGCGCCCCACAGCGACGTGGCTATAATCAAACTTAATCCGACAAGAATCGATTTTTTCATATACTACTCCCAAAATGAAATGGTGCGAATTTTATATAAAATCATCTAAATTCACGCTTTTATAACTAGCTTTTAAGCGAAATTTTCGCACAATTGCAGCCAAATTCGATAAGGAAAGGGCATGCAAGAAAAACATTACGAAGTAATCATCATAGGCGGCGGTATCACGGGCAGCGCGCTAGCATACGTGCTGGCAGAATTTAGCGGGATCAAAAATATCGCTCTACTTGAAAAATACGAAGGGCTTGCGACGCTAAATTCTAAAGCCAGCGCAAACTCTCAGACGATTCATTGCGGCGACATCGAGACCAACTACGACCTGCAAAAAGCAGCAGAAGTCAAGCGCAAGGCGGATATGATCGTGAAATATTGCCAAAAGCACGGATATGAGAATAAATTTTTATTTCAAGGGCAGAAAATGGCTCTTGGCGTGGGCGAAAGTGAGGTAGAGCTAATTAAAGACCGCTTTGAGAAATTTAAAGAGCTTTATCCGTATCTGCAGCTTTTTGGCAAGGAAGAGCTCAAAAAAATCGAGCCCAAGCTAGTTTTTGACGGGCGCGGTGAGGAGCGAGCGGAGGATATCGTAGCAATGGGCGTGCAATCGGGAGTTTACACGACGATCGATTACGGCGCGATGGCGAATTCCTTCGTGCAAAACGCTAAAAACGTGGAGGGCAAAACCTGCGATCTGTACCTAAACACCGAAGTGCAAAACATCACTAAAGTAGGCGATAAGTTCTATATCCGCACAGCAAATAGACTCTCGTTAAGCGCTGATTTTGTAGTCGTAGATGCGGGCGCCCACTCGCTGTGGCTAGCGCACAAAATGGGGCTTGGGCAGGATCTTAGCACGATTTGCATCGCAGGCAGCTTCTAT
>NZ_CALHII010000175.1 GCF_938030815.1 uncultured Campylobacter sp.
TGCGGTTGCCAGCACGGCAATGCGGCAAAATTTATGGGCGCTGTGATTGCGAGTAGGCAGTGCGGCGGCGGGATGCGATTGAACGTGTGTAAAAGTTTGCCGGTGTCGAGTTACCGGTTTGTCAGCGCGCAGTAAGCTAGCTAGATGATGCGAGGCGGAATGACAGTGCGCAAAACGGTGGCTTTTGCGTCGTTAAATCGCGCTACCAATTTTAGTCGGAATTTTGAGAATTACGCGAATAAAACTTTGGCTAAGATTTGCAAAATACTGCAAATGCGGCGTTTTATTCTAAGCCGCCTTTGCCGCTTATCTAAATTTAAGAGGTAAAAATATAAACTTCAATATTCATAGCCTAGAAAAATAGAATTCCTAACGCTGTGTAAATTTTCTCCGCTGGAGTTTGAAACGCACAGATTGGGCGCTATCGCCGACCGCGATGCAGCCGTGTAAATTTCCTCCGCTGGAGTTTGAAACCTGACAAAGGTGACACTATTGTCGGCATAAATCAAGTTTAAATTTCCTCCGCTGGAGTTTGAAACTTTCAACGTTGCGGCGAAAAACTGCGAGCTAGCTTTAGTGCAAATTTACTCCGATGGAGTTTGAAACGAATATGCATTGATACGCGCTCTGCCGCGCTCGTCGTGTAAATTTCCTCCACTGGAGTTTGAAAGGGGAATTTCGAGGATATAAGCCTTGCCGAAGCTAGAGTAAATTTACTCAACTGGAGTTTGAAACCTACGAATTTCAAACCTTAAGCCCATAAAAATCGGAGTTTTAAGTACTGCTGCATTTTACTGCGCCTTGATTTGTGCCCCGTCTGATAAAATTTATGCTAAAAAAATACATTATTGACGATTCCAGCTTGGATCTTAGTGGATTTAAATTTTTGTCGTGTTTTTAAAATCAATCATATTGAATCCAAAGCCCGGTTGTCTATGAATTTTAAATTTGCGGGCGCCAAAAAGTAAATTATATCGGTGTTTTGCCCTAGCTCTCGATATAGGTTTTTAGTTTGCGGCCGATCTTTGGGTGTTTTAGCTTTTTGATCGCCGAGCTTTCGATCTGGCGGACGCGCTCGCGAGTGATGTTGAGCTCCTTGCCGATCTCTTCAAGCGTGCGGTCGCTCTCGTCGTCAAGCAGTCCGAATCGCATGCGGATCACCGTGCGCTCGCGGTCATTGAGCTGTTCTAAAATATCGTCGATCTGCTCTTTGAGGTCGGATTTTAAAATTTGTTCAATCGGCGAAACCGAGCTTTTGTCCTCGACGAAATCGCCGAATTTGCCGTCTCCTCGAAGGGGATCTTCGGCTCCAGAGTCACGATCTGCACCTCTACGGTGGCGGGGATCATG
>NZ_CALHII010000176.1 GCF_938030815.1 uncultured Campylobacter sp.
TATACTGCTGCTGCGCTCTTTGTTGAGCTTGCGCGCTATTCGCTCTGAATGAATTAAACGCGTCTTGCGATGCCGCTTGCTCTTGCGCCTTTCGCGCGACTTCGGCGTCGATTTTTTGCCGCTTCGCGCAGCGGTTTGGCTGCTCCTTATTTAGCGAGCTTGCGATGTCGCATCTGTTCGCGCCTGTTGCAAACAAAGCCTCCTTGCCGTCCTGCGAGAGCGTCGAGCAGCCGCAAAGCAACACGACTAAAATCAAGGCAGAGAAAAATTTTAACTTCACGGCTACCTCTTAAATTTTATCTTTAATTCCCGACTGACGCTAATCCGCGCCCTTTGCGAGGTCGAACCCGCACTGCGCCACAAGCGCCTTATCGCTTGCGATACTATCGCCGGTGGTGGTCAGGAAATTGCCCGTAAGCGCCGAGTTGATGCCGCATCCAAGCGCCGTGCGCACGTGCTCGCCCAAATTTCGCCTGCCGCCTGCGAAGCGCAGATACGCGCGCGGCAAAATGAAGCGGTAGATCGCGATCGATTTTAAAATTTCATCGTGCGCTAGCGGCGCGGCGTTTTGCAGCGGAGTGCCTTTGATCGGGGTCAGGATATTGATCGGCACGGAGCTAACGCCCAGCTCTCGCAGCTGCAGCGCCATATCGATGCGATCCTCCATACTTTCGCCCAGCCCGAAAATCCCGCCGCTACATACGTCAAGCCCCACGGCGCGGCAGTTTTGTATCGTTTGGATGCGATCGTCGTAGCTGTGCGTCGTGCAGATCTGCGGATAAAATTTGCGCGAAGTCTCGAGATTGTGATGATAGGTCTGTACGCCGCTTGCTTTAAGCAGCGCCAGCGCGGGCTTTGAGGCGATCCCCAGCGAGGCGCACAGATGCAGCCGCGTTTCGCTTCGCAGCCGCTCATAGATCGCGCAGTATGCCTTAAGATCGGAGCTTTTTTGAGAAATTCCGCGCCCGCTGGCGACGAGCGAGAAGCGATGCGTCTGCTCGGCTTCGTTTGCAAGCGCGGCGCTTAGCACCTGCCGCTCGCTCAAAATTCCGTAAGTCTCGCAGCCCGTGTTAAAATGCGCCGACTGCGCGCAGTATTTGCAGTCCTCGCTACAGCGCCCCGATTTTACGTTTATGATCGTGCAGAGATTGAATTTATCGCCGCAAAACTCGCGCCTGATCTCATCCGCCGCCGCAAAAAGCGCGCCTAAATCCTCGCATCGCGCCAGCTCTAGCGCCTCCTCCTTTGCAATCTCGCAGCCGCCTATCACGCGATCTTTCAGCGCGCAAACATAAGCTTTATCTATCAGCATTCATCCTTTTTGATAAAAATGCGTAATTATACAACGCTAAATTTAAAGCAAAGCCCGCGCGTGAAATTTTGGCGCAGGAATTTTGCGCTAAAAATTTATGCGGAATTTTATGCCCACCATTCGCCGCTTTTGTGCCGCGATTTTTACGAACGGCTTGTCCGCGACATCTGCGTGCGATTTATCGTTTTGAAATTTTATTTTGGCTAAAATTGCAACTTTAAATTTAAAGGCAAAAAATGAAATACGACGTTATCGTTGTGGGCGGCGGGCACGCGGGTATTGAGGCAAGCTTAGCCACCGCAAAAATGGGCGCAAAGACGCTGCTAATTACGATCTTGGCCGAGCAGATCGGCGCTGCGAGCTGTAACCCTGCAATCGGCGGCCTTGCTAAGGGACATCTGGTAAAGGAGATCGACGCGTTGGGCGGTCAGATGGGACTTGCGGCGGATACGTGCGGGCTGCAGTTTAGAATTTTAAACGAGAGCAAGGGCCCTGCGGTGCGCGGCTCGCGCGCTCAGATCGATATGGACGAATACCGCATCTACATGCGAAATTTGCTGCTAAACACGCAGGGGCTGGACGTAAGCCAGGAGATCGCGAGCGAAATTTTAACCTGCGAGCAAGGCGGCGGCCCGCGCATTTGTGGCGTTAAGAGCCATCTTGGCAACGTTTATGAGACCGAGCATCTGATAATCACCGCCGGCACCTTTTTGAACGGGCTAATTCACGTGGGCGAGAATAAGCTGCAAGCGGGGCGCGTGGGCGAGCTGGCGAGCGTCGAGCTTGCCGAATCGCTACGAAGCTTGGGGCTGCAAATGGGGCGGCTAAAGACGGGCACCTGCCCGAGGATCGATGCTAAGACGATCGATTTTAGCGTGCTTGAGCGCCAAGACGGCGACGCCAATCCGCGCGCTTTTAGCTTTCGCAGCAAAAATTTTGCGCCGAAACAGCTTGCCTGCTTCATCGCCTACACGAACGAGCGCACGCACGAGATCATCCGCGAAAATTTCGCCCGCGCGCCGATGTTTACGGGGCAGATTTCAAGCACCGGCCCGCGCTACTGCCCGAGCATCGAGACTAAAATTTATGAATTCCCAAATCGAGACCGCCACCACGTCTTCGTCGAGCCGCAGACGCGCGAGGCTACGGAGTATTACGTAAACGGGCTTTCTACGAGCCTTCCTTACGACGTGCAGGTTGCGTTTTTGCACACGATCAGAGGCTTTGAAAATGCAAAAATCGTCCGCCCGGGCTATGCGATCGAGTACGATTTCATCGATCCTACCGAGCTTAAACACAGCCTCGAGACCAAAAAGATCCGCGGGCTGTTTTTAGCAGGCCAGATCAACGGCACCACCGGCTACGAGGAGGCCGCGGCGCAGGGGCTGATGGCGGGTATCAACGCCGTGCTTGATTTGCACGGGCGGCAGCCTCTGATTTTGCGCAGAGATGAGGCGTATATCGGCGTTTTGATCGATGATCTCGTCACTAAGGGCACGAACGAGCCTTACCGAATGTTTACTTCGCGTGCGGAATTTCGCCTGCTGCTGCGCGAAGGCAACGCAGTGTTGCGTCTAAGCGAATACGGCCGCGAAATCGGGCTTTTAGACGAGGCGAGTTACGAGCGGGCGAGCAAATTTAAGCACGATGTGCAGAGCGGAATGGAATTTTTGCTAAAAACGCAGATTACTCCTTCGAAACAGACGCTTGGCCTGCTGCAAAGTATCGGCGCAGAGCCAATTTCGCAAAGCTGTAGCTTGCAAAAGATCGCCTCTCAAAGCGGCTTTTCAAAGGCGGGACTGCTCGCTCTGGCACCGCATTTTGAGGGCTTTAGCGATGAGGTTTTGGATGAAATTTTAACGCAGTGCAAGTATCATTTCTACATCGCGATGCAGCGCGCCGAGGTCGAGAGGATGAAGGGGCTGCTTGGCGTCGCGATCCCGCCGCAGATCGATTTTAGCAAGATCGGAGGGCTTAGCAACGAGATCGTGCAGAAGCTAAATCGCTTCGCGCCGCCGACGCTTTTTGCCGCGAGCGAGATCAGCGGCGTAACGCCCGCCGCAATCGATATTTTGCACATTTACATCAAGCAAAATTTTGGCTTGAAATAAGCTGCGCGTCTGGCGTGAGAAAGCCGTAGTAGAATTTGACTACGCGAACAAAATAGGAATGAGCATGCAAGATGAGTTAAATTTAAGCCTGAGAAAATTTGCAAGAGACTACGACAAAGAGCCGCTAGTCATCAAAGACGAAACTAATCAAGTCATAAAAATTTCGATTATTTTGATGCTTGCGTTAATGGCTTTTGGAATTTTAAGAAACGTATTTTTTGGCGGCAACTCCGATATATTTAAAATTTCATTATGCTTTTTGCTCGTCATAGGCAGGAGAAAATTCGATATGAATTTCTATAGAAACGCTTATGTCTATTTTTATAATGATAAAATCGTCAAGATAATTGACGGTAACATTTTTGCGGAAATTGCGCCGCGTCAAATACGAAAGCTTCACAAAACAGTATCCTACGCGCTTCCGATACATTACGGGCTAGATAGCGTCGGCGGTAAAACAGGCGTAATATTTCTTGTCGTTATCATGGCGGCGATGTTTGTAGTTCTGCCCGTAGCGACATCTGTTTTTATAATTTTAGCGACGATCTGCATGGTGCTTTTGCCTCAGATCATTTTTCATTTTGGCAAGGGCGTTGATAGTGTTTTTGATATGATATTTTTACAGGGCAAAAACGGCTTGTTTTGTAATTTTATGATCAGCGATCCAAATGATTACGCCGAGCTGCGTAGATATTTCAAGGCTGTTTGCAATAAAAATTTAGACCTAGCCGAAAAGAAAA
>NZ_CALHII010000177.1 GCF_938030815.1 uncultured Campylobacter sp.
ACCTTTTCGCATCAAGGCGTGAATATCTCCACTATAAAAGCAAGCCTTTATAATATGATATTTTTTCCGTTGTTCGCGCCCTTGGCGGTGTTAGTGCTGTATTATTACCTGCCCGTTACGGGACGGTTTTTTAATCTTGCGCTGCTAAGCTTCGGATTTTTTATCGCTACGCTATGCGCTTGGGGCGTGCTTTTCGTGTTAATTAGGTTTTCTCTCAACGGCGTCATCATCCCAGAACTTGGCATTATCATGCCCATAACAGCGCTATTAGGCTTTGCAGCATTTTTGGTTTTTAAGCATCGTTAAGCCTTGATTTGTTAGAATGGCGCAAAATTTATCGATGGAAATTCTATGGATTATTCAAGCTTAGCCCGCAAATACGGCACCCCTTTATACGTTTACGATTTTAACGAGATACAAAAGAATTTCATAGCGCTCAAAGAGGCCTTCGCAGCGCGCAAATCGCTCGTTTGCTTCGCTATTAAAGCCAATTCTAACCTTAGCGTTTTAAAGTTTTTGTCAGATCTGGGTAGCGGCTTTGACTGCGTCAGCATTGGCGAGCTGCGCCGCGCTCTGTATATCGGCGCAAAGAGCTATAAGATCATATTCTCTGGCGTCGGCAAGCAAGACAGCGAGCTAGAATTTGCGCTAAAGTCGGACATCTTGCTGATAAATTTAGAAAGCGAAGCCGAGATGCTGCGCCTCGAGCAAATCGCACAAAAGCTAAATAAGCCCGCTCGCATCAGCATCCGCGTAAATCCAAACGTTGACGCCAAAACCCACCCCTACATCTCCACGGGGCTAAATGAGAACAAATTCGGCGTCAGTATCGAGACTGCGCGCAAGATGTATATCTACGCCAAAAAGAGCAAATTTTTAAATCCCGTCGGCATCCACTTTCACATCGGCAGCCAGCTCACGGAGATCGCGCCGATCTGTGACGCCGCAAAGATCGTAAGCGATCTGCTGCGAGAGCTGCGAGCTCTTGAGATCGATATAAAATTTTTCGACGTGGGCGGCGGCATCGGCATCCGCTACGAGGATGAAAAACAGATCGTGCTCTACGACTACGCGCAGGGGATTTTGCGCAGCCTAAGCGGTCTAGACGTCACGATCGTGTGCGAGCCGGGGCGCTTCATCGCGGGGGCTGCGGGGGTATTTCTTACCCGCGTGCTTTACGAAAAACAAAACTGCGGCAAGCGCTTCGTCATCGTTGACGGCGCGATGAACGATCTCATACGCCCGAGCCTCTACGGCGCGCACCACGCCATCAAGATCGTTAGCGCTTCGGAGGGTATAAATTTAGACGAATCCGGCGCGAGCGAAGTAAATTTAGGCGGCAGGGGCTCGGATCAAACAAGCGGTTCGGGCGCGGATGAAAAAATTTCAAGCGTAAATTTAGCCGCAGCGAGCCTCTGCGACGTCGTGGGGCCGATCTGCGAAAGCGGCGATTTTTTGGCCAAAGGCGTTAGCTTGCCTAGCCTGCAAAGCGGCGATCTGCTCGCGATCAAAAGCGCCGGCGCCTACGGGTTTTCGATGTCGAGCAACTACAACACCCGCTGTCGCGCCGCCGAGGTCGCGGTTTACGACGGACAGGACCGCCTAATTAGAAAGCGCGAAAGCTTTGATGATCTAATCGCGCTCGAAAAGGATCTCGTATGATCCGCGCGGCGAGCCGTCCAAAACGGGGCGCGATCTTAAATTTAAAATCCGAACGCGCAGCGGCTTTAAATTTTAACGCAGCAGCAAGTACGGTCTTAAATTTTAAACGCACCGCTGCTTTAAATTCCAAGCCAGGATGCGCCCCTGCTTTAAATTTCAAATCCAAACAAAATGCGCCTGTAAATTTTACGGCAAAACAAAGCCCCGCTTTAAATTTTAATCTCGGCTCTTTAAATTTCAAATCCCGCTGCGACGAATTTTATCGCGCCTTCTTAGCGCGCGGAAGCTACGGCGCAGTAATTGCAAGCGATGAAATTTTAAGTTCGCGCGGTAAGAATTTCAAAGCGCAAAGCGGCAAGAGCGGCGGCGTGAAATTTTTAAAACCGAAATTTAGGGGCGAGCAGAAGGAGGGCTATGATGCAAAACATCGATGATCTGCGCGTTTGTATTGATAGGCTGGATGATGAAATTTTGCGCCTTATCGACGAGCGCATGGGGTTCGTCAAAAAGATCGGCGAGCTGAAGCAGACCGCGGGCAGCGCAATCTACCGCCCGGAGCGCGAGCGCTCGATCATCAGCAGGCTGGACGGCGGAAAGGCGCGAAATTTAAGCAAAGAGGCGATCGAGGCGATATTTTTTGAAATTTTCTCGGTTTCGCGAAATTTAGAAAAACCGCAGATCGTCGCGTTTTTAGGGCCTTTCGGCACCTATTCGCACCAAGCCGCCAAAAGCCGCTTCGGCGCGGTAAGCTCCTATCTACCGCTCTCAAACATCGAGGCGGTCTTTAAGGAGCTTGATAGCGGCGAGGCCAAATACGGCGTCGTGCCGATCGAAAATAACACCGAAGGCGCGGTGGGAGCGACGCTTGATTGCTTGCGAAAATATGAGGGCGTCAAGATCGTCGCCGAAATTTATATGGATATCCACCACTGCTTTGCGAGCCACTGCGACGACGTAAGCACGGTAGAGCAGATATTCTCGCATCCGCAAGGATACAATCAGTGCCTTAAATTTTTAGACGATCACGGCCTTAGCGGCGTTAAATTTACCGCGACCAAATCTACCGCGCTTGCAGCGCAGATGGCAGCTGCCACGCCGCACTCCGCCGCGATCTGCTCCAAGATCGCCGCCGATCTTTACGGCGTGCCGATGATGTTTCAAAAGATCGAGGACAACTCCGCCAATCGCACACGCTTTTTCGTGCTGAGCGACTTTAAAAACCAAAAGAGCGACCGCAACAAAACGAGCATTCTAGCCAAAACTGACGACCGCCCGGGCGGGCTCGTGGACTTTTTGCAGATGTTTCGCAACGAGGGGATAAATTTAACCAAATTAGAAAGCCGCCCTGTTAAGCTTAAGGATTTTAAATGCGTCTTTTATGTCGATTTTGAGGGGCATGTGGATGATGAACGCGTGGCGCGCGTGTTGCAAAACGCGCAGAAAAACGGCCACGAAATCACCTGGCTGGGAAGCTATATAAACGGAGGGGAGTAATGAAATTTAACGAATTTGTAGAAAATCTAAGCAATTATGAAGCGGGGAAGCCGATCGAGCTTGTGGTGCGCGAGCTTGGCATCCGCAAGCAGGACGTGCTAAAGCTTGCCAGCAACGAAAATCCTTTCGGCACGAGCGAGGCGGTGCAGGAGGCGATCGCACAAAACGCGGCACGCGCACATCTTTACCCCGATGATTCGATGTATGAGCTAAAGGACGCGCTCGCCTCGAAATTCGGCGTAGAGCCGCAAAATATCATCATCGGCGCGGGCAGCGATCAGATCATCGAGTTTGCGCTGCACGCCAAGCTCAATTCGCGCCGCGCGATACTGCAAGCGGGCGTCACTTTCGCGATGTACGGCATCTACGCAAGCCACTGCGAGGCCAGGGTTTACAAAACGAGCGCGCAGGAGCACGATCTAGCCGAGCTTTTAAAAATTTATAACGCGCACAGGGATGAAATTTCGGTCATCTTTTTGTGCGTGCCGAACAACCCGCTTGGCGAGTGCTTGGATGCGGAGGCGGTGTATGAGTTCGCTCGAAGCGTGGATGAGGATACGCTTTTAGTGATCGATGCCGCATATAACGAATTTGCCGCGTTTAAAGATAAACGCAAGAGGCTTGATCCTAAGCTTTTAATTCAAAATTTTAAAAACGTGCTCTATCTAGGCACCTTCTCAAAGGTCTACGGCCTGGGCGGTATGCGCGTAGGCTACGGCATCGCGCCGCGGCAAATCATAAGCGCGCTTTATAAGCTGCGCCCGCCCTTTAACATCACGACGCTTAGCCTCGCAGCGGCGATTGCGGCGCTAAAAGACGAGGCTTTCGTGCAAAAAAGCCTGCAAAACAACGCCGCGCAGATGAGCCGCTTCGAGGATTTTGCGCGAGAGCAAAATTTAGAATTTAGTGCTTGACAATTAGTTAAATTTTGATATAATGGGATATGTTCTGTTAATGAATATATGGTCCGTTGGTCAAGGGGTTAAGACACCGCCTTTTCACGGC
>NZ_CALHII010000178.1 GCF_938030815.1 uncultured Campylobacter sp.
GAGTTTACGCTTAAAAACTCTACCACCTACGATATAATGCTAAAAGGCTTAATTAAGAGCAGTGACGATCAATCTATCTTAATTCAAGGAAGCAAGCTTACCTCTAGAAATATCACCGGCGGCGAGTTTGGAAACGATGAGATCAATAGATATAATCCTATCCCAAATCCTGTAATAAACGTAGTTAACGAAGATCCAAACAATCCTACGAATTTCAACGGATTAAATATTAACGGCGGCAATAACTCTACCGTAAATTTAACCGGCGGCAATAATATCGGAGATATCACCGGCGGAGCTGGAAGCACTCTAAACGTAGGTAAAAACCCTACCAATCCGGCAGCTCCTAATACTATAACCGCTAAGAATATCGGAGGATTTGACGATATCAATATCTTTATGCCTCCTACTATTAAAGACGGCGATTCTATGATTACGCTAACAGATCCTACGGCCAATACCGATCTAAGCAATATGAGAGGTAAGATCACCGCTTACATTAGCGGCAATACCGACGTAGGAGATACCAGCACTATCCACCTGATCGATAAGCAAGGAAGCGGACGATTACTACTTCCTGATCCTTCTCATCTACAAACCAGGGTTCAGCAAGGCGCTACCATAGATTATGAAACATATGCTATGGTAGATGCAAACGGAAAAGCATTGGATCTTAAATTAGCGGCAAGAAAAAAGTAAAGGATGACGCTAAATCCTTCGCAGAAACCAGAGCTGCAAGCTTAGCTAGCTTAAAGAGCGGAAGCGAGTTAATCACTAACTACCTAGATAAGCTAATACCGGATGGGCATTTAGAGCTATTTCCTTTTGCTATAAGCGAAGCTTATGATCTAAGACATGAGACGGGCTCGCACGTAAATTCCAAAGGCTATGGAGTAGCAGCGGGACTTGCTAGCTTAACTCCGAATTCCGTAGGAGAGATACTAAGCGGAGTATTCGTTGAATATGGAAAAGCCAACTACGATAGCTATTTAGATAGCGGTCTACATGCAGACGGAGATAGTGAGTATATAGGCGGAGGCTTGATGCTAAAGCAAAACTTTACTAGCGGTACCTACCTAGATGCAAGCTTTCACGTAGGTAAGATAAGTAGCGACTACAATAGTAACGACTGGACCTATGCCATAGCTCCTGGAGTATTAGCTCATAATGAGAAGTTTGATATCAGCTCAACCTATATGGCTACTCATATAGGAATAGGTCAGATCTTTGATCTAAGCCAAAGTAATAAACTAGACGTTTATACTAAATGGCTATATGCTTACACAGATGATGCCGATGCTACTATAAGCTCGGGCGAGAGATATCACTTTGATAGCGTTACATCTAATAGGCTAAGAGCAGGTCTTAGAGATACTATAAATTTAAAAGACGAGCATAACCTATACGTAGGAGGCGCTTATGAGTATGAGTTTAAAGGGGATGCTAAAGCATCTACTATGGGACTTGACGCTCCTAAGCCTAGTCTAAAAGGTTCGACCGGAGTATTTGAAGCTGGCTATAAATACGATAGCAAAAACCTTATCCTTAGCCTAGGAGGCAAGGGCTACATAGGCAAAACAAGAGGTGGTGCTATCAATGCAGGGTTTGAGATTATGTTTTAAATTTAAGAGATGCGTAAGCTCTAGCTTGCACATCTATAAAATCAAATCCTATACTTAAAATTTCAGGGGCGGGAGATTTCTCGCCCCTTTTTAAATTTAGACGCTACACACTAGATAAATTTCATAGCTTCGCTCTTATGCGATAACGATCTTATTAAACGCGCCGTATCCGCCCGCATAAAATTTTACGGCAAGCGCCGCAAGATAATTCATAAAATTCTATGCCGCTTTAAAATTTGCAATACGAAATTTCAGATCAAAATTTACGACAAAATTTCACGGCGAGAGTGCAATCAAATGAGTGAAAGCGGAGCCTTGCGAGTGAATGCCGAATCTCGCTAGCAAGAGTAGAATCTTATAAGCAAACGCAGAATCTCAAGCAAAGATGAAATTTCAAAGCAAGAGCAGAATTTTACGACAAAAAGCAAAGCAGATAAAATTTCATCATAAAATTCCGCCGCAACCGCCAGTGCTCCTACTTTTTCGTAATTTTATAGAATAAATTTCCGATGCTTTGGATTATCTGCACGAGTACGATCAGTATCACGACGGTGTATGCCATTATATCGGGACGGAAGCGCTGAAAGCCATAGCGGATCGCCACGTCGCCGAGCCCACCACCGCCGACCGTGCCCGCCATCGCCGTAAATCCGATGATGACGATGAGCGTCAAAGTAATCGCACCGATGATGCTAGGTAGCGCCTCGATGAACATTACGCGAAAGATTATCTGCGTCTTGCTCGCACCGAAGCTCTTCGCCGCCTCGATCACGCCGCTATCGACCTCTAGCAGAGCGCTTTCGATGAGGCGAGCGATAAAGGGCGCCGAGCCGATAGTAAGCGGTACGATCGCCGCGGTGGTACCGATGCTAGTGCCGACAAGAAGCTTCGTAAGCGGAAAGAGCACGATCAGCAAAATTATAAACGGGAAGCTTCGCAGCGTATTTATCGCGACGTCCAACACGGCGTAGATGATGCGGTTTTCGCCGAGCCCACCGCGACGCGTAAGGATAAGCACGATCGCGAGCACGAGCCCTAAAATAAACGCCAAAGCCGTGCTTATGAAGGTCATATACAGCGTCTCCAGCGTCGCGTTTAACAGCAGCTTCGGAATCGTTCCGCTAAAAAAATTTTGTATCCACTCTATCATTTATGTCCTTTCATTTTGTGCTTGCTTGCGCTATATCGGGCTTTTGCGCCATTATAAAAATTTTTGAAATTTTAAAATTATAAAATTTACCGCTCACGCGGCAGCAAAATTTATAAAATTTTTCCGCCCAAGGTTGTAAATTTAAACAAAGTTTCTTCTAAATTTAGCGCGCGGCCTTAAAACCAAAGCTAAAATTTTAAAATTTCAAATCGGCACGAAATTCCGCCCCGCGCCCTCAAAAAATTTCAAATTTCTTAAATAGCTCGGGCTCATCCTGCACGATGCCGCGCTCTATGAGGCTTGCCACGACTTCGCGGCTGCAGAGCGTCTCCTGCGGCCACCTGCGCGTATAGCCCTCCCACTCGTGTTTGCTCGTAGCGTCGATGCAGATGTGATCGTCCTGCGCCACAAACACGTCGCGCAGCGCATCGATGCTATTTACGACGCGCCAAACGCTCATATAGAGGTTGCTCGCGTCGTTTCTCGCATCTGTAAAAATCAAAATTTTAAAATGCTCGCTAAATTTCAAAAGCCGCCGCCAGCTACGCTCTACGAGCTCTTTTTTGTCTATGTTTATCAGCACGAGCGGGTTTTTCGTATCGCAAAAGTGCTGCTTAAGCGCCAAAATAGCGGGCTCCTCACTTTGAAATTTCGCTAGCAGCTCCTCGTCGCTTAAAATTTGCGGCGCCTGCGAGCTTAGATCAACCGTCGCATCAATGCCGAGCTTGCCGCCGAAGCAGGAGTTCGGGCTTGCGTGATCGAGCTGATCGCACACACCCTCACTAAAAACGAGGCTGCGCGCGCCTATGCGGTTTAGGACGTACTTCGTAAGCGCTTCGTACTCATCCAAGCTCGGCGCGTCCTGCGGCACGAAAACGGCGTGTTTTACGAAGCTCATCTGCCCCACGCCCCAAAACGCGTGCATGATCTGCTTAGCCGCAGCGGGGTAGCGCACGGCGATCTTAGCCAAAATTAGGTTGTGAAATACGCCGTTTTCGGGCATTTTATAATCGATCAGATCGGGCGCGCTCGTGCGAAACAGCGGCAAAAAGATCCGCTCGGTCGCGTATCCCATAAATTTATCCTCAAGCGGCGGCTTACCCACGACGGTGGCGTGAAATACGGGCGCGCGTTTGTGCGTGATCGCGCTAACCTCCATCACCGGGAATGGCTCTACCGGCGTGTAATATCCCGTGTGATCGCCGAAAGGCCCCTCCGGCTCGCTTACTGCGGGATCGACAAAGCCCTCGATCACGTAATCAGCGTCCGCGGGAACGTAAATTTCATTCGTAAGCGATTTTACGAGGCGAGCGGGGCTGCGGCGGATGAAGCCGTAAAGCAGTAGCTCAAAAATCCCCTTCGGTAGCGGCGCCTGACCGCACCAGATATAGAGTGGATCGCCGCCGATCGCCACGGATACGGGCATCTTGCGCCCAGCTTTGCGGTATTCGTCGAAAAAGCCCGCGCCGTCTTTGTGTATCTGCCAGTGCATCCCCAGGCGGTCGCGTCCGTAAATTTGCAGGCGATACATACCGAGATTTTGCGTTTGAGAGTTTAGATCCTTCGTATAGACCTGCCCCATCGTGATGAACGCGCCGCCGTCACCCTCCCAGGTCTTAAGCACTGGAAGCTCGCCCAAATCGACGTCAGCGCCCAGATGCGCGACCTGCTGGCACTCGCCGCGACCGCTAAGGCGCTTTACAAAAATTTTACGAAGCGAGATTAAGTGCGCCAAGAAATCAAGCTTTTCGCCGAAGCTTTGCGGACGCTTCGGCTTTAGCAAGCTCTCGATCTCGGCGGCAATTTCGTCGGGCTTGCGACCGAGGATTAAATTTAACGCCTCGAAGGAGCCGAAAATATTGGTTAGCACCGGCGGCATCCGTTTGCCCTGCGCGTTTCGCACGTTCGTAAAAAGCA
>NZ_CALHII010000179.1 GCF_938030815.1 uncultured Campylobacter sp.
TCGGTATTTAAGACGACAGCACCCGTGATATTGACGCCATTGCCTTTCGCGGAGCCGCCTTGGTGTATGGTAGCGCCCTCTATCCTGCCCATATCTATCTTCGCCGCACCGGTGATATTTACCGTATTATTATTCGCAGAGGCACCATATCTAGCGCGACCTCCCGACACCATCGCTTCAAAGTTGAGTACGCCCGCATTATCTCCAATTATATGGCTATTGCCTTCAATATTTACGGTGTTGCCGACGGCGTTTCCCGAATATCCCGACTGTCCCGCCCAGGTGCCGTTGCCGCCGAGGACGGCTCGATTAACGGTTGCATTTATTATACTTACGGTATTGCCGGTTGCGCCTTTACCTTCGCCGCCTATTATAGTAGTAGCGGTAGCGCCGTTTTGAACGATGATCCTGTTTCGATCGGCGGATTTCGTAGGTACGACATTAGGATCGCCCATGCCGCCGCCGTATATGGTGTAAGAAGACATATCGACACCGCTAGGATCGCCTGTAATAGTTACTATATGATCGCTGGAAGCGCCAGATACTACACCCTCGTAACCACCGGAATAATAGGTAGTGGTGCCGGAACGATGCAATTTATTACTACCGCCGCCGGTTACCGTCGCTTTTGCATTGTCGGCTAAAGCTTGCATCGGCATCAATGCTAGCGTAGCAGCGATGCTCAGACCTGAGATAATTGGGATTTTGATCTCTTTCATAGTTGTAATCCTTTGTAAAAAATAAAAACTATCCATTATACTATAAAAATACCTATTTACAATAAATTTAATAAAATTTCTAACGAAAGGTAGCTTAATGCGAAAAAATGGGTATTGTGATGCAACGTTTTCGATAATAAAGTAAAATTTCAGCTTATTTTTGTTCTCGAAGCTTAAATGAAAAATTACGATTACAAAATGATGGAATTTTAAAATTCCGACCTTAAAATTTAGCCAGCGGAATTCCCAAGAAGTGACGTAGCTGGAAAAAGTGATAGAATAAAAAGGTGGTAGTTTCTGGTAGCAGAAATATGGTAGGGCATAAATTTTATAAATTTGGATTTTGTGGAATTTAAAGCGAAGCAATATATATGAGAGGGATTAAAATTTGAAGTCCAGGCTAGAAGCGCATACTTTTGCGGTATGTCATTAGCAAAGAGATTAAAATTTTAAAGCAAGTTCCAGACGAGGCGATAAAAACGATAAAGTAGCGGCGTGGAGGGTTAAATTTTAAAAATTCTAAGTGAAAACAAAAGCAAAAAAGTAAAATTCTAAGAATTTCAAGCGAAAAATCTGGGCTTTTAGCGGTGTTTTGAAATAGCAGAGGGCTTTCAGAGGTGCTTGAAATAACAGAGAGCTTTCAGAGGTGCTTGAAATAACAGGGAGGGCTTTCGGCAGCTTTTATGCTCGCCAAAAGCCCATTTTTATAGTTTATGCATCTTTTGCGCTCGAAAGCTAGAAATTTCGCTTGCTAGAAAGCTCAAAATCTCAAAAGCTTCTGTTTGCTTACTTGCAATGTTCCGCTAATGCTTTGAGCTGGGCTTGTCGCGGTTAAATTTTAATGCTTGCGCGTTTCTCGCCGCTAAAGCCCGGCGGAAGAACTTAGCGGATTACAAGACCTTGCGGAATTCCGCGTCTGATAACCCAAACTAGGGTTTTCTTGCCCTTGTAATCTTTGATGTATCGATCGAAGTCGTCTGAGCTTTTGACATCGTTTTGACCGACTTGGATGATCACGTCGCCTACCTCAAAGCCGTAATCATCGGCTTTTGAGCCATCTTTGACGCTTAAGACGAGGGCACCCGAGACATCGTCGTCGAGGTTATATTTGCGGCGCAAGCTGTCATTTAACGTCCTTAGCTTTAGCCCCTCTATTGCGCTTTTTGAGTCCTCGCCGGCTGAGCCTAAGGTGGTGGAGTCGGATTTCATCGCGTCTAGCTTGATAGTCGTGCTCTTGCTTTTGCCGTCACGTTCAAATTCTACATCCACTGAGCTTCCTGGAGCCATTGAGCCGATTAAATTTTTTAGCTCGTTGGCGTTTTTGATAGATTTGCCGTTTATTTTGGTAATCAAATCGCCGCGCTTGATGCCTGCTTTATCGGCAGGCATGTCTTTTTCGACGCTTGAGATTAGCGCGCCCTCTTTGCTTTCATAGAGCTCTTTTTGATCTTTAGACATATCTGAGATCGTAACGCCTATAAAGCCACGCTCGATCTTGCCGTTTGTGATGAGCTTTTCGGCGATCTCTTTTACCATATTTGAAGGGATCGCAAAGCCTACGCCGTTATTTCCGCCGCCGCGACTTAAAATAGCAGAATTTATCCCCAAAAGCGCGCCGCGACTATCTACTAACGCACCGCCTGAGTTGCCCGGGTTAATCGAAGCGTCGGTTTGGATGAAATTTTCGTATTGATTTAGCCCGATGTTGTTTTTATTTAGCGCTGAGATTATGCCTTGAGTGATGGTGCCGCCCACGCCGAAAGGATTTCCGATAGCAAAGACGATATCGCCCTCCATAGCCTTGGACGAGTCAGCAAATTTAACCGCAGAGAGATTTTTTTCGTCGATTTTAATGATTGCAAGGTCGGTTTTAGGGTCGGTGCCGATTACCTTGGCTTTATACTCTTTATCGCCTTCTAGTAGTGTAACTACGATTTCGTCGGCATTTTCTATTACGTGATTATTTGTGACAATATAGCCATCTTCGGAGATTATGACACCAGAGCCTAGCGAGCTTCCCTCGCGCTCCTGCTGCTGCGGAATGTCAAAGTCGAAAAATTGCTTAAAAAACGGATCGTCAAACATCTGCGACATCGGGCTATTGCCTGCTTTAATTTTGGTTTTCGTAGCGATATTTACGACAGATTTTTTCACGTCCGCAACGGAGCTGTGATATGAGAGCACGACATCTTTATCAAAGCTCGGATTCACGCGATCGTAACTATTTGGGGCTTCTTTAATGTTGATACTGGCGCCGAAAAGCGCACCTGCCAAAGCTATCGATAGGATAATCGATTTTTTCATTTTTATATCCTTTGTGATAATAAAATTTTGGCGGAATTATAAATTTTATCCGCTAATATATTCCTAACGCAAAATTAAAATTTATAAATGAAATTTAGCAAACTTGATTGACACTCACTAAAGTTTTATGATATAATCCGCATAAATTTTAAGATTTTAAGGATTAAAATGGCAAGTACAAGCAGTTTATACGAAACCTTAGGCGTGGATAAATCAGCAAGCGCCGAGGAGATTAAAAAAGCTTACCGCAGGCTAGCTCGCAAGTATCACCCGGATATCAATAAAGAGCCTGGAGCTGAGGATAAATTTAAAGAGATCAACGCTGCGTATGAAATTTTAAGCGACGAGAAAAAGCGGGCGCAGTATGACCGCCATGGCGATGAGATGTTCGGTGGGCAGAATTTCCACGATTTCGCGCAGGGCTCGGCAAACATGGGCGATCTAAACGACATCCTAAACAGCATTTTCGGCGGCTCCTTCGGCGCAAAAAGCGCAGGCTCGCGCGGCGGATTTAGTTTCAGCTCTTTCGGTGGTGGCGAGGGTTTTAGTGGCTTTAGCGGCAGCAGTTTCGGTGGCGGATTTGGCGGCGCGCAGAGCCTAGATACGCACAGCTCGATTGAAATTCCTTTTGAGACCGCGATACAAGGCGGCGAGATGAGCGTGCGCGTGGGCGGCGAGACGGTTAAATTTAAAGTACCCGCGGGCATCAATGCGGGCGAGAAGCTGCGCATAAGGGGCAAGGGACAAAAATCAGGCGCTCAAAGCGGAGATCTAATTTTAGAGATAAAAATCGCGCCAAGTGCCGAGTATAGCCGCGAAGGCGACGATCTTTTCAAAAAGATTGACGTGCCTTTGAAAACGGCGATGTTTGGCGGAAAGGTAGAAATTTCGACGCCAAGCAAAAGCGCAACGATAAAGATCGCAAAAAATACCAAAAACGGGCAGAAATACCGCTTAAAAGGCTACGGCGTGCAAAATCGCAAGAGTAAAATTTTAGGCGATCTATACGCGGTGGTAAATGTCGTTTTGCCCGACGTCGATTCGCTGGATGAGGACGTCAAAGCCGCGCTGCAAAAGCTATAAGGAGGCATCAAAATGCATGATTACGATGAGCCGGTTTATCTCATATCGATAGTCTCGAAGGTCTTGGATATTCATCCTCAAACAATACGTCAATACGAGCGCGAAGGGCTTGTGAGCCCGGGTCGCACCGAGGGCAATATGCGACTATATTCGGCGCACGATATGGATCGCATACGTATGATTTTAAACCTTACAAAGGAGCTTGGCGTCAATCTTGCGGGCGTGGACGTGATCTTTCACTTGCAAGAAAGGATCGCTGAGTATGAGCGCGAGATCGAGGAGCTACGGGCTAGAATTTTAGAGCTTGGCGGAGAGACAGACTAGGATCTGCAAGATAAAGATTTTAAAGCTCAGCAAAATCAGATCCTGGTGCTACAAGCTAAAATTTTAATGCTATCAAAAAGCAAGATCGCCTCGCAAGCGTAGATTCAAGCGATAAATTTTGATTTTCAGAGAGGATTTGTGGGCGCGTCAAATTCCGCGTTAAATTTAAAGTTGCACTAAGCAAACTCGGGCGAATTTTCTTGCAATTAAATTTAAAAACCGCCTTGATATAATTTGGTTTTAAAATTTAAAATTCCA
>NZ_CALHII010000180.1 GCF_938030815.1 uncultured Campylobacter sp.
ATATAGCCAGAATTAATTATACACTTCACAATGTGATATATTTTTTAGTATTTTGTTTAGAAAAATAATTTTCTATTCTTTCTAAATATTCATCTGATTTATCCATTACTTTTAAAATTTTATAATGAAAATATTTGAGGAAGGAAGATATGGCAATTTGGCAATGTAAGTTTTTTATTCTGCCTAAAAGCGATACATATGATCTGCAATACGACCAGCAATATAGCAATATAAAGCTCTTTGAAGACGATAAGTATTGGAAAAAGGCAAAGATCAAAAAAGAGATATTTTCTGAAATTTCGCACCTATTAAAGCCCGAAAAATCTTGGTCTAACGAAATAGATCTATATGGAAGCGAAAACGGCAATCGCTTAGAGGTACTTTTTGATGCTAATAATATAATAGAGTCCGTTACGTTTCGTATCGATTTTAGATCCGAGTATGAAGCGGTATTAAGGGGCATAATATCATTGTGCGAGAAAAATGGCTTTTGCATTATAGACGATAGTTTAAAGAATTTAAAATTATCCTTTAATGCTATAAAAGAGGCAATCAACAAATCCAAAAACAAAGAATTTTTTACAGAACTTGTTAAAAATAGTATAATAGGCGATAAAGACGAGTAGCCCATCATAGAAGCCGTAGATGATTTCAAATTTAAGGATGATTTTAAATGATTGTAAAATGTATAAAAGAAGATAGGCATGAGTATCTGGGGTTAAACAGAACCTATTTTGTTTATGGTATCCAATATGAAGAGGGACAGGTTTATTATTGCATATTGCCACTTGAAGATGATAGAGCCTGGTATCGATTTGATAGTGAATATTTTCAAGTAATAGATGAAACGATACCTACGAATTGGACATTTGGGACGCACGAGGGATATTACAGATGGTTTACCATATCTTACGAAGAGGCCGCAACCGATGAAGATCATTATGAAAAGCTTTTTGATGGAGACCCAATAGAAGAGGAAATTTTTAAGAAGAGAAGAGCCGAGATGATCGATGACGTATACAATACCCATATCATCAAAGATTTTAATCGTTTCATATATGATCTAAGCCCTAACCTATCGGTGCAGATGAATATTGCAAATAAAGTACTGGATATAGAGATATCTGACGCAAACGCTGAGGCCAAACATCGCAAAATGAATATTTTAAAGGATGACGGATATAGCTGGTATTTGATAGAATCGGACGTAAGCACCTTTAAAGCCAACGCTACTAATGATTATTTAAGACCCGTATTAAAATATCTTAAATTGTGGCTAGGCAGAAAGAATTTTAGATAACCAGGCAGAAAGATTTAATATGACGAGCGCGACCGATAAAGAAATTTTTATAAAAATTTTAAACGAAGATATCGATGTATGGCGCCCAGTAAAGGCTGCTCAAATCGCGCAATATATTTTTAAAATTACCGATACGACGAAATTTGAATCCGAACTGGATGAAATTTTAGAATTCAAATACGACGATATTGTAAAATGTAGAGAAAAAGACGGCGATTTCTATGCTTTTGAGCTATTTATAAAAAACCCACCTTATAAATAGCGACACGCTTATCATATGGCTTGATTTAATCCCATTTTTCGCTATAATGAGCGTCAAATTTCACTCACGGGGATAGCGATGAGCCTTGTTTCTTACGAATTAAAAAAGCAAAAACTAGATGGAGCGCGCAATGTGGCGCTTTGGAAGGCGCGCGGCGGCGTGGCGGTGGTGGTGCTAGCGCTGTTTATTGCTATGCGCAAGGATTTTGGAGATTTCTCATTCCTGTTTTTATTAGTGTTGCTAGCTCTTGCTTATCCTGCTTACAAATACCTAGCTGTGCGCATTTCGCGTAAATTTGAAACACTCAGCGAAGAGGCTTTTAAAAATGAATTTCTGCTCTGGATCGCAAAGGAGCTGCGCCTTACCTTTCAGCCCTTCGGCGCGTTTTTGCTCGATGAAATTTACAAAAATCCGCTTCGTAAAGAGGCAAATTTATGCACTTGCAAGCACGCGATAGTGGGCAAGACGCCCGAATTTGGCATAAAAATAGGCGATATCTGTCTGAGCCGCGACTTCGATAAAAACAGAGAGGATCGGGTATTTGAACTGGATAAAATTTTGCATCTCAAAAAAAAGGACGATACCGCGATCTTTGACGGGCTTTTTGCAAAATTTGATTTTAGCGAGACCTTCGATAGCCAAATTTTGGTCGTGCCGCGCGGAGAGTTCATCTTCGGCGCGTCGGATCTGAAGCTACTTAAAGATAGCCCGCATTTAAGCGCATCGTTTGACGTTTATCTCAATAATCCTGCCGCCGCTGCATTTTTGCAAAACAAAAAAATTTTAGAAAATATGCAAACGATCACCGTAAATTTGTTCGGCAAAACCGAGCTTTACCTGGGCGAAAACAGCCTCGTAATCGGCGTTGAAAATAGCGAAATTTTCAAATCTGCGCCGAGCTCGCAAAGCGCGAAGCTGCTCGAAAGCCTAAATAAAATGATCGAGATCGCTAAAATTTTTGCTTATCTTAAAAAGCTCGGGCAGGTAGAGTAGTCTACGCCTAAATTTGAGCGAGCGCTATTGGGCAATTTTATTTTTGCAAATCCGATCATAATCGCTCATAATTTAAGTAATTCACACCTCGAGAGGGGCGAATTACTTAGTGAATAATTTTGCCTTTTCATTAGTATTAAACGCTTAAATTTTTACAAAATTCTATGGCGGCGCTTAAAAATTTCAAAATTTTTCAAATTTTATATTCAACCATAGCGCCGCCGTATCCTATTGACACCCCTCGCATTCGATCGAGCGGTCCGCGACGTTGTTTAGCTTCTCGCTATCTGGGCTTTCGGAGCGCAGGTAGTAGGTCGATTTTAGCCCCAGCTGCCACGCGAGCGTGTAAATTTCGCTCAGATAGCCGCCGCTAGCTTTGTCTAGGCTCATGAAAATATTTAGGCTCTGGCCTTGGTCGATCCATTTTTGGCGGATGGCGCCCGCCTTTACTAGCAGGCGCTGATCAAGCTCGTATGCAGGTACGTACGCCTGCCACGTTTTCGGGCTTAAATTCGGCACGACGACCGGGATCATGCCGCTTAGATTGTGCTCAAACCATTTGCGCTTATACACCGGCTCGATCGTCTGCGTGGTGCCTACGAGTATGCTGATGCTCGATGTCGGCGCGATCGCCATCAGGTAGCCGTTTCGCATGCCGTCGCGCTTTACTTTCTCGCGCAGTCCGTCCCAGTCGCAGCCGCTCTGCTCAAAAAGCCCGCCGCGCTTAACGAGCGCCTTGGCGTTTTCGTTCGCTAAATCGATCGGGAAAATTCCTTCGCTCCACTTCGAGCCCGCAAAATCGGGGTATTTGCCCTTTTCTACGGCTAAATTTGAACTTGCCTTGATCGCGTTAAAGCTCACGTTTTCCATTATCCTATCAATCAGCTCGAAGTGCTCGTAGCTGCCCCACTTCACGCCGCGCT
Source organism: uncultured Campylobacter sp. (assembly GCF_938030815.1). Taxonomy (GTDB): domain Bacteria; phylum Campylobacterota; class Campylobacteria; order Campylobacterales; family Campylobacteraceae; genus Campylobacter_B. The sequence continues at coordinate 3,479 of NZ_CALHII010000180.1, forward strand.
CAGCCAGCATCTGCGCTTCGCCCATTACGCCGAGCCCTATCGCGCGGGTTTTTAGATTGGTGTGTTTGACCTTGGCGTGCGGGTAAAAATTTAGATCGATGACGTTATCTAGCATCCGCACGGCGATCGGCATCACGCGAGCTATCTCCTCGCGGCTATTGATTTTGCTTAAATTTACGCTTGCAAGGTTGCAAACCGCCGTCGCGCCCTCGCTGCAGCCCTTTTCTACGATAAAAATTTCTTTGCCGCCCAGCGTGTCTAGCGCGGTGATCTTTTTCGCCTTTTTTACGATGCCCGCGTCGGTCGCCACATCTTCGTTTTCCTCAAACAGCCTCTCGCTGCCGTCAGCAAAAACGACTTTGATTTTGTAGTGGTTCGGCGCCGTATTTTGAAAAATTTCGGTGCATAAATTTGAGCTTCTGATTAAACCTTGATGCGCGTTTGGATTGATGCGGTTGGCGTTATCTTTGAAGCACAAAAAGGGCATGCCCGTCTCAAAATAGCTCGTTAAAATTTTCTTCCAAAGCTCCTTTGCCAGGATAGTGGATTTTGAAATTTTATCATCGGCCTCGTACTGCTCGTAGCGCGCTTCAAATTCCGCGCCGTATAGATCGCTCAGATCGCTTACTTCTGCAGGATCGAATAGCGTCCACTTGCCACCGCTTTGAAGCCTTTTCATAAACAGATCGTTTATCCACAGCGCGGGGAAAATTTCATGCGCGCGGCGCCTCTCCTCGCCCGAGTTTTTGCGCAGATCGAGGAAGTCGCTCACGTCCATATGCCACGGCTCGATATACACGGCAATAGCGCCCTTGCGCGTGCCCAGCTGATCGACGGCGACGGCGATGTCGTTCGTGATCTTTAAAAACGGGATGATACCGCCCGCAGCGTTTTTATGCCCGTCAATGCTGCCGCCCATCGCGCGCACCTTGCACCAGTCCCAGCCGATACCGCCGCCGAATTTGCTCAGAAGCGCCATCTCTTTGTAGCTATCGAAAATTCCCTCGATATTATCGGGCGTGCTTCCCACGTAGCAGCTGCTTAGCTGATGTCGCGTCGTGCGGGCGTTTGAAAGCGTAGGGGTCGCGAGCATGACTTCAAATTTAGATATGAGATCGTAAAATTTCTTCGCCCAGCTCTGGCAGTCAAGCTCGTTTTGCGCAAGGAACATCGCGATCGCCATAAACATCTGCTGCGGAAGCTCGATCGGCGCGCCGCTTTTATCCTTGATGAGGTAGCGATCGTAAAGCGTCTTGATACCTAGGTAGTTAAACTGCAAATCGCGCTGCGGCTGCAGATAAGAATTTAGATCCTCAAGATCGTATTTTTCCTTTAAGCCGAGCATTATACGACCCGCCGCTTCGCCGCGAGCGAAGTAATCTTGTAGGCTGTTATAACCGCTAAAGCCCGTTACTTTATGATATAGATCGTATAAAAATAACCGCGCGGCGACAAAGGTCCAGTTCGGGCGATCCACGTCGATCTTCTCGACCGCGGTTTTGATGAGGGTTTGCTGAATCTCCTCCGTGGTGATCATATCGCGAAACTGGATCTTTGCGTCCACCTCAAGCTCACTAAGGCTTACGTTTTCTAGCCCCTCCACTGCCTCGCTCGTGTATTTTTTGATCTTGCTTACGTCAAGTTCCTCGGTTCTGCCGTTGCGTTTGATTACTTTCATATCATTCCTTGAAATTTAAAAATGCAAATTTAGCGTTAGTTTCCCAATATAAAATACGTCGTCAAAAGAGGCGGCGTAATAAATGCCGCTCATCTCCGCCGTCTTTTAAATTTACGCTAGCTGCGCTGCAAAATCGCGCATTATAGCCAAAATTGCTTAAGCCTATCTGTCATTGCAAATATGAGATTTTGGCTTATAGATTTTAAAATTTAACGAAGCGGGCGGCAATGATGCGGTAAAATTTGAGCGAAATTTTATGGTAGCGGCACGAAATTCTGCAGGTAAAAATTTACGCAAAGCTTTGCGAAATTTTGCGCCGAAAAAGCAGGAAAACAAAAATCTTTGCGGGCAGGCTTAAAATCCGCCCGCAAAGCTTAAGAATTTAGTTGCGCGGTAGCGGGATAGGCTTTCCGTTTAAGATCATAGAGTTGCTTGCCTTATCGAAGCTAAACTCCATCTTAACTCCATCTCCGTCTGGCTTAAGAAACTGCGAGCCGTAAACTTCAGCCATCGGCGCAAAATCGCGCAGGCTGTCATAAGGCGATAGGAAGTCCGTGATGGTCGTATTTATCGTAGCTTTGCCGTCCAAGCTCATACGCTTAAAAAGCTGCGTCTCGTCGATGTAGCCGCCTACTAGCGCGCTTGCGTTAAAAGCAAATTTCTTACCGAGGCTATTTTCAAACGAAAAATCATTCACGTTGATTTTCATATCATCTTTTAGCAGCTTCATAAAAAGCTCTTTATTTTCCGCTAATTTTTCGCCTTCTTGCGGATTTGAGATAACAGACAGATATTTTTCGAAAAGTGCGGCGCTAAAGCTGGTATCGACGCCTAAATGGATGTTTCGCACTAGCACATCGGCGATTTTTAGGCTTTGGGCTTTATCGCTTTCGTTGAAATTTAAAATTCCATCTTTTACGCGGTAGCTACCTTCCGTGCTCATATCCGTAACTACGACGAAGCGCTGCTTATCTACAGTTACGACGAGCTCTTTTGTGCTGCCTGCAAAATCTATGTCATTCAAAAAGAGCTTGGTTATATTGTCGTCTAGATCTTGGATGCCGTTTTTAAAGTTTGCCTCATAGATAAGATCCTTCACATCAAGACCCGAATCCTTGCCGTCGTCTATAAAAATTTCACCGATTTTAAAGCCCAAGGCTTTTATCGTTTTGCCGCTCATATCGCTCGTGCCGTTTAGACTAAGGCCTGCAAGACGTCCTATTCCGCCATCTTCGAGCACATTTATGTCGGCTAGCTTTGCGCTAAATTTAACCTCTGTAGGTCCGTAGTTTAGATGCGTGCTAAGCGGCGCGTCAGTCTTAAACAGCTTCTTGCAAGGCTCTGCGTAATATGGCGTCTTAATCGTTAAAATTCCATCGCTCTCAAATCCATCCGCAGCGTTTTTTACGCTATGCTTGATAGTGTAGTCATAGCGAAAAGCAAAATCCTCCGGGAAAATTTTAGCAGGATCCGGCTCGTCCGTATCGTTGCTATCTTGCGCGCCTGCTTTTTCCTTTAGCTTGCTAAAGCCTTCGGCAAGGCTTTTTTGTAGTTTCTCTTTTTTTACTACGCCCTCGATAAAGCCGCTTGAGTTGCTATCTCCAGGATAAAATTTAGCGCTTTTAGTCTCGAAAATTTCGTTTCTAGCGATAAATTCCGCAATCTGCTGCTCAATCGCCGCGCTGGCACTCTTGCCGACCGCACCGTCAACCGTTTTGGTTATGCTATCGTTTACACTTTTAGCTACTCCCGTTTTAGCGTCCTTCGTCGCCACAAAAACGCCCACTATAAGCGCTACGATGAGCACTAAAGCCGCGATGATCTTTTTCATCATCTCTCCTTTAAATTTAAAATTTATTTGGGTGCGTATTTTGCCGTAAATTTCTAAAATTTTCAAATTCTAGCTTAGTGTGCTTTAACCTAAAAGAAGTTATAATCGCAACATTAATATCAAAATTTAGGAAAACTTATGGCAAAACAAACGAAATATATTTTCGTCACCGGCGGAGTGCTGAGCTCGCTGGGTAAGGGCATTGCGGCGGCGTCGATCGCGACGCTTTTAAAGCATGCGGGGCTTAAAGTGCGCATACTAAAAGCGGATCCTTATATCAACGTCGATCCCGGCACCATGAGCCCGCTGGAGCACGGAGAGGTTTTCGTCACCGACGACGGCGCGGAGACCGATCTGGATCTTGGGCATTATGAGCGGTTCTTGGATGAAAATTTAAGCCAAGACAACAATTTCACCACGGGCAAAGTTTACAGCTCCGTCATCGAAAAGGAGCGCAGGGGCGATTATCTGGGCAAAACGATCCAGGTTATCCCTCACATCGTAGGCGAGATCGTGCGCCGCATAAAAAAGGCGGGCGAGGGCAACGACGTGCTGATCGTCGAGATCGGCGGCACCGTGGGCGACATCGAGGGACTGCCCTTTTTAGAGGCGATCCGCGCGATGAGAGTGGAGCTGGGTAGAGTAAATACGATGAATATCCACCTCACGCTCGTGCCTTTCATCAAGGTAGCAGGCGAGCTCAAAACCAAGCCCACACAGCACAGCGTAGGCGAGCTGCGCCGCATCGGTATCAGCCCCGATATGATAATCTGCCGCTCCGAAATGCCGCTAAATCGCGCGCTTAAAGATAAGATCGCGCTAAGCTGCGGAGTGGATAAAAACTGCGTCATTGAAAGCCCCGATAGCGCGAGCATCTATCAGATCCCGCTTGCGTTTTTGAAGCAAGATATTTTAACGCCGATCGCGGAAACTCTAAGCTTAAACAAGCTCGAAGTCGATATGAGCAACTGGGACAGCCTCGTTAAGCGCGTCATCGTGCCTACGAACGAAACTACGATCGCCTTCGTCGGCAAATATATCGATCTGAAAGAAAGCTACAAATCCCTCACCGAGGGGATTATCCACGCGGGCGCGACGCTGGATACGCGGATAAATTTGAAGTGGATCGATAGCGAAAAAATTGAAGCAAGCAATGTGGATGAAATTTTCCACGATGTAAACGGAATTTTAGTCGCAGGCGGCTTCGGCTCGCGCGGGGTAGAGGGTAAAATTTTAGCCATAAACTATGCGCGGGTGCGCAAGGTGCCGTTTTTGGGCATCTGCTTGGGGATGCAGCTTGCGATGGTGGAGTTCGCGCGCAATGTATTAAAACTGAAAAACGCTAACTCCTCGGAATTTGACTCGCAGACCGAAGATCCGGTGATCTACCTCATCGACAGCTTTATCGACGCAAGCGGCAAAAAGCAGATCCGCACGCATAAATCCCCTATGGGCGGCACTATGCGGCTGGGCGGCTATGACTGCGACGTCAAAAAGGGCTCGCTTTTGGGTAAAATTTACGGCGAGCAAAAAACGATCCGCGAGCGCCACCGCCATCGCTACGAGGCCAATCCGAAGTACCGCGCCGAGTTTGAAAAGCACGGTCTTATCGTCTGCGGCGAGAGCGACGGGCTTATCGAAGCGGTCGAGCTAAAAAACCATCCGTTTTTTCTGGGCGTGCAGTTTCACCCGGAATTTACCAGCCGTTTAGTGCGCCCAAATCCCGCTATTTTGGGCTTTATAGAAGCATCTATCAAAAATGCTAGGTAAAAATGAGATAAGGGAAATTCTAAAATCGAGATTTGCGAACGATCGGCATACTAAAATTTCTGAAATTCCCTTACCCTGCGAGCTGAAGGATACCTATAAGGCGGCTTTGCGCATAAAAACTGCCATCGAAGAAAACCAGCGCATAGCCGTAGTCGGCGATTACGACGTCGACGGTATCGTAAGCACCGTCATAATGAGCGATTTTTTCAATCAAATAGGCGCGGATTACGTTATCAAGATCCCAAACCGCTTCACCGACGGATACGGGCTAAACAGCGAGATCATAGGCGAG
>NZ_CALHII010000181.1 GCF_938030815.1 uncultured Campylobacter sp.
GAGCAGCAGTGAGCCGCTATCGCAAAGCTTTCAGATGTGCAAGAAAAAGGGCAGAGTGGTGCTTGTAGGTGTTGCCGGCATGCAGATCAATAGAGAGGATATGTATAAAAAGGAGCTTGATTTTCTCATCTCCACATCCTATGGCCCCGGTCGCTACGACAAGAGCTACGAAGAGGGAGGGCTTGATTATCCGTTTAGTTACGTCAGATGGACCGAAAACCGAAATATGAGCGAGTATCTAAGGCTGGTAAATGAAAATTTGATAAAGCTGGATAGGCTCATAGACGCAAAATATCCTATCGAGCAGGTAACGGAGGCGTTTGAGTCGCTACAGACTTCGCAGAATAAGCCGCTCATGGTTTTGCTTGACTACGGCGAGGCAAATTTGGCCGAGCTTGATAGCTATCTAAATCACGATAAAAAAATCATCATAAGCTCCGCGCCAGTAAACAGGGATGTGATAAACGTCGCATTCGTCGGAGTCGGCGGATTTGCCACAGGAATGCACCTGCCTAATATCTCAAAGCTTACAGACAAGTATAAAATTTACGCGATCATGAACCGGAGCGGACATAAAGCAAAGGCCGTGGCGCAGCAATACGGAGCGAATTACGCTACTTCAAATTTAGACGATATTTTAAATGATAAAAATGTCGATCTTGTGATCATCTCCACAAGGCACGATAGCCATGCGGAGCTTACTTTAAAGGCGCTTGAAGCGGGCAAAAACGTATTTGTAGAAAAGCCGCTTGCAACAAACAAAGACGAGCTGGAAAAGATAAAGAAATTTTACGAAGGAGATGGCGACAAGCCCGTTTTATTCGTAGGATTTAACAGGCGATTTAGCGCCTATGCGCAGGAGATAAAAAAGCACACGGGCGCTAGAATAAATCCTATGATAATTAGATATAGAATGAACGCAGGCTACATACCGATGGATCACTGGGTGCATGAAAACGGCGGCAGGATGGTGGGCGAAGCGTGCCACATAATAGATCTGATGACGGCGCTAACGGGCAGCGAGATAGAGAGTATATTTTCACAGGCGATCACGCCGAGTAATGAAAAATATAGCGCCGAGGATAACAAATCCATCGTCTTAAAATACAAAGACGGCTCGGTGGCAAATATCGAATATTTTGCAAACGGCAGTAAGGAGCTAAGCAAGGAATTTATGGAGGTTCACTTCGACGGCAAGAGCATCGTTTTGGACGATTATAAAAGCCTAAAAGGATATGGAGTGGGGCTGAAAGAAATTTCAACGAGCATGAGTCAAAAAGGGCAGCTTGAAGAGCTTGAGGCGCTATTTGGGGCTCTAAAGGGAAGCAAAAAAGGCTGGCCGATAGAGCTTTGGGATATGGTGCAGACGACGGAGATTTCATTTTTAATATGATTGGTAGTATAAAAAAAATTATTAAATCAAACTATATTTTAGAGGCATTTGCAAGAAGGCTTTATGCCATTATACCATATAGGGTTAGAAAGTTAAATAGAGAATTTTACGACTTCTACAACCTGCTCTTGAATAACGAAACAGAAAATATCAAATATATCGAAAAATATCAGT
>NZ_CALHII010000182.1 GCF_938030815.1 uncultured Campylobacter sp.
ATCACGAGGCTTCCGACGACGTTTTTATCGAGGCGCTCGAGCTTGCCCCAGACGATGTTAAAATTTATCTCCAAAGCGCGCGCCATGTGCGTGATCACGCTGTCAAACGCGACCGCGGGCGGGAAAAAGAGCCTGATATTCACGCCGCTTGCGGGAAGCACCTCCTCCTCGCCCAAAAACTCCTTCATATTCTCATCCGGGTGCAGAAACAGCGAGACGATATCGCCCGAGTTGCTCACGCGCCCGCCCTTAAGCAGGATCGCACGCTGCGCGATGCCTTTTACGACCTCCATCTCGTGCGTAACGAGCACGATCGTGATACCTAGCTCGCGATTGATGCGGCGCAGAAGCGATAAAATTTGCGCGGTAGTATTGGGATCAAGCGCCGAGGTCGCCTCGTCGGAAAGCAAAATTTTAGGGCTTAATGCAAGCGCGCGCGCAATCGCCACGCGCTGCTTCTGTCCGCCGCTAAGCTCGCTAGGATAGGCGTTTGCTTTATCCGCAAGCCCCACGAGCTCTAAAAGTTCGGCTACGCGGCGCTTCGTGTGATCCTTTGAATATCCCCAAAATTCTAACGGCGTGGCGACGTTTTGCGCGACGCTGCGGCGGCTCATCAGCGCGAAGTGTTGAAAAATCATACCGATATTTTTGCGCAGCTCGCGAATCTGTGCGGCACTTAGCTCTCTTACCTCCCTGCCCTCTACCTTGAGGCTTCCTTCTTGATAGTCCTCAAGGCCGTTTATGCAGCGCAGCAGAGTGCTTTTACCCGCACCGCTGCGACCGACGATAGCAAAAATTTCGCCCTGTTTCACCTCCAGGCTCACATCGTCGATCACGCAGGTTTTGCCGTAAAATTTCTTTAAATTTTCTATCTTTATCACTCAGATTTCCTCGTTCATAATTCCGCTGAAACGCCCCCAGAAATTTATAAAATTTCGCGCCTTAGCTCATCTGCGCTCTTTGGCGAAAGAAGCGCCGGAGCGATGTCAAATACGCTAAACGCGCCGCGCTCGCCCTTTTTTGCTAGGCGGTACGCCGCACGGGCATAGGCTACGAGCACGCTAGCGGTAAATTCGGGATTTGAATCAAGCTTTAGCGAAAACTCGATCAGATGCTTATTTTCGCCGCGCTCGCCGGTTGCTCCGCTTCGCAAGACGAAGCCTCCGTGAGGGATGCCGCCGTGCTCTTTTTTAAGCGTCGCAAGATCTACGAAATGCACGCTCGTGTCATAGTCGGCGAAGTAATTCGGCATCGTTTTTATCTCACGCTCGATGCGCGCTTTATCGGCACCCTCTTCGGCTACGACGTAGCACTCGCGCAGGTGTTTTTCTCTCGTAGATAAATTTGGATTTTCGCCTGCGCGGACTCGCTCTAGAGCGCTATCTATCGGTACGGTGTATTGGCGTGCGTCCACGACGCCCTCGATCCTGCGGATAGCGTCTGAGTGGCCCTGGCTCACGCCTTTACCCCAAAATGTATAGCTGCTGCCGTTTTGTAGCACACTCTCGCCAAACAGTCTATTTAGCGAAAACAGACCCGGATCCCAGCCTACGGCGATGATACCCACGTTTCCGCCCGCTTTGGCGGCGGCGTCTACCGCGGCGAAGTGCCCAGGTATTTTTGCATGCGTATCGAAGCTATCGACGACGTTAAAATTTTGTGCAAATTCTGGCGTCTGCGTCGGTAGATCCGTCGCGCTGCCACCGCAAAGCACCAAAACGTCAAATTTGCCCTTGTGCGCTAAAATTTCATCCGCGCTAAACACCGGCGCGCCGTATGTTTGCACGCTGCGCGGCTCGCGGCGAGAAAATACAGCCGAAAGCTCTAAATCCTTGCTATTTCGCGCGACAAGCTCTACGCCGCGACCTAAATTTCCATATCCTAAAACCGCTATTTTTATTTTTTCGCTCATTTTTTATCCTTCAGATTTTAAGATTTAGCGCGTAAAACGGCGCGCCGCCGATGAAATTTTACCTCAGTAGGAAATAATAAATCACATATAACCAACTTAAAAATCCGTGAATTATCGCCCACATTATGCTTTTATTGACTCCCCATGATAGTGCGACGGCTATGACCGTGCCTAAAGTAAATCCACCGATACTACCCTTTGACATATTTTTCTCCTTAATTTAAAATTTTGGCTCAAACGAGCGGGCTACTCGCCAAACGCCTTTAGCTCGTCGCGTACTTTGGCGAATTTCTCCTGCGCGCTTTGCAGTCCTTCGCGGTTGGCTTCGACCACGGCTTGCGGGGCGGAGGAGATAAATTTTTCATTGCCAAGCATTGCAGAGAGCTTTTCGATCTCTTTTTGCAGCTTTGCTTTTTGCGCGTTAAGACGCGAAATCACGCCGCTAAGATCGACCCCCTCAAGCGGCACGAAGCTTTCTAAATTCTCGCTCACGTCGCGGGCGGAATTTGCGATGTTTTGCTGCGTAAATTCCACTTCATCGACCTTGGCAAGCGTTTTGATGTAGTCCGCAGCAGCGCTTAGATCGACTGCGGATTTGACGTAGGCTTTGGCTACGCGCGCATTGCCGAGCTCGATCGTCGCCTTTGCGCGGCGAATGCTAACGATCGCTTCGATGAGAAGCGAAAATAGCTCCTCGATCCGCTCGTCGCGCTCGCCAGGCTGCGGGTATCGCATCACCATGATGGAGCGCGCGTCTTGTAGCTTCGTGCCGCTTAGCTCCTGATACAGATACTCGCTTAGAAACGGCATAAACGGGCTTAGTAGCTTCATCGCTTCTTTAAAAATCATCCCTAGCTCGCCTATCGCGGCCTTGTCCGCCTTGCTAAGCTCAATGCCCCAGTCGCAAAACTCGTCCCAAAAAAACTTATAAAGCTCAGTCGCAGCGTCGTTGAAGCGGTATTCGTCTAAATTTTCCCGCACCGCGCCCACGCAGCAGTTAAAGCGCGAAAGCATATATTTGCCGAGGCTCGTTTTGATCCGCGCCGCGTCTAAATCGTCAAATTTAGAGGCGTTTAAAAGCAAAAATTTGCTCGCGTTATAAAGCTTGTTCGTAAAATTTCTGTAAATCAAAAGCTTATCGTCGCTAAGGCGCAGATCGCGCCCCTGCACGCACAAAATCGTAAGCGTAAAGCGCAAAATATCGGCGCTAAATTCGTCTATTTTTAGCAGCGGATCGACTACGTTTTTGCTCGATTTGCTCATCTTTTTGCCGTCTTTGTCCTTAACCAGAGCATGCAGGTAGATGTCGCGAAACGGCAGCTCGCCCATGGCGTTTTGGCACTGAAACATCATACGCGCGACCCAGAAAAACAAAATGTCAAAGCCCGTAATCAGCATGGTATTCGGATAAAATTCGCTCAAATCCTCCTCAAACCACTTTTCGTTTTTCAGCGCCTCGCCGTTGCCCCATCCAAGCGTGCTGATCGGCCAAAGACCGCTTGAAAACCACGTATCGAGCACGTCGGGATCTTGAGTAAAATTTTTACCGCCGCATTTCGGGCAGGCATCGGGGCTCTCTCGCTCATCCGCCCACTGATGGCCGCAGTCGCAGTAAAACACGGGAATTCTATGCCCCCACCACAGCTGGCGACTGATGCACCAGTCTTTCAGCTCGCGCATCCAGGCGTTGAAGCTATTAATCCAGTGCTTCGGGAAAAATTCCGCCTCGCCGGAATTTACTTTTATAATTGCTTCTTTTGCGATATCCGCGCGCACGAACCACTGCTGCGAGATGTACGGCTCGACGACGTTTTTGCAGCGGTAGCAATAGCCGACTTGATTTTCGTAATCCTCGATTTTTTCGATAAAGCCCAGCCTCTCAAGCTCCGCTACGATCTGATCGCGCGCAGCAAGTCGCTCTAGACCTTGAAATTTACCGCACTGCTCGTTTAAAATTCCTTTTTCGTCAAAAACGGTGATAAAGCCCAGCTCGTGGCGCTTGCCAACCTCGTAGTCGTTGGTATCGTGCGCGGGCGTGACCTTCACGGCGCCCGTTCCGAAGCTCATATCGACGTATTCGTCGGCGATGATCTCTATCTCGCGGCCGATTAGCGGCAGCACGACTTTTTTGCCGATTAAATTTTTATAGCGTTCGTCCGCGGGATTTACCATTACGGCGGTGTCGCCGAAGTAGGTCTCAGGGCGTGTAGTAGCCACGA
>NZ_CALHII010000183.1 GCF_938030815.1 uncultured Campylobacter sp.
CATTTCAAATCCAAGTAAACTCATTATTAAATCAGTTTGAATTCATTCAATTTGAATTTTAAAAGAAGTTTTATAAATTTTATAAAACCATAGTGAAATAAATGCAATAAAAATTTATAAAATTTTCGAGCAACCCCAGTAATCACTATTCAAACTTTTTAGCGAGCTCCGTTCTGCTTCTAAGCTCTGCGCAAAATTCAGCGCCGCCGTCCGTAAAAGCCTCGCGCGGTATGGCGATATACATCGCGTTTTGAATGATGATGACGATAAAGCCGCCCGCGTCCCGCACGTCGCTAATCGTGTGATAATAATATCTGCCCTCGCCTTTCGCTTCTTTGGATTAAAAAATCGTCGCCCAGCGTCACGCTCTTACGCCCCATCTCGCTGAAATTTGCCTTGCCTAAGAGCTTGCGCATCAGCAGGTATGGACGCAACGCAAGGGAGTAGAAAAACAAAACGGGCGAGCCAAACCACACAAAAGTGGGCAGATAGCTCACCTCGCAATAGCCGTACTCTTCGAGCAGCCCGCCGATGTCATGTCGCCAAAATTTCACGCACAAAAACGTAACTACGAGCATCCACCCAAAGCACAAAACCGCGTCGCACAGGCCTTTAATGCGTATAAACCGATCGCCATTATAGACGATTTTAGAGATTTCGCGCGTCATATTCTTATACTCTTTGCTTGCCTTTATCTCAAAGTTCGCCTCTAAATTTTGCAAATTTTCTCCTTTTGAAATTTCATTAAATTTTACCGCCGCTCGTAAAGCACTCGGCCGAGCCCAAAAATACGCCGCGAGATTATCATGCGCACGCCCAAATAGACATAGCGCGGATTTTCGCTACCCGTGCTGAAGCCCTACTAGCCGTTTATCGCAAACAAAATCGCTGAGTTTTTCTGCGCCAAGAGCTCGTCCGAGAGGCGGTCGTATTCGTCCCCGAACCCAATTTCTTGCGCCATAGACGGCGGCTCATCATCCCAAGAGCCCATCGCACCGAATACATCGGCGATCCCCGCCGCGGCAAACGCCCTCAAGCTCGGCTGCGGTAGCACTGCAAACGAAACGGCGTAATACTCGTCCACAGCGACTTCGCCCCGCAGCGTCTTAAGCGCATTATCAAACGTCTGCGCGAAGTTTTCGCAGCCTATCTTGCTCGCAAAATTCCTGATTTGCACCAAAACATTCCCGAATTCTGCGCTATTATCGTGCGCGCTTAGCGCATCTCGCGGCATCCCGCGCCAAAGGCGCTCGGCATATTTCACGTGCCAAGCCTTTTTGTCGCGATCGTATTTCCAATCAGGCGTAAAAACGCCGTCAAAGCCCTCAAAGCGACATACGATGCCGTTTGCATTCGCGCCGCTAAATCCTAAAAGCGACCTATCTTTTGCGAAAGTTGAAATACTAAGCCCCGCGTCCTTCAGACCGAGCTTTAGGCACTGCTCTATCCAACGCCGCCGTGCGGAGATCGGCTCGTCCTCGTGCCCTTTTTGCGCGACTTGCTCGGTGAAAAACTCGCACGCTTTTTGCAAAAGTGGCGAGCCCGTGCTTTCGTCGGCGCCTTTTTTACTAGCCGCTTTTTCATTTGCCGCTTCTTTGCTGTTCGTGCGCTTTTGCTCCGCTGCACCGCCGCTCTCGGCAGTTTTGTCCGTCGCACTGCTCTGCACTGAGCCGTACGCATCTTTTTGCTCCGCAGCTTTACTTGCGTCGTTTACGCCGTCCTGCACTACGCGGTTCGCGCCCTCTGCGGTGCGGAAATGCTCCTTTGCAAATTCAAAATTTAAATATTTTATATATTTTTGATCTTGCGGCAACGGCTTAGGATTGCCGTGCAGAGCCGATTTTAGCGCGACGTACAGCGCGCACGAAAAATATAATTCGCCATTTATAGATATCTTTAAATTTAGACGCTTACATTCATGCGACGGATTATTTATGCTTCGCGCCAAAAGCCAGCGGCGACAAAATTTTAAAATTTTGCGCCTTAGCGACAAATTTAATCACGATAAAATTTGCGCGTGAAGCAAAAACAAATCTGCGCAAAGATAGAATTCCCAACCACCGCGAGCGTGAAATTTTAAAAGCAGCGACCATATCGAAAAAGGCGCCGTTATAAATTTACAGGCGCCGTGTACGTTGGTAAAATTCCAAAGCCAAAATCCATGAGCGACACAGGCGGGGCGATGCGGGTTAAATTTACGCGCACTTTAAAAATGACAAAACGCTTTAAAGAAATTTCAATCGCACGCGCGCTATGAAATTTTAAAGACAAGTCGCTGCGCCTACGCTACCGCCAAATTTAAAATGAACCGATCGCACCGCAAAATTTTAAAAGCGAGCCATTGCGTCCAAACTAGCTAAATTTAAAATTAAGCAATAGCGCCATTTGGGCTACGAAAGTCGCTCGTCGGCAAGCTACCACTCGCAAGCTCTGCCCGCAAGTCGCCGCTCGCAAGCTCTACGCCGAAAGCGTGCTACGCTACGACGTTTGGAAACTCATAGACCACGCGGCCGCTTTTGATCGTGCAAACCGCAGCGCCCGTAAGCTGCTTGCCGAAAAGCGGCGAGTTGCGCGATTTGGACTTATTTAGCGCCTCATCGTAAACGTAGGAAATCTGCGGATCGATGATCGCGACGTCGGCTAAAAAGCCCTCTTTGATCTCGCCCTTGTCCTTTAAATTTAGAATTTTGGCCGGGTTAAACGAGCACAGCCGCACCATGTCTTCAAGGCTGATAACGCCCTGCTCTACGAGCCGAAGCGTAAGCGGCACGAGGGTTTGAAGCCCCAAAATTCCAAACGGCGCGTGGTCGAATTCGACCAATTTATCGTCGGTGTTGTGCGGAGCGTGATCGGTCACGATAGCGTCGATCAGACCGCTTTTAAGCGCCTCTCTGATCGCCTGCACGTCGCTTTGGGTGCGAAGCGGCGGCGACATTTTAAAATTCGTATCGTATCCCATCAGCTCGCGCTCGTCAAAGGTAAAATGATGCGGTGTAGCCTCGCAGGTGACGCGGATACCCTCGCGTTTAGCCTGCTTTATGAGCTTGAGCGACCACGCCGAGCTTACGTGCGCGATGTGGATGTGTCCGCCCGTCTTTTTGGCAAGCAGCAGATCGCGCGCTATCATAATCTCCTCTTTTTCGCTCGCCATCCCCTTTAGACCGAGGATCGCGCTGACCTTACCCTCGTTCATCACGCCGCCGTGGCAAAGCGAGCAATCCTCACTGTGATTTATCACGAACGAGCCGAAGTGCGCGGAGTATTCGAGCGCCTGTCGCATCACGGAGCTATCGGTCACGGGCAGCCCGTCGTCGCTGAAAGCCACGCAGCCGGCTTCCAGCATATCGCCCATCTCTACGATCTTTGCGCCCTTGCAGTCCTGCGAGATCGCGCCTATGGGCAGTAGATCGATAAGCCCGCGCTGTTTGGCCTTAGCGATCATCGCGCGCGTGATGCTTGAGTTATCGTTCACGGGCTTGGTATTCGCCATCGGGAGGCAGGTCGTCACGCCGCCTGCGACCGCGGTTTCGCTGCCGCTGATGACGTCGTCTTTGTATTCGAGCCCCGGGTCTCTAAAATGCACGTGCATATCGATGAGGCCGGGCATCACGAGCTTGCCCGCAGCGTCTATGACGCGATCTGCGGCGGGACACTCGCGCGTGATCTTTGAAATTTTATCGCCCTCGATCAGGACGTTTGCCTCCTCGCTGCCGCCCCAATTAACGATCGTGCCGTTTTTTATTAAAATTTTCATCGTGCGCTCCTGTTTAAATTTATCGTATGAAGTATCGCCATTCGCATCGCCTCGCCGTTTTCTACCTGATCTAAAACGCAGCTATAGCGCGGATCGTCGGCTACGTCGGAGTTGATCTCCACGCCGCGGTTGATCGGGCCGGGATGCATTATCATGACGCCCTCTTTCGCCGCCTGCATTCTCTTAGCTGTAAGTCCGAAAAATTTCGAGTACTCGCGCACGCTCGGGAAGCTCGGCTCACCGTCTTGCCGCTCAAGCTGGATTCTAAGCATGATGATGACGTCGGCGCCCTCTATCGCCTCCTCCACGCTTTTGCATATCGGGCAGCCGAACGCGTCGCAGTCGCGCAGCATCATCGGAGGGCCAAAGAGCCGCACGTTTATGCCGAACTTTTTCATCGCCCAGATGTCGCTTCTAGCCACGCGCGAGCGGAATATATCGCCGATGATCGCGACGTTTAAATTTTCGATCCTGCCTTTGTGCTCACTGATCGTAAAAAGATCCAGCAGCGCCTGGCTCGGATGCTCGTTCAGCCCGTCGCCCGCATTTACGATCGATGCGTCGCAGTTGGCCGCGACAAATTTCGCCGCGCCCGAGCAGCTGTGGCGCAGCACGAAGATATCCGTGCGCATCGCCTGCATATTTCTGATGGTGTCGATCAGCGTCTCGCCCTTTTTCGTGCTACTGTCTGCAGCCGTGAAATTTACGCTGTCCGCGCCCAGGCGCTTGGCTGCGATCTCAAAGCTCGTGCGGGTGCGGGTGGAGTTTTCGAAAAACGCGTTGATGACCGTCTTACCGCGAAGCGAGTCGGATTTTTTGATATCGCTGCGGTTGAGCGCTTTAAACTCGCGCGCCAGATCGATGAAGTCGTAGATATCCTCGCGGCTTAGATCCTGCGCGCTAAGAAGATGCTTTAGCTTATACATTCCCTCTCCTTTTTTGGGCCGAATTTCAGCCGTAATTGTATAAAAAAATCTCTGATAAAATTTTAAAATTTAAGAGCTGAGCTCAAATTTAGGCGCGAAATTTTGCTTAAAATTTCATTTGAGTTCGCATACGAAGCGTGAGCGGAATTTCGGGGTAAAATTTAAAAATT
>NZ_CALHII010000184.1 GCF_938030815.1 uncultured Campylobacter sp.
AGGGCTTCGGGGTCGTTTTCAGGCTGTCTAAAAATGCTGTCTGCCAAATCTTGCATCGGGCGTTTTGAAATTTGAACGCGGGCGACTGGCGGTTAAATTTGACCGCGCAGGCTATGAGAGCTTCAAGGCCGCGTGCTTGCAAAACTACGAGGAGCTGGCGCGGCTTTATTGCGACAAAAAGGATGCGGCGGAATTTTTATCGCGCTTTGCGGAGCTTAGCGGCGGCGTGTATCTACCGAGCGAGGCGCAGGTGCGGGAGTTTGTGGAGTTTTACTACTCGCGTTACGAAGCGATCGGCAACGAAACGGATCCTAGCAATGAACGAGCAAAGTGGCTTTAAAATTTCAGCTCTGAACCGCGCCTTAAAATAATGGAAAGTGGGCGGGGTTACGTCAAATTTCAAAACCCTATGCCGTAAAATTATAAATTGAGCGATAGAATTTAGCATCTGGAAATTTTAAAATTCTATTCGCAAACTACGCACGCGAAGTTCTTTCGGAATTATAGAATTCCGCGGAATTTTAAGGGGAAAGCATGAGATATTTTAAAAATTTACTCTCCGATTTGCGAAACGGCAGGCTCGCGCTGCACCCGATTTTACTCGCGGCGACGTTTTGCATAGTGAAAATTTCGTGGCCTTTTCTAATAGGGTCTACAGGTGGTGATGGCTCGGGTTGGACAATATTTGGCTATCTCATATTTATGGATTTTACGCAATGCACATGTTTCATAGCGCTGGGCGCGCATTTTGTTTATGTGGCGGGGCGCGGCGACATAAATAGCCAAAATAGTAGCCGTAAAAGCAGCGACTACGAAGGCTTTATACAACCCCGCGGGCTGCAATATTTAGCCGTGCTGCGCACTATCTTATGCGCCCTATGCATCATCGCGTGCGTGGCGGGCTATCTTAGCGCGGATATAAATCACCAGAAATTAGGCGTTCTGAATTGGTTTTTCCCGACTGCGTTATTAAGCGCTTTCATATATTTGATTGCGATCTGGGTTGTTACGACCGACTCTGAAATAGTAGCTTGGGGTGCCGTCTTTGGGACAAGCTATGTAGTCGCTTGCTATGCGGTTTGCAAATGTTTTTTTTGGTATGGTGGATATGTATTTTGGAAAGGGTTGGAGATAATCTTTCCGCTAATTTGGGCGTTTCATTTCAAGCGCACCTACAAAAAGCGCCTAGCAGAGGAGATACGCGAGGCGTAACGGCAAGCTGAATGCAGAATTTTAGCAAAAATTTACGCCGTCAACTGTAGCTTAAAATTAGCGCGAGCGTAGCTCGCGCTTTGAGCGTGCCAAGGGGTTGGGGGATTTTAAGGGGGAAGGTGAGCGCCTCGCAAAACGAGCGTAGCGACGCAAGGCTTAAGCCTGACGGCGTTTCTTGCGAGCGCAGCGAAGCAGAGTAAGTAGCGCCACCTAAGAGAAAACGCTGCCATGACTAAATTTCAGAGGCAGAATCTAGAATTTTAAATTTATATCGCGAATTTTGCGAGCCGTGAATTTAAAATTAAAGCTCTAAATTTTAACGTCCATATCCACGGATTCAATCTGCAGCCCGCGTAGATCCGCGAGATGCTGCACCGCGGCGTCTGTCTCGGCGTTTTTGGGAAGGACGATGTGAAAGCCGCGATCAAACGCCAAGAAAAAATTCTCCCCGCCCGCAGCGATTCGATTTAGCGAGCGCGCGGCAAATTTCTCGCTTGCGCGCGGCTCGCCTTTTGAAAACGAGATCGTCTCGTCGTCCGCGACGAAGCTCATCTCCGTGCTCGAGTCTTGCGCGAGCTTAGCGGCAGCCAGATGTTTTCTTAGCATGCGGCGGTAAAATTTCGGATAAAAAATAAGCCACGCCGTGCCCAAAATAACCGACGCCACGCTCGCAATCGGCGCCGTTTTTAAAAGCCCGTCGATGATGATGCCAACGAGCAAAAACTCAAATGGTATGGCGTAAGTGCTGATAAGGCGCTGCTTGCGCGCCTTTTTGCTGTAAAGCAGCATAAATTTATTGAGGTTATCGACGTTGCGATTGGTGATACGTACTTTCATATTTTTCCTTTAATTTTTGCGTAATTGTAGCGAAGCCGCCTTAAATTTGCGTCTATTAACTTCCGTGAGATAAAATCCCGTTTTTAAAGGAGCGCCCGTGAAATCTTTATTAAAAATTAAAGGATTTTTGCCATTTTTGGCGATTATGTTTATCAACGCAAGCGTCGATCTGGGCCATAAGATCACGATCCAAAACGTCCTTGTCAAAAGTGCCGATTCTGGCGCTCTCATCGCCCTTACCTCGCTTGTAAATTTGCTGATTTTGCTACCTTACGTTTTTCTTTTTAGCGCCAGCGGCTATCTCAACGACAAATTCTCACGTACCCGCATCACGCGGATCTGCGCGAAACTCGGCGTTGCCCTTACCGCGCTCATTACGCTAGGATATCTGTGCGGGTGGTTTTATTTCGCATTTTTTATGACGATCCTGCTTGCGGCGCAAAGCGCGATCTACTCGCCCGCCAAATACGGCCTGATTAAAAAGATCGTCGGCGCGAAAAATTTAGGCGCGGCAAACGGCCTCGTGCAGGCTCTTACCATCATCGCGATTCTGCTTTCATCGCTTGCGTTTTCGGTGATTTTCGAGCTGTTTGCAGCCCGCAGCAGCGACGCGGGCGAGCTGATGAGCTCGGTTTGGTTTATCGGCGTGCTTTTGGTCGCGGGCTCCGTGCTTGAAACATACTACTCGTATAAAATTCCATTCTTCGACGCCGCGCAGCCGCAGGCGGAATTTAACACGAAAGAATATCTCCGCCTGCGCTATCTGAAGCAAAATTTAAAATTTGTAATCAAAGACAAAAACGTCCTGCTCTGCACGCTCGGACTTTCGATGTTTTGGGCGGTCTCGCAGCTCGTGATCGCGACCTTCCCGGCTCACTACAAGAGCCTTAGCGGCAGCGACAACGTAATGGTGATCCAGGTGATCTTAGCTCTTAGCGCGATCGGAATCGCGTTAGGCTCGATCTTTGCCGGCAGCTACTGCAAAAAGCATATCGAGCTCGGTATCGTGCCGTTTGGCGCATTCGGTCTTGCGCTCGCGCTAATGGTGCTAGCCAACGCGCACTCGGTATTTTGGCTCGGCACGGCGTCGTTTTTCTTCGGATTTAGCGGCGGAATTTTCATCGTGCCGCTCAACGCCGTCATTCAGTTTTTCACCGCCGATGAGCGCATGGGGCGGGTACTCGCGGGCTCAAATTTTATCCAAAATATCTTTATGGTGCTGTTTTTGCTCATCGCCATCATCTTGGTGCATTTTGCGGTCGCCAGCGGCGAAATTTTCGTTATGGCGGCGTTGTGCGTACTTATCTGCGGGATCTTCGGCGCAAAATATCTGCCGCAGCTTTTCGTTAGAATTTTACTCATTCCGTTTATGAAATTTGGCTACCAAGTCCACGTAGACGGCATCGAAAACATCCCACAAAAAGGCGGCGTACTGCTTTTGGGCAACCATATCAGCTGGATCGATTGGGCGGTGGTACAGCTTGCCTGCCCGCGCGGGGTGCGCTTCGTAATGCATCGCAGCTACTACGATCTGTGGTATTTGAAGTGGTTTTTTAAAATTTTCCGCGTCATTCCGATCGGAGCGGGCGTGAGCAAAAGCGCGATCGAAAGTATCCGTGAGGCGCTAAATGCTGGCGAAGTAGTGGGGCTCTTCCCAGAAGGGCACATCAGCTACAACGGCCGCATAGACGAGTTTCAAGGCGGATTTGAGCTAGCCGCGCACGATACGAACTCCGTAATCGTGCCTTTTTATATCAGAGGGCTTTGGGGATCGACATTTTCGCGCGCCAGCGAGCATTATAAAAGAACGATCTCGCAAAGCGGTAAAAACGCACTTCGCGTAAGTTTCGGCGCGCCGATCGAGGCAAATTCCAAGGCGCATGAAGTAA
>NZ_CALHII010000185.1 GCF_938030815.1 uncultured Campylobacter sp.
GCGCGGCAAAGTGCGACGAAAACACTATTTATGTCGGTGCATTTGCCGCTTAGCTTGCCGCTACTTAAAATTTGCTTCACGTCCCCTAGCCCGCAGCCTAGCACGCTGTTATCGCGCTGCATAGTGTTCGCCACCCACGTATAAATCGCGCGCGCCTTTTCCAGATCACCCTTGATGCCGCCTACGATCTCGTCTGATTTTTGCTTGACGACGCCGTCGATTTGAATCTGCGTGCTAGGCTCTAAAAACTTCGCTACCTCGGAGCCAAGCTTTTCGTTCGGATTAAATTTTACCTTGCTAAAATCGGTATTTCGCTCAAAGGTCTCGACGCTAAATTTAATATTTAGCGTGGGCTTTGCCACACCGACGTAGCCGGCATAGAGCGTCGGAATTTCGCCATAGTCCACGGACGGATCGTTGAAATTGCCGTCAAATTTTACGTCGCTTACCTTTTGATACTCCGTGATAAGAGGAAGCGGTATCCAAAGCCGAGTCTGCTTGCCCTCCTCCAAAATTTCGTGATTTAGCGATAGCCCGAAAGCTCTCTTTTTGCCAATGACTTTTTCCCCGCCCAAAATGGTACTCGGAGTTGCCATAACGGCGCCTAAAATCGCAGTGTTTCTTAAAAAATCGCGTCTTTGCATGAAATGCCTTCAAAATAAAATGGCTAAGCCTTAGCCCTAATTACGCGTGGATTTTAGCCTTTTGCGGCTTTGAAATCGCTAAATTTAAAATTCCGCAAGCCGTAAATTTTAAAATTTCGCGCCGAAAAATTTCAAAATTTTGCTCGTTTTAAAATTTCAAAATTTCGCCGCCATGTCGCTCGCAAAATTTTAAAAAATTCTAAAATATAGCGCTAAAACAAGGCGCAGAATCTTTTCTGATGCAGACGCGGCAGCACGTAGATTAGGCGCGCTTTTACACATCCGCCCAAAGTCGTCTAGCGGGAAGCCTTTCTTGTATACCTACTCAAAAAGCTCAAGTAGTTCGACGTGCCGCATAGCAAAACGCGAACCGCTACAACTCTTTCGATCTGTAATCGTAGCTGAAATCTTTCGGCGAGTAGTAATTAAGCGTGTTGCCGTCCACTTCGCCGTAAGGATAGCCGAAATTATTGATCGGAAACTGCGCTGGGCGTGGGCTTAGCGTGAAGTCTCTGCCGTAGTTAAAGCCGATCCAGCACATCTCCCAGTTACCAAATAAATACTCGCGGATTTTAACGAGCTTGCTGTCGTCATTGCTTAGCTTCTCGCCTAGGCGCACCTTTGTAACGTCCGCGGGATCGACTGGGATCCAGCCGTGGCCTTTTAGATAAAATTCCGCTCTGCAGTGCTGCGCGCCCGAGATATGGCTGACGCCGTCTTTAGGCGCGGCGCCCATTTGAGCGCTAAACCTCGACGCGCCGACGCGGATGCCAAACATCTCTCTTGCGGCTATGCCCTGTGCGCGGCAAAGTGCGACGAAAACACTATTTATGTCGGTGCATTTGCCGCTTAGCT
>NZ_CALHII010000186.1 GCF_938030815.1 uncultured Campylobacter sp.
CGTAGCAGTGAAATATGGCAGAAACTATAAATCCGTCACCGAAAAATACGACAAACCAAACAAAAAGCCAAAAACGTTTGCGTTTGCCCTTGAGGGCGATTAAGGCGACAAAAAAGCTTATGGTAAAAAAAGCGGGTATTATGAAAAGAAATACTATACTGCGCATATCTAACCCTTATAAAAATACATATGCAAATTTGTAGAGCCCAAAGAGCTTCTTTAGTAGCAATATTTTATTGCTCTATATCTTGGCTCGTCATTAAATTCCATATAAATTCAACTGCTTAAATTTATAAAAACGATATAAGTCTGAAAATATTGCTATGGACAATAATTATATCAATTTCGATGTAGCATTTTGTATTTTCATAAATTTCGCTAAAATTTAAATTTTTCAAAGAAACTTTATTATATACTTTCCATTCACTTTAAAAAAAGGACGACCATGCCAAAGATGAAAAGCGTGCGCGGTGCCGTCAAGCGTTTTAAAGCGGGCAAAAACAAGATCAAAAGAGGCTCGGCGTTTCGCAGCCACATTTTGACGAAGATGTCTCAAAAACGCAAGAGGAATTTGCGCGAGGCCCAATACGTCGATTCTACGAACGTATCTGCGGTTAAAAGAATGCTTTGCAAATAGTGCGAAGTTAGTTTTTGACGAAAGTCATTCAAACTCCCCTAAATTTATGGATTTTAGGGCAAGATCCCAAAAGGGACGCCGATTAAGAAAGGATTAATATGGCAAGAGTAAAAACAGGCATCGTTAGACGCCGCCGTCACAACAAGGTGCTAAAGCTTGCGCGCGGATTTTATAGCGCAAGACGCAAACATTTCAGAAAGGCTAAAGAGCAGCTGGAGAGAAGCCTCGTTTACGCCTTCCGTGACAGACGCGCGAAAAAACGCGATTTCCGCAGACTTTGGATAGTGCGCATCAATGCAGCTTGCAGGCTAAACGACATCAGCTATTCTAAATTTATAAACGGACTTAGAAAAGCGGGCATCGAGCTTGATAGAAAAATTTTAGCAAATATGGCTATGAACGATCCCGAAGCTTTTGCAACCGTCGCAAAGAAGGCAAAAGCGGCATTAAAATAAGCTTTAAAATTTGGCCGTCTTAAGGCGGCTAAATTTTTAAATTTCGATAAAGCTTTTAATTTTAAAAGCGCGCCCGCAAATTTGTCGAAATTTAAGAATTTGGGTAATTTTATTTGAGGCGGTGCAGAATGCTAAAGTCTTTGAAAAAAATCGTATCTCTTGCGCTTGTCAGTGCAGCAGGGTTCGGCTATGCAAGCGAGCAGAATTCCTGGAGTTATGCAAACGCGCAAAAATCACCTTCTAACAACACTTCCCGTTCTGATGTAATGAGCGCTGCGGATAGCTTGGGCGCGAAATTAAGCAGGCGCGACGCGGCTAGCGATAGCTCCGCGAGCGACGAGTATGAAAACTCATTTCGTATCAAGCTCGAATATGCAAGAGGCTTTGCTAAAAAGGGTTCATATTCGGGCAGGCTTAATAATCAGCGCGTTATGATGCCTGCGTTTCGCTGGACGGGCAATAGCGGCGTAAATGCCGAGTTTTGGAACGGCATTACCAATATAGGCGGCGCGCTGGTTCCTTATGTGGCTTTCGGTTCATACGAGGCGGCGATACCGGGCGATCAATCCACGCAATATCTGGTCAGAAGAGAAGAAGACGCCGTTCAGATGAAGCGAAATATTGCGGCGGGCATAGCAAATTTAGGCTATACCTATACCAAAAATTCTACTAGAAATCTAAATTTAGTCTATGCCGATATCGATAATTTCGTAAATTTCTACGGCAGAGAAAATATCGCAGGATACTTCATCGACGAGGTCAATACCGAGAATAATCCCGCAACTATCGCCTATATGGCTAATATCTACAATTATATCAAGACTAAATATCCGGGAATGCTAGTTTTAGCAAACAACGGTTGGGGTGTGCGCGACGCCATAGCTCCCTATGCGGACGTTTGGATGCTGCAAGAGGTGAGTGCAGACGACTACATAAACCACTATCGTCCTAGAACCTCTGAGTTTGAAAAAGACCCGGCAAATTCCTCTAAAATTTTGCATGTCATATACAACGCCAGACCCGATCAATACGACGAGATCATAAGGCTATCTCGCGAGCGTAACGCGGCAAATCTATTTATCACCTCCGATACGAATGCCTATCCTAGCGGATACGACGATCTGCCTACCTATTTTGAAGCGCTGATGCTGGCGATCAATAACTTCACGCCTAAAAACGGTAGCCTGTTTTCGCAGGTCGCAAGAGGCGGCAACCGCATAGGCACGATAATTCAAACTCAGGCAGTCTGATGCGGGAAGCGGCGGTATCATCTTT
>NZ_CALHII010000187.1 GCF_938030815.1 uncultured Campylobacter sp.
TATTTGCAAAAGGGGTGTCATGCACGGGGATCATCGCCATGCAGTTCATGATATCGGCTTGCCATTCTTTGGCTTTTTTCGCGATTTCGGGGACGTGATCCATATTTACGCCAGGTATTACGACCGTATTGATCTTTACGATCATACGGGCTTCTTTTAGCCTGCGAATCCCTTCCTCTTGGCGCTCCCCAAGAATTCTAGCGCCATCTTCGCCGTGGTAAATTTTGTTTTTGTGGCGCACCCACGCATAAATTTTGCCGCCTACGCCCGGCGTTACGGCATTAACGGTCACTGTCACGTGGCTCACGCCGATTCGCACGATATCATCCACGTGCTCGGACAGGGACAGGCCGTTTGTGGATAGGCAAAGTAGGGCGTGAGGGAAACGGGCTTTGCATTTTTCAAAAGTCGCTAGGGTTTTATCGGCATCGCACATAGGATCTCCTGGTCCTGCGATACCGATGACAGAGATATCTTGTCTAAATTTAAATAGATTTTCCACGTATAGCGCGGCTTCGTCCGGGCTTTGCACCCTCCCCGTTACGCCGGGACGATTTTCGTTGGCGCAGTCGTAGATGCGGTTGCAAAAATTGCATTGGATATTGCAATGCGGCGCTACGGGAAGGTGCACGCGCCCGTAGGCGGCGGACGCTTTTTTGCTAAAGCAGGGGTGGTTGTCGAAGGAGGGTTTGGCAAAAAAATTCATCAATCTTTTTTCCTTCCGAATTTGATGGCGTCCGCGTGGCAAACATCCATACAGTCGCCGCAGTTCGTGCAGTTCATCTCGTCCGGTCTAGTGCCCATTTCGCATTTGCGCAAACAGGCGTTGCAGTTATCGCAAGCATCCGTTTTATAAACGCGAAATATTGAAATTTTACGCAGCAGCTCCATTATGCCGCCGCTCGGACAGGCGAAGCGACACCATAAATTTGCGACGATCAAGGATGCGGCGATAAGAGCTACGACGACGGCAGTGCGAACTGCCCAGTACCAGTCGGAAAATTTAAAAGACATGATAACGGCGTTGAGATACTCGTCGCTGGTGCGGATAGGGATCATGACGCGAGGATTGCCGTAGATAAAATAGACGCCCGCGCTAAGCAAAACGGCTAGAACCATGCCTATTTGCGCATATCGTAGCTTCCTGTTATTTTTTAGCTTGAGCTTAAAGGCGGCAAATTTGCCGAGCATTTGATTTACGAATCCGCCCGGGCAAAGCCAGCCGCAAAACGCGCGCCCTAGGAAAATAACCAGCACGGGTATAAACAGCCAAAAGCCGAAAAACACGGTCGCGATCCGCCCCCAGCACGTGACTATCGGACAGGATTGGCAGTTTACGAAAGGCACGATAAATGGGCATCTAAAAATCCCGTAATACGCCCATTGCCCGATCGCGCCTATAAAAATTAGCTGCACCAAGCGACGAATTTTAGTTAGCCTAGAGACTTTTTTCATCTTTGCCATATTTACGATACTAAACATCTTTTACACCAAACCTTTCTATGAGTTCAAGCCCGCGTGCCGAATGGATGGAGGTAAAGCCGTGCCGCTCGAAAATTTCCTGCCCGTCCGAGCAGACGAAGTCTGCAAAGTCATCGGCAAGCTTCTCGTTTTTTACGTATTTCATGATATTTAGCGTAAAGGTAAGCGGTCCCGGCGGGATGAGTTTCTCGTCGATAGGCATGTATTCGATTTTGTCTTTAAATCTATCGTGCGTCGTTAGGCGCTTTTCGATGATGGACGCATCACCCTTGCCATCTACCAGATCGCACATCATAGTAATTACGCACGCTCCGTTGGCGACCATATTTTTCATAACAGGCTCGGTAAGGCCGGAATTTTTTAAAATTCCCTTTACCGGTCCGCTGCCCGGAGGCGAAGCCCTTAGCGGCAACATCACCCGCACGCCGGGTTCCGCTAGATCCTTTAGATCGCGAATGCCCGCGGGATTTCCCTTCGGCACTACTAAAACGTAGTCGGTAAAACATAGCGGTCTAAAGCGAAGGCTAAGGCCTGCTTTGCGCAGTTTTTGGCTTAGCTCCAAAACGCGAGCGCCAAAAACCTCCGTCTTGCCCTGCAAGGCTAGCAGCGACTTTCCAAGCGCTCCCGCAAAAGCGCCGGTGTACTGGATGTTATGCCCCGTTTTGGACTCGTACGCTGCGTTTATCTGCGCAAAAGCCTCAGATAGTCCTCCGCACGACCAAACCTGCAGCGAATCAGGCTTAAACGGCGTATAGCCAGCGAGCATCGCTTCAGGTCCGGCGATAGCGGCTGCCGCTAAAGCTCCTTTTAAAAAGCCGCGACGAGATACGTCTACTTCTTTAAATTTCATCTAACCTCTCCTTTCTTTGGTTTGTTTTTAAATTTAGAAAATTCTTCATTTTAAAATTTCGAGCTACCCGCTTAAAGCAGTTCTATAAACGCCTCTAGGCGCGTTCGAATTTGCCCGATGTCCTGCTTGGAGTAGTCGGTCTCCAAACTCATATAGTTCGCTCCCGCTTCGCGGCTTGCTTCTTTGATCCTGTTCGTCTCGATCGCGTAGGTGTGACAGCCGCTTAGCACGACATCGATGACGCCGTCCGCTTGATACTCGCGGATAAATTCCTTGATAATATCGCCTCTGGCGTCGTTTTGATACATCACCGAACAGGGGATTTTAAGGTAGCGCTCGGCGATATTTGCGACTAGATCGCCCTCTAGCTCTACGTTATTTTGATAGTTTTTCGTGCCCGTGCAGTTTTCAAAGGCCACCACGTCCGCGCCCAGCTCCTCGATCTGCTTGACGACCTTTTCATAGATGCCTCCGCTTGGACAGCCGGTGATGATGATGCGCTTTTTGTGTTTGGCGCCGCTCATATCTTTTTCGCGCAGAGCTTTTACGTAGGAGCGCAGCATGCGGATCTTTTCGCTTTTGTCGTAGATGTAGTCGCTCGCAAACAGCACCTGATGCATTTCGCTACCGCTAATCGGGCTTGGATTTAGCTTGCCAAGCTCCATTAGCTCGTTTAGCGCGTCTCGTTCCTCGTTAAAGAGCTCTATCGTCTCTTTTAGCTTTTCGTCCGTTATTTTCGTGTTAAAACGCTGCTCTAGGTAGCCTTTAAACTCCCGCAGCTCCTGCGTCCAAAGCTCCAGACTGCGTTTATTTGTCATATTTGGCAGCTCCAAAACGCGGACTTCTTTGTGTTTTGCTAGCAGCTCGTACATCTTTTTCTTGCCGTCGCAGGTCGTCTCGCCGACTACTACGTCGCTGGCGTTCATATAGGGGCATTTTTTAGTAACTGCGTAGCCGTAGCTTGCTTTAATTAGCGGGCAAAGATTACGCGGAAGCTCCGCGTGAGCGGCGTCTATCGGGCTCTCGTCATAGGCACAAAGCCCAACCGGCACGGCGCCCGCGGCGTAAATGAGCTCCTTTGGCGAATATGTGCAAAACGTCCCCACGACGCTCATTCCTTCTGCTTTTAGATCCTGGAGCGCCATAGAATTTCGCTTTTTAAGCTCCGCAAAATCATACTTCATCTTTTCTCCTTTTTCCCATTATCGCAGCACCCATCGCGCCGCAGTAGATTGCGTTTTCGTGAGTAAAAATTTCAGCCCCCAGATGCTCGCCTAGAAGCTGCTTAAAGAGCGGCACGTTGCTAAGCCCGCCGCTTAAAAAATAAATTTGATTTTCCAGCCGTTTGATGAGAGAGGCGACCTTGTGCGCGGAGGAATCCACGATGGCGTAGGCGATCTCGCTAGTTTCGGCTCCATTTGCGCTTAGCGAGGACGGTCTCGGCAAAGACCGTGCATAGGGGCTTAGTTTGATCGCTGGATTTTTGCGGGCGGTTTTGTAAATTTCGCTTAGCTCAAGCCCCAAGCGGCCCGCGCTGATCTCTAAAAATTTGCCTGTGCCCGCTGAACACTTGTCGTTCATGATAAAATCCGCGGGCTTGCCGTTTAGGGTCTTGATCGCCTTCGTATCCTGTCCGCCCACGCCCTCTACGGTGCAGTCTTTCTCGAACAAAAAGTGCGCCCCAAGGCTGTGGCATAAAATTTCGCTCATGCTAAGCCGCGCGTAGTCCACGCTGACGCGCCCGTAGCCTGTAGCCGTCACGAAGTCCCCCGCGTAGCCTTTTTGCTCCAAATTTTGCTTGATCTGCCAAGCGACTCTAACTGCGCTAAAGCCGCTTGACAGCAAAAACAGCTCGCAAAATTTGCCGTGCTCGTCCATAACGGCGATCTTTGACGACGCCCCGCCGATGTCGATACCGATAAAATGCATAAAATTTTAAATCCGTCGAAAAATATTTCTACGCCGTAGAACTTTATCGCAATCTTAGCTTTTTAAGACTTTTATATCGCTGAAATTTAGCGTTTGCAGGCGGCGCGGATTAAATTTAGCCTCGCGCCGCGTTTGAATCGGTTTTAAATTTAAATTTAGCGTTCGCGAGCGATTAAAATTCCGCTTAAAATCACCACCGCGATGCCCGCTAGCACTATCGGGCCAGGTAGCCGATCGCCTAGCATCATACCGAGCGCCATGCTAAAGAGGATGTCGCTATAGCTGATCGCAGCGACTATACCAGCTTTACGCGAAGCGGCGTAAGCGCGTGTCATATAAATTTGAAAGTAGATCCCGCTGACGCCCAGAAGCGCCACGAGCACCCAGCCGAGCAGGCTCGGCAGATTAAAGTAAGCAAGCCTCGCCAAATCCGCTCCGCTGACAAGCCCTAAAATTTTGACCTCGCTATCACCGAGCGCCCAGCCCGCAGCCATCATCATTGCGCTTAGAAAGGTAGCGGACGAGACGAAAACGAGCACGATGAGGTTGGTAGCGTAGTATTTGCGAAGCTCGCGCACGCTCGTGTATGCAAGCCCCGCGCACATGCCGCCGAAAATTCCCACCGCATCGGTTACGCTGATGCCGATGTGTGGGCGCACGACGAGTAAAATTCCGCCAAATCCGAGCAGTATCGCAAACCAACCGCGCGAGCTTAGCTTTTCGCCTAAGAAAAACGCCGAAAATAGCGCGGTGAAAATGGGCGCCGTCTTTTGGAAGGTAAAAGCGGTGCCAAGATCGATGTGAGCGATATTGTAAAAGGTCGCTAAGATACCGCAGCTACCGATAAAGCCGCGAAACGCGAGCAGCCACGGCTTGCCGCCCGGGCCTAGGTTTTTTACCCGCCGTAGAGAAAACAGCACGATCGCGATGCCTACGACGTTGCGGAAAAACACGATCTCGGCGCTGCTCATCCGCTCTGCCATGACCTTGGCTAGCGCGCCGTTTAGCGCGAAATAAAAGCTCGCTACGAGCATATAGTAAACGCCCAGATGTTTCAGCCAAAACGCGGAGTAAAATTTCTGCTTCACGCCGTCCTACTTTCGGTTAGCCACGAGCGCGCCCGCGGCGATGATGAGTGCCATGCCCCCAAGTGCCATGAAACCGGGCAAGGCGTCGCCTAGTAGCAGCCCAAATAGCGTCGAAAAGATGATGTCGGCGTAGCTGATCGTAGCTACTATGCCCGCTTTGCGCGTCGCGGCGTAGGCTTTGGTGACGTAGGTTTGATAAAACAGCCCCAGCAGCCCCAAAAGCACGGCAAAGAGCCAGCCCTGTGCGTTTGGAATTTTAAATTTGCAAAGCATAAAGCTTAGCGCGGGCGCGTCTATAAATTCCGCCGCGATCATAAGCGCTACGGGCATCAGCGTGCCGGCAAGAAGCGCAGAGAGGATGATCGTATCGGAGCTATAGTATTTACGTAGCCCGCGCACGGAGGTAAACGCCATCGCGGCGAATAATCCGCTTAAAATTCCAAAAATATCGCTCGGTTGCAAGCCAAACTGCGGCTGAATTACCAAAACGATGCCCACAAAGCCTAAGCAGACCGAGAACCAACCCATCGCGCCGAATTTTTCGCCGAGGGTAAAGTACGCGATGATCGCCGTCCAAATGGACGCCGTTTTTTGAAAGGTAAATGCCTCGCCGAGGCTGATGTTAGCGACGTTATAAAAAAATACCATCAGCCCCAAAATCCCGATAATGCCGCGAAACGCGAGCGTAAAAGGATGACCGCCCTTGTTTGCGAAGCGCGCCGTACGGGGACGAGCCTTGATTTTATAAAGCAGGATCAAAAGCCCCGGCAGATTGCGAAAGAGCACGACCTCAAGCGATGAAATTTGCGCACCCAAAAGCTTGGCAAAAACGCCCGTAAGAGAGTAGTAAAAGCACGCCATCAGCATATAATACACGCTTAGATGGTGCAGCAAGAAGTTGTTGTATTTCATCGCGCCCCTTTAAATTTGCGGAATTATACACGCATAATGATTAAATTTTAATATTCCGCCGTTTTAATATTTCGTCGCGCCGCCTGCTTTTGCGCGCCCCGTGCGACGGCTCGTTTTTGTACTTCGGCGCTTGTATGCGCAAAGCAGCCAAATTTGCGCAGCTGTGGGTTTATATGCTTTCGCGTAGTTGCGCCGGTTTTTAAAATTTATAAACTTTACGCACAGCTCCGCATTCTGCGATATTTTCGGCGATGGCTCGCGCCTTGGTGACTTTTACGAGCGGCGTTTTGCTAGTGCCGCGATAAAATTTCGCTAAATTTAGCGCCTAAATTTTATAAAATTTTGCCGCTCCCTTTCGCGAGCGAGCGCGTAGAATTTGGCTTTAATCTATTTTTGGTTATAATCGCGCCAAAAACTACAAGGACGAACGTGAAAAGTTTGATCATCATCGGGCGCCCCAACGTCGGTAAGTCGAGCCTTTTTAACCGCCTAGCGGGCGCTCGCATCGCCATCACGAGCGACGTTGCGGGTACGACGCGCGATACCAATAGGGCCGAAGCCGAAATTTTCGATCGCCGCGTGCGCGTGATCGATTCGGGCGGTCTGGACGACACTTCCGAGCTGTTTGCGCGTGTGCAAGCTAAGACGCTAAGCGAGGCCAAGAATGCGGATTTGATAATTTTTATGACGGACGGCAAGCTGCTTCCAAGCGATGATGAGCGGCGGATATTTTTCTCGCTACAGAGACTTGGTAAGCCCATCGCCCTGGCGGTCAATAAGATCGACGGCAAGCGCGACGAGGAGCGCAGCTGGGAGTTTAACGAATTCGGCGTTAAATTTTTCCCGATCTCCGTTTCTCACAACAGCGGCATCGACGAGCTGAAAGAGTGGATCTATGGCTTTTTGGACCCTGCGCCCGCGAGGCAGGATGAGGATGAAATTTTTGATGATTTTATAGAGGGCTTTAACGACGAGGGCGAGCCGAAAGAGGGGCGCGACGAGGAATTTTACGCTAGTAAAACTATCGGCGTGGGTATCATCGGGCAGGTGAACGTCGGTAAATCGAGCCTCCTAAACGCGCTTGTCGGCTCGCAGCGCTCGGTCGTGAGCGATTACGCGGGCACGACGATCGATCCGGTGAACGAAAGCACAGAATTTGAAGGGCGCACGCTCGAGTTTATCGACACGGCGGGCATTCGCCGCCGCGGCAAGATCGAAGGCATCGAGCGTTTCGCGCTAAATCGCACTGAAAAAATTTTACAAAACTCTGACATCGCGCTTTTGGTACTTGACGCAAGCGAGCCGCTAAACGAGCTGGACGAGCGCATAGCGGGGCTTGCGGCTAAATTTGAACTTGGACTCATCATAATTTTAAACAAATGGGATCTTTGCGAACGCGATTACGACGAGTTTTGCCGCGATTTGAGAGATAGGTTTAAATTTCTTTCCTACGCGCCGATCATCAGCGTCAGCGCGACGGACAGGAAGCGGATCCATAAAATTTACCCGCTCATTTTGGAGGTTTATTCAAATTTCACGCGCAAGCTCGGCACCGCAAGGATCAATGAAGCGGTAGAAGCCGCGATAAAGGCGCATCCGATACCTCGCGAGCGGGGCAAATCGGTTAAAATTTACTACGCCGCACAGATCGGCTTTGCGCCGCCGAAGATCGCTCTTGTGATGAACCGCCCCGGTGCGCTGCATTTTAGCTACAAGCG
Organism: uncultured Campylobacter sp.; assembly: GCF_938030815.1. Classification (GTDB taxonomy): domain Bacteria; phylum Campylobacterota; class Campylobacteria; order Campylobacterales; family Campylobacteraceae; genus Campylobacter_B. The sequence continues at coordinate 7,980 of NZ_CALHII010000187.1, forward strand.
CTATTTGATGAACAGGCTGCGCGCGAGCTTTGCTCTTTCGGGTAGTCCGCTAGTGCTGCTGCCGCGCAAAAAAGGTGAGGGCGATGAAGAGCGGTAACATCGTACTCATCGGCTTTATGGGGGTCGGTAAGGGCACGGTAGCGCGAGCGCTGGCTGCGCAAAGCGGGATGTTTGCGCTTGATTGCGACGATATGATCGAAAGCTACGCCAATAAAAAGATCGGGCAAATTTTTAAAGAGCAGGGCGAGCAGAGCTTCAGAAAGATGGAAGAGAGCCTTGCAAAATTTTTAGAAAAGTCCGTCCGCTGCGCCGTGATCTCCACTGGCGGCGGCTTTTACGCCGTGAAAAATTTAAACAAAATCGGCACCGTCGTGTATCTGAAATCAAGCTTTGAGGGGATCATTAATCGCTTAAAAAACAGCGAGAACGCGGAGAAGAAATTTGCCAAGCGCCCGCTGCTAGCGGATCTGCAAAAGGCCGCGGCGCTTCACGCCGAAAGAGACGGAGCGTATGAAAAAAAGGCCGACATCGTAATCGACGTCGAAAATAAAAGCGTAAAAAAGATCATAAAAGAAATTTGCTCCGCCTGTGACGGGCTAAATTTAAAGGGGAAAAAGATGTCTAAACAAAAGTGCCCGGGCGGCGGCAAAAATTCCGAGCCGCACGGCAAAGAGGGTAAAAGTGATAAGCTTAAAAAGAAAGAGGCGCTAAAGCAAAAGCTGCGTGAGCTGCTGGAGGGCTTAGAGCGCGAGCAAATTCCAAAGCGGGTGATCGCGTGGCACTTCGATCTTTACGAGCCTTACGCGCTTGAATTGGCAGGATCGAGCAGCTTTGATGCGGATGACGACGACTGGGCGTGCGAGGACGAGGATGAGTTTTATCCGCAAAGCTCGCGCTTGCAGCTTGAATTTTTAAATGAGCTTTCGTGGCGACAGGTTTTAAAAATGCTCGTGCAGGCTCTGCGCGAGCTGCGAGAGCAGATGCCTGGCGCTAAAATTTTTGAGTGCGAGCACATTGCCGTGGGTTTTGTGGACGGCGATCTGATTTTGATTTAAAGGAGCAATGATGAGAATTTTAACGGGTCTTCAGCCCAGCGGCAAGCTGCATTTGGGCAACTACTTCGCGAGTATCAAGCAGATGGTGGATGCGCAAAACGCGGGCGAGCAGATGTTTATGTTTATCGCAAACTACCATGCGCTCACGTCCGTAAGCGACGGCGCAAAGCTAAAAAACTCCACCTATGAAGCCGCCGCAGCATTTTTATCGCTGGGGATCGATCCGAAAAAGACGGTGTTTTGGGTGCAAAGCGACGTGAAAGAGGTATTAGAGCTTTACTGGATTTTAAGCGGATATGCGCCGATGGGGCTGCTCGAGCGGGCGCACGCATACAAAGATAAGATCGCCAAGGGCTTTGAGAGCAAGCACGATCTGTTTAGCTACCCCGTGCTGATGGCGGCGGACATCCTGCTATACAGTGCGGAAATCGTGCCTGTGGGCAAGGATCAGATCCAGCACGTCGAGATCGCCCGCGACATCGCGCTTAAATTTAACAACGCCCACGGCGAAATTTTAACTATTCCGCAAGCGCGCGTAAACGATGAAGTGGCGATCGTGCCGGGCACGGACGGCGCTAAGATGAGTAAGAGCTACGGCAATACGATCGATATTTTTGCAGATGCCGCGACGCTAAAGAAGCAAATTTCAAGTATTGTAACGACTTCCGAGCCGCTAGAGGCGCCTAAACAGTGGCGCGGGTGCAATGTCTATAATATCGCGAAGCTGTTTTTAAGCGAGGCGGCTGAGCAAGCGGCGCTGCGGGCTCGTTACGAGCGCGGAGGCGAGGGGCACGGGCACTTCAAGGCGTATCTAAACGAGCTCGTGCTCGGCTACTTCAAAGACGCGCGGGATAAATTCGAATACTATCAAAGCCACCGCGAAATTTTAGACGAGATGCTAAGACAGGGCGCGCAAAGAGCGGCTGCGACGGCTGCTTCATTGATGCAAAAGGTTCGCGCTGCCGTAGGGATTTATCGCTAAGGAGAGTGAGATGACGGATTATGCTAGAGAAATTTTATCTGACGGCAAGTTGCTTCGACAGAAGCTGGAAATTTTCTTGCAAACCCCTAGCAAGGTTGAAATTTACGCACGCGCCTGCGAGAAATTTTTCGCCGCGGGCAAGCAGCGCGAGTTAAATTACGTAAGCACGTGGAGCTGGTGGGGATTTTTCGGCACGCTGTTCTTTTTTCTGTACCGCAAGGAGTATAAAATTGCCGCAGCCCTATTTACCGTTGTGGTAATTTCTTGCTTTATTCCGTTTTTGGATGAATATGATAGAAGTATAGGAATGGCAATTAGCGTCAGTAGCGGGACTATGGCGAAATATTACGTTTGCGATAGTTTTGTTTCATTGCTGGATAAACAGGACGACGAAGCCCTAAGAAAGGGCGGCGGCGTGAATAGATGGGCGATATGGCTCGCGGTAATATTTTACGCTTTTGTCGCAATTGTGTTTGCGCTGATAATTTCAAACGGCAGCAAAATTCAGTAGTTTTAAGGGCTTCCGCGCTCAAAGTAGCTAAATAAATTTTAAAAAGGAGTAGGAATGAAAGCGATCGTAACGGTGATCGGTAAGGACAAGGTTGGCATTGTGGCGGGCGTTTCGGCCAAGCTCGCGCAGCTTGGGCTAAACATAGACGACATCAGCCAGACGGTTTTGGACGAGTTTTTTACGATGATGGCAGTGGTTTCCAGCGAGGAAAAGCAGGACTTCACGGCTCTACGCGAGGAGCTAAACGAGCTAGGCGAAAAGCTAAAAGTAAAGATCAACATCCAAAGCTCGGCGATATTTGACGCCATGCACAACATCTAAGGCGCGCAGATGGACATCAAAAACGTAACCGAAACGATCGTGATGATCGAGGAGCAAAATTTCGACATCCGCACGATCACGATGGGCATCAGCCTGCTTGACTGCATCGATCCCGATATGGGCAAAGCGGCTGAGAAAATTTACGCCAAGATTACTGACAAGGCGCGCGATCTGGTAAAGGTCGGCAATGAAATTTCAGCAGAGCTTGGCATCCCGATCGTAAACAAACGCGTCTGCGTAACGCCTATCGCCATCATCGGCGCGGCGACAAACGCTACTGATTACGTCCCGCTTGCTAGAGCGATGGACGAGGCGGCGCAAAAGGTCGGTATCGACTTTATCGGCGGCTTTTCGGCGCTAGTGCAAAAGGGCTACGCAAAGGGAGATAAAATTTTAATCGACTCCATCCCCGCCGCGCTTGCCGCGACGCAAAAGGTCTGCTCGTCGGTAAATATCGGCTCGACCAAAACGGGCATAAATATGAGCGCGGTCGCCGACATGGGGCGCGTGATCAAAGAAACGGCGCGGCTTTCGGATCTCGGCGCCGCAAAGCTAGTCGTATTTGCCAACGCCGTCGAGGATAATCCCTTTATGGCGGGCGCATTTCACGGCGTGGGCGAGGCCGAGGTCGTCATAAACGTGGGCGTCAGCGGTCCCGGCGTCGTTAAGCGCGCGCTTGAGAAGGTGCGCGGAGCGAGCTTTGACGTGGTTGCCGAGACCGTAAAAAAGACGGCGTTTAAGATCACGCGCATCGGACAGCTCGTAGGCCAAATGGCATCCGAGCGGCTGGGTGTGAAATTTGGCATCGTCGATCTCTCGCTGGCTCCGACTCCGGCGGTGGGCGATTCGGTAGCACGCGTGCTTGAGGAGATGGGACTAGAGCGCGTCGGTACGCACGGCACGACGGCTGCGCTTGCACTACTAAACGACGCGGTCAAAAAGGGCGGAGTGATGGCGTGCAACCAAGTAGGTGGGCTTAGCGGCGCGTTTATCCCAGTCTCCGAAGATGAGGGCATGATCGCCGCAGTGCGCGCAGGATCGTTAAGCTTAGAAAAGCTCGAAGCGATGACCGCAATCTGCTCGGTGGGGCTTGATATGATCGCGATCCCGCAGGATACGCCCGAGCAGACGATCGCCGCGATCATAGCCGACGAGGCCGCGATCGGCGTGATAAATCAAAAAACGACCGCCGTGCGCATCATCCCAAAAGGCAAAGAGGGCGACACGCTGGAGTTTGGCGGGTTACTCGGCAGCGCGCCGGTGATGAGCGTAAATAAAAACTCCTCGGCGGACTTCATCGCTCGCGGCGGCCAGATACCGGCACCCATTCATAGTTTTAAAAACTAAATTTAACCAGCTTAAGGAGGAAAGATGAGAGCGTTTGCGTTATTTGCGGCAGCTTTGCTTCTAAGCGGCTGCTCCATAATCTCGGCATTTTATAGCAAGGAGAAAAAATTCGAGCTGGCGGGCTTGGGGCAAGACGGGGTTTATAGGACTTCGGACGGCAGCGGAGATACGCTAATAAAAATAACGTCCGCCCGCACAAAAGAGGGCGAGCCGTATCGTATAATCCACACGCTGGAAATTCCTAAAAATTCTACCCTGACGGATTTTGACAGCAACGATAAAGAGGTATTTAAAATAGACTGCTCAAAGAATTATTGCGAGCCTAAATACGACGAGGAGCCGAAAAGAATCGCCATTTCTTGGCCTGCGCCGAATGGAGGCGGCGTTTTTGACGGCGTCATATATCTAAAAAATTTACGGCTCGTAAAAGCGTATTAAATTTGCAGGTTTAAAAGCGCGCAAAATTCGTAAAATTTAGCGAGTAAAATTCTAAGTCGCCACGATGGAATTTTTCGGGCTTTAAATTTTGCACTATGGGCGTGGAATTTTGAATTAAAATTTCGGCGCGGAATTTCGCTTTTAAATTTTACGGCGTGAAATTTTACGGTGCGCTGTCTCTACGGCGCGCAATCCCCGCGGCGAGCTAAAATTTTAAAATTTCGTCGTAAGGCGAGGCGTTAAAATTTCATCGCCGCTTGCGGCGGACAGCGGCGGGTCTTTTGAAATTTTAAAGCGGCTTTCATTTAAATTTTAAAATTTCAAAGCAACCCGCTTTGTTATCATTGCCTGCCCGCTTAAGAAGCGAGCCAAATTCTTTCGGCGCGGATTAAACACAGCGCGCAAAAACGGGCGCAGCGTCAAAATTTTAAAAGACGACGCGAAAATATGAGGCGGAAATAAAATGCAAAAAATGGCTTGGAAATTTGGCGAGCTTGAAAAGGTCGCAACGGACGAGGGCTTTATTTGGTACGCGGAGCTGGAGTTAAAAAGCGAAAGCTTCGGTGAGGTGCCGTTTTGCCTCGTGTCTGCAGATACGGCGGATGTGGACGATGAGGGGTCTTGCTCGCGCAGCGACGCCTGGGATATCGATCGGTACGTAAAAGACGCCCTCGCCTTCCTGCGAGACGAGCTTAGGCGCGAGTATCGTTTGGGCGAGGATGAGCTTAGGCTGCTTGACGTGCCCGTTTGCGATCTACCGTTTGAGCTTCCGCAATGCACGTTTTACGCGCGCGATACGCAGTGGCTGCTGAGGTTTGCCGAGGGCGCGCTTGATATTTGCGAGCCTTTCGGCATCGGGGTGATTTTTGAGGGCGAAAAACCGCTGCGCGTGGAAAATTTAGAGCTCAGCAGAGAGTATTAACCGCGGATAAAATTTTAAATTTAGAGGCGATTTTAAAATTTATACAGCGCGAAAATCTGCGCGTTATGGCGCACTCCCGCGGATAAATTTAATCGCGGCTCGTTGCCGTTTTAAAATTTCGTAGCGCACCGCAGCGGCGAAGACACGCTTCGATAAACGCCGTCTAAATTCCATTTTCTGTGCCGTGTCGCGCAAATACTTCGTTCGTGCCCTCAAAGCGAGCATTTATGACGGCGGCGCGAAAATTCGGCGTCTGGGCGCATGTCCGCTCATAGCGGCTACGGATTGAGCGAGCGAAGCGACAGAATTTAACGCAGGGCGCGCACGGGAAAAAGTCGAAGATAGGTGCGGAGAGATGCAAAAAAAGCGAGAAAAAAGCGTAAAGGCGCGCGGCGGTATAGAGTCGGGTAGCACGGACTGCCGTAAATCGGGCTCGCAAATTGCGGATCGAAGGCGAGTTGAAACAAAAAGCTCGGCGCGCAAATTTCTTGTATAAATTTGCGGATAAGAAAGCTATGAGATACATCTCGGAAAGGCGGATGCGTAGATTTACGGATTGGGCATCCGGCTCGGTAGGGGGGCGGAGTGTAAATTTGGCGAGAAAATCAATGTGTAAATTTCGTGCGTAAATCATCTTAAATTTAACGAGCAAATTTTAAAACTGCTCTCGCAGCATTTAACGCGTAGATCGCGCAAATTTAATGCTCTGTCTGACAGCATTCGGTGCGCAAATTTCGCTCTGTGTTACGCGTGCAAATTTTACGCTCTGCCAAGTGGAATTTAACGCGCAAATTTCACGATAAAATTTCACGACGTTTCGGGCCTTGTAACTTACAGCTTCCTAAGTTTTGCGATCTCATCGCGCAGTGCGGCGGCCTTTTCAAACTCCAGAGCCGCTGCGGCTTCGAGCATCTGCTTGCGGAGCTCCTTTACGATCTTGGCGCGCTCGGCGGCAGGCATTTTTTCGAGATTGGCGCCCTTTCTTAAAATTTCGGTGCCGTCCTCGATCTTTAGGCTCTCTTCGATATTGCGGCTCGCAGAATGCGGCGTTATGCCGTGAGCGCGGTTGTATTCATCTTGAAATTTACGGCGTTTTTGGGTGATGTCGATCGCCTCTTGCATCGAGGCGGTGATCTTTTTGCAAAACATCACGACCTGTCCGTTCACGTTTCGCGCGGCTCGCCCCATCGTCTGAATAAGGCTCGTGCGCGAGCGCAAAAAGCCCTCCTTGTCGGCATCCATGATCGCTATTAGGCTTACTTCGGGCAGATCGAGCCCCTCGCGGAGCAGATTTATACCGATTAGCATATCGTATTCGCCGCTGCGAAGGCCGCGGATCAGCTCGTTGCGCTCGATCGCATCGATGTCCGAGTGCATATATTTGACCTTAAGCCCAAGCTCCAAATAGTATTTGCTCAACTCCTCCGCCATCTTTTTGGTTAGCACGGTCACTAAGATTCGCTCGCCGCGTGCGATGACCTCCTTTGCCATATCGTGTAAAATTTCGACCTGGTTGTCGCTGTCTTTTAAGATAATCTGCGGATCGAGTAGTCCCGTCGGGCGTAGTATCTGCTCATATACGGCTCCGCGGCTAAGATCCAGCTCGTAATCATTGGGCGTTGCGGAGACGAATAGAAATTTAGCTTTTTTATTGATAAACTCATCAAACATCAGCGGGCGGTTATCAAGTGCGCTAGGTAGGCGGAAACCGTATTCTACGAGCGTTTCTTTACGGCTGCGATCTCCTGCGAACATACCGCGAAACTGCGGCAAGCTCACGTGGCTTTCATCGACGATGACTAGATAGTCCTTGCCCTTGCTCTCGTAGTAATCAAAGAGCGAATAGGGCGTCTCGCCCGGCTTTTGACCGGTCAGGTAGCGCGCGTAGTTTTCGATCCCCTTGCACATCCCCGTAGCGCCCAGCATTTCAAGGTCAAATTCCACTCGCCCTTTCAGCCGCTGCGCCTCGACGAGCTTGCCCGCGTCCTCGAAAAATTTCAGCCTCTGCTCAAGCTCCTCCTCGATCCCTTTGATCGTCGACTTCAGACGCTGCTCGCCCACGATGAACTGACTCGTCGGGTAGAGAATAAATTTTTTGACGCTCTGTGTCTTTTTGTTTTCGAGCACGTCCAGATGATACATCGCCTCTATTTCGTCGCCGAAAAACTCGATCCTAAACGCCTCGTCGTTAAAATACGCGGGATAGATGTCGATTACGTCGCCGTTTACGCGAAAATTCCCGCGATCAAAAAAATCGTCGTTGCGTTTGTAGCCCATATCGACGAGCTTGCGAAGTAAAAATTTAGTGCTAAATTTTGATCCAATCTCAAAAAACAGCACCATGCCTTTGTATTCGGCGGGATCGCCCAGACCGTAGTTTGCCGAAACCGACGCTACTGTGATGACGTCGTCGAAGCTCAGCAGGCTTGCAGTGGCGCTTAGCCGCAAGCGCTCGAGCTCTTGGTTTACGTCGCTGTCCTTTTCGATGAAAAGATCCTGCCTGGGGATGTAGGCCTCGGGCTGATAATAATCGTAGTAGCTGATGAAATACTCGACGTGATTTTGCGGGAAAAATCCCTTAAATTCGCTATAAAGCTGCGCTGCGAGAGATTTGTTATGCGTCATTACGAGTGCTGGAATTCCAAGGCGCTTGATAATATTTGCCATGGTAAATGTTTTACCCGAGCCGGTAACTCCGAGAAGGGTTTGGTATTTATTGCCGTTTTGAAAGCCTGTGACGATGCCTTCGATCGCTTTTTCTTGATCCTCACTCGGAGAGAATTTGCTCTCGATTTTAAAATTTTGCAAAATTTTTCCTTTTTTAAAGCCAAAATTGGGTAATATTTTCATTTAAATTATATCAGAAAAGGCGAAATAATGGAATCAATCTTTGACGAAGAGAAAAAGGTCGAGGGCTTAAGCAATAAAGTAGCTGAGCTGATTAGACGATACACCGAGGCTAGAGACGAGAACGAAAAGCTACGTACCGAGCTAGCGACGATCAAGGCGCAAAACGAGGCTTTGGGAATGCAGCTTGGCACGCTAGAAAATGATCTGGCGTATCGCAAGATGAGTGATGAGGATCTAAGCAAGCAGATCGACGATATTTTGGCAGGCGATAATTTAGGCGAGAAATGAAAGAAATTTCCGTTCAGCTAACGAGTAAGTCTTTGACGAAAAAATACGCGATAAGCCTGGATGATGACTTTGCAAAGGTCTTCGGTAGGGATTGGCGGATTTTAACTCGCGGCAGCGATCATCTGGATGCGGGCGAACTGCTTGAAGCCTATATCCAAAAAAGCTATGAAAATTTTATGCTTAATAAAAAAATAGATGCCTTGGTAAAAGACATCGACGAAGGAGTAAAATGATGAAAATGAAAAAAGGTGCGGCAGTAGGCGGCGGCGTAAGTGGGATAATATTTTTAGCTATTATAATCTTCGTGATAGTAAAAATAATATATCCTAAATTAAGCGGTGCTAAGGATGAGGTTTTAGTAAAAGCTTACGCAGTCGAGCTTGAAGGCGTATTTAAAGATATACAACGCGACTACTTAAATCAAGGAAATTTTCGCGAGCTAAAGAGCATGACGGGCTCCAGACAGTTTAGTGATAGCGATCTGGCACGTAGCTTAGCAGTCAATCAAAGCTTTACCTATGGCGTAGGACCGAAACTCAAAAACGATATGATCTTTTGCGCGACGATCACCTTGCGTCAAGATAGTGATGGCTATTTCTTCACAACCGAAAACATCAACCGCAACAGGGAGCGCTGCGAAGCATTTCATAAAGATACGACTTATATGAAGCTAAACGGCTTTAGGATAGGCAAATAATTTTTAAAATTTAATCGCGCGACTGCTATGGATTCATAAAGCGTACGTGTAGCAAAAGTGCGATAGTGCTAGTGAAGTGCGTAGCCGTGTGTCGGCTCGCACCTCGTGCCAAAAACATGTTAAGTCTCAAGAATTCATCTTTATAGGTATTTTTTAAAATTTAGCTTTAAAATTGGCATTTTGCATTTATATTGACAGCCTATCGGTTAAATTCTAATCATATTTTAGTTTCTAATTCATATCGATCATGATTTATGCTATTGCGGTTAAATTTATGAAATGGGTGCTTTGAAGCTCAATAGGCACCCTGATTATGTTATACGCTGGACTTTGTTAAATTTATGAAATGGGTGCTTTGAAGCTATGCCCCTCGCGTGACGCGATGCGAGCTGAGATTTACGAAAAGCGCCTCATAAAACAAGCGTATTAAGGCAAAATATCAAGATCATCTTAAATTTATTGAAATTCGCACTCCAAAAGCGCGCAGAATTTTATCGGCGCGGGTTTGGACATGAGTTTTAAAAATCTCTCATAGAATTTTATCGTCGATTCTCAACCGCCGATTTGATCCATCTGCATAAATAATCTAATTGCTGCGGCGTATGAAACCAATGCTCGCCGTTTTTCATAACGCTTAAGTCGCAGTCGAACTTCTGCGCGAAATTTCTAACGATACAAAGAGGCGTCATATCGTCGTTTTCTGCGTATAGAATTCTACTGGGCGTTTTCCATTTTGTGATCGGATTGTTCAAAACAAAACTCCAATATTCCCAAAAAAGCGATTGCCCGACAGGGGTCAAAATCATCCGCTCTTACTTCAATCGCTCTTCGCTGACGCTAGCCTTACGCATAATATTTGAAATAACGTATTTCATATCAAGTATCGGCGATAAAAGAGGCAGTCGCTAAGCTTTTCGTCGCGGAAGCTTTGCAGGCCGAGCCATGCCCCTAGGCTAACGGCAAACAGCGCGACCTCGTCCCAGCGCTTCTTTGCATATGATAAAATTTCGCGAAATTCCAAAATAGCGCGCTGTGGATCGCAAGAAGCGGGCTCGTACCCCCTCTGTCCGTGCCCGGGCAGGTCAAAGCTAATAACCTGCCGGCCTTGCTCGCAAACGACGGAAGCCAAAAGCTCCGCATCATCTTTGCTTCCGCATTGCCCGTGAGCATAGATATAAACCTTTTCCGAGCGGCTCCCCCAAACGGCGACGGGAACGCCGCGTATCTCAATCGTGCTCTTTTGCATTTTTCGTTCCTTTAAATTTTTGCGCCGCTTACCCGCATTTTGCGGCAACGTCGCAAACTTGAGTAATAAATATTGCTAAAAATTTAATAGCACGCCCTGCTAGACTGTCTGCGATTAGCGATAAATTTTAAAATTTTACGCGCCTAGCCCATGCGCCGCTAAATTTTTGGAATTTAACTATGCAAAATTTTAAGTGGCGGAATTTTTGCGCTGCCGCTAAGCACGCCGTATCCGATAAATGCGCTATATTCCTGGCAACCAGGCAAGCATCCGCAATCGCGCTGTACTTGCCGTGGGCACGTATAAAAAGGCTTAAAAAATCAATCCCGCGGCGCCGAGCTTGATCCCTAAAGAGATAATTATCAAAACCCCGAGCCCCGCGAAAAAGCCCGCCAGCACATCATCTAGCATCACGCCTAGTCCGCCCTTTACGTCGCGATCCACGCGCCCGATGATCGAGGGCTTGCGGATGTCAAATGCCCTGAAAAACAGCAGCGCCAAAATCATCGCAAGGGCCGAGATTCTGCTGCTCTCAAAGCCCGCGATCAGCTCCCGCAGCGGTAGCGAAAAGATCTCGCCCACGGGCGCGGCGACGCACATCGCGATCCACACCCCCACGACCTCGTCGATGACGATCTCGCTGTTATCGTGCGCGCCTACCCGCCTTTCGTAATCGCTTACGATCTTAAGCGAGACGAAAAAGACGAGAGCGGCGCACAAAAACAGCGTCACCTCGCCCGCGAGCATCAAGATTGCTAGCCCCGTTATCCAGCCTGCGATGCTGCCCCAGGTGCCCGGTGCGGGCCTTAGCAACCCCGCGCCGAAAAATGTAACGAAAATTTTATCCATAATTGTCCTTTTAAATTTTGCTTTTTAAAATTTTACCGCTTATTTTAATTAGAGCATTCGCTCACGCACAGAAATTTTAAATTTCGTTCGCGCGTGCGAGGAAATTTTAAATTTTGTTCGTGCATGTAGAATTTAAATTTCGCCTGCCCGCACGAAATCAGTTCTACTCGCTCACCACGAATTTTGCTCACTAACGTAGGAATTTTAAAATTCTACTCATCTGCGTAAAAATTTTAAAATTTTGCTCGCTCCACGCGGAGTTTTCAAACCCGTCCGCAAACGCACGGCATTTTGCGCGAGTGGCAGTCGTTGTGTCTCGCCCAAATTTATGCACTGCGACTTACTGCGAGCATCTGGCTAAATTTAAACTCGCTTACCGAAAGCTTAAAATTTAGATCCGCTACACTGCTAATTTACGCATATGCCGCGCCTTAAAATTTTAAATTCGCTTCGCCGCGTGATTTTATTGCGTCGTTATAAATTTGCTACGAAGCCGAATCTTTAAAATTTAAAGCTCGTTTTATCGTACCGCTGCTAATGCTCTAAAAATTTAGCTTCGTCGCGCCGCAAAATTTTACGCCAAATCTGCGTCCGCTGCTCTTTATGCTATAAAATTCCGCGCAGTCCTTTCTTTCTGCACTATGAAATTTTACTTTACGTCTAGCCGCCGTAAATTCTAACGTCGTGAAATTTTACTCTTTGCCTAGATGCCGCAAATTCCACGTCATTTTTGCGTTGCGCCCTCGAGAGCTACGTCTTTAGCGCGCTGGTTTGATACAGCTGCATAAGCTGCTCGTAAAACTCGCTTTCACCGTGGCTCTGTAAGATCCCGCTGTTTGGAAAAAGCTCGTCGTAGAGCTTTTGCAGATCTGAAAACCGCGCAGGAAAAAGCTCGCTTAAAATCATCGCCGAGATCTCTTTACGCATAAAAATCGCGGGTGGCAAAATCCCCGCGCGCAGCAGTGCCTTGAGATTTTGCGTGCGATAATGCACGTGATGATGAGCGCCGTGAGGGCAGTTTTTGGTGCTTACGAGCACCTTGCACTTCTCGCAATAGACGTATTCCGGCATAAGCAAAATCTCGATCTCGCCGCGCTTTTGATACTCGTCCAGCACCGAATGCACGCCGCCGCCTTCGAAAAATAGCTCCATATTTGCGTGATTTTGCCCAAAAATTATTTTGTTTATACCTAAATTTTTTGCGATCGTGCACTGCAGGGCGGGTTTGTCGTCAAAAATCGCAAGCGAGCCCAGATCGATCATCATGGCGCGTTGCGCGACCAAAAAATTTTGCAGTAAATACCTTAGCGTTTTTTTGCGTAGCTCGTAGGGCAGGGCATCCGTGCTATTCGTGCCGGTTAAAAAAATCACCACGAAATCCGCCTTATCTATCATATGCCTAATCAACCGCTCATGCACGCGGTGGATCGGATCGGCGCAGGTAAAAAACGCTGAAATTTTAGGCGCGGCAAGCGAGCTTGCGATTTTTTTTATGCGCGCGATTTGCTCTGCAAGACCATTTTTTAGCAGCGTGATGCGCCCTTGCACCGCAGTTTGCCCTGCGTATGCATTTTGAAACACCGAGTCTGCGACCTCGCTTGCGCTTGGGGCATAAACATCGCTAACGTCTATGCGCGCGACAAGCTCACAATAGGCGGGATTTGCAGCGGAATTTTTGATGAAATTTTCGGTGGAATTTGAGATAAAATTTCCCGCCGAATTTGCTACGGATTTTGCATCTGCGCTACAAACGCGATTGAGTGCGGAATTTTCGGCAAAGCTCTGCGCGGAATTTACCGCAGAATTTTCACTGGAGCTTTTCTCCGAATCCAAAGCGGCGTTTTTCGCAGATTTTGTATCTGCGCTGCGAGTAAAAGTTTGATCATAGCTCGCAGCAAGACTTTCTATATGGTCTAAGTCCTCGCTTGTGGCGTTTATAGCGCTTTGCGTACTTGCAGTGCGCGCGAAATCCGTGCCGCTTTTCGCAAAGCTCTGCTCGTTTTGCGCCGCGGCAGAAACCTCTTCCTGCAAGTTGCGTGATCCTTTAACTAGCAAATACGCGCCGTTCTCGCTGCTAAGCGAATTTTTGGCGCGTTCGACTGTGCCTTCCTTGCAGAGGTAAAGCTCCAAAATATCGCCTTTTTTTGCGTTCGCGCAGGAAAAAACGAAATTTATGCCGCATACGCTTAGCTTGCTTGGGCGCAGTAGCTCGCAGCTCTTGCCGAAAGCGCCGTTTGCGAGCAGGCTCAAGACGTTTAGGTCGGAGCGCGAGATCACTATCTTGCGGATTTGCGTTGCGCTATTATTTGCGCTTTTGCTCTCGCTTCCGGCTTGCTCTGCTTTTAAATTTCTTGCCGCGCCCTTAGCTCGCGCCTCGTCTTTTCTGGCATTGCTCGTCTTTGACATTTTTAAATTCCGCATCGTTTTTAAATTTTGCTTTGCCTTTAAATTTAGCGCCGCATCGCTCGAAGCTTTTGTAGCGTTTAGGGTTTTTGTGCCGCTTGAAATCCCTTCGCTTTCAAGCGGTTTTATTTCGTTTAAATTGCCGGTATCGCGTGAAATTTCTGTCCCGTCTGCGATCCATACCGAGCGCGCGCGGCTATTTTTTTCTTGCGATGCCATATTTTTTCCTTTTCTCCCAAAGCGATTTTCGAGAAATCCCAAGTGCCGCCGCCAGATCGGAGTCGAAATACTCGTCTTGGTGCGCTACGATCGTGAGCTTTACGTATTCTTCGATGCTTAAAATTTCACTGCGTTCTTTGCTGCTGCCAAGCGCAATTTCGTCGCTAAAGCCCTTTTGCGCGCCGATGGATCCGGCGATTATACGCATGGATTTGGTTTTGCTTAGAAATTTTTCCTTCTGTGTGCCGCTTAGGCTGTCGAAATCTGGCACGTAAAAAATCTCCGCGCCGCGTTCTAGCAGCTCAGGGCTTTGCGCGGATAGAATTTTAAGGTGCGATTTTAGCGCAAGCGTGATCTTAAATACCGCCGCAGCTCGCGCTGCCGCATCGCCGCGCAAAAGAAGCGGAAATTTTATCTGCGCTAAACGCGCGGGCGGTATCTCGCACGAAAGGGAGACCTCTTTAAGCAGTGCTTCGTAGGCTTCGTTTTGCGATTTTAGCGAGCGAAACTGCGCGTAATGCTCGATCTTTTTGATGAGCTCCTCTATCATAAATGGCTTTTGGATATAATCCGTCGCGCCCGCTTTTACGGGGTTTAGCACCGTTTCGCTATCGACGTAAGCGACCATCAAAATTATGATCGAGCGCCTAAATTTCTCGATCAGCGGATAAAAGCTCGCGCCGCTCCAGCTCGTAGAGAGCAGTACTGCCTCAAACTCCTCTGCAAGGCCCGCTGCGGCCGCCAAACTCGCCACGTTAGTGCATTCATGCCCCAGCGCGCCCAGCTTGTTTGCGATACTTTGAGCAAGATAGCTTTCGCTTTCGATTATTAAAATTTTCATGCGCCCCGCACCTTTGCTGCGTACTTTTGCCAGTTGTAAAATTTCAAATTTACCGCAGCCTGCGCGGCGATACCCTCGCTTCTGCCCGTAAATCCCAGCCCTTCGGTCGTGGTCGCTTTGACATTGACGCGCGCGCAGTTTAAAATTTCGCTTAAAACCTCTTGCATCTGTGCTTTGTAAGCGCCGATCTTCGGGCGCTGCGCGATGATCGTAATATCGGCATTTACGAGCTCGTAGCCGTAGCCCCTGACGCGCCGCATTACCTTTCGTAACAGCTCCTTGCTATCCGCGCCTTTAAGCTTAGCGTCGCTGTCTGGGAAGAGCTCGCCGATGTCGCCCAGCATCGCCGCGCCGCAAATAGCGTCGATTAGGGCATGGATCACTACGTCGCCGTCGCTGTGCGCGATCAGCGCGAACTCGCATGGAATTTGCACGCCGCCGAGCACGATGCCCGCGCCTTTTTCAAGCGCATGCACGTCGTAACCCGTGCCGCAAAAAATATCGCGCGAGCAGGGTTTTAAATTTAGCGCCGCTAGATCGCTTGCGCGCGTGATCTTAAGCGCGCTCGCTTCGCCTTTTATAAATTCCAATCGTCCGCCCGCGCTACCGACTGCCGCGCTATCGTCGGTAAAAATTTCGCTTCCTTCAAGCGCCTTTTTAAGTAGCGCCGTGCGCGAAAGCTGCGGCGTTTGGATGAGGCGTAGCTCCTCTCGATCTACAATGCACTCGCCGAGGTAGGTCGTGTCATTTACGCCAAGATATGGGCTGATACAGTCCGCGCCGCCTAAATTTCGTATCAGCGAAGAGATTAGCCCTGGCGAAATTTGCGCGCGAGCTACGTCGCTTACAAGCACGAGCTCGCTATCTACGAGCTGCAGCGCGTTTTTTAGCGAGCTTTGGCGATTTGCGCCGCCGGGGACGAAGTGAAATTTTAAATTTGCAGAGCCGCATTCATCTGCGTTGCATCCGACTTGAGCTTTAAAATTTTCCGCGCCCCGCGGCTTGCTTGCGTCGTTTAGATCGTCTGTGCCGCGTTCGATCCCGCCCTGCTTTCTTTGAAATTTATACTCGCTCGTGCCGCACTCTGAGTTTTCGCCGCGCGCCGAGGCCAAACTGCACGCATAGAGGCGCTCGCAATAGCTCACGTCCTCTTCGTTTACGGCGATTACGATCTTTTTAAATGGGTGCGCCCGCGCAATGCTCTGCGCGACGTATTGCCAAAGCGGCAGCTCACCCACGCGCAGCCACTGCTTTTTGACGCTCAGCTCAAACCTGCTCGAATCACCCGCGGCGAGCAAAATCAGCGATATATCTTTCAAATTTTATCCTTGAAATTTTGTTACGAAATTATACGTATTAAAAATGAAAGCAAAATTAATCGCGGCTTGCGAGCTAGAATATCTTAAGCTTGGGTGCAAATTTACACGGTGCGGCGGCGAAATTTCAGCTTACGTTACGAAAATAAACGACAAAAGAAAAGTAAGGATTAATGAAATTTGTTATATTATACGCGCATTTTTAAGAAGCGAGGCGAAAATGACCGAAAGCTGCGTAACGCAGATCTATTTTGCAAAAAAGGGCGAAGTGACGCCGCAGATGAGAGAGGTCGCGCAAAGCGAGCGCATGGACGTGCGGGCCTTGTGCGATCTCATCGCGCAAGGAAGAGCGATCATCCCCGCAAACGTTAATCACAAAAGCCTAAAACCCATCGGCATCGGACGCGCTCTTCGGTGCAAGATCAACGCCAACATCGGCTCCTCGGGCACGACGAGCGATATTGAGGGCGAGCTGGAAAAGCTTGAGGCTTGCTTAAAATACGGCGCCGATACGGTGATGGATCTAAGCACGGGCGGCGATCTGGACGAGATCCGCGCCGCGATAATCGAGCGCTCGCCCGTACCCGTAGGCACGGTGCCGATCTATCAGATGATCCATGAGCTGGGCGATATTAAAAATTTAAAAACGAGCGCTATTCTTAGCACGATCGAGAAGCAGGCGCGGCAGGGAGTGGATTATTTCACGATCCACGCGGGCTTTAAGCTCGAGTTTATGCCGCTGCTGTCCCGTCGCAAGATGGGTATCGTAAGCAGAGGCGGCTCGCTGATAGCGTCGTGGATGATGAAATTTCATAAGCAAAACCCATTTTACGAAGCGTTTGATGAAATTTGCGATATCTGCGCCGCTTACGACGTATCGCTATCTCTGGGAGACGGCTTGCGCCCGGGCTGCTTATACGACGCGACTGATAGGGCGCAGCTTAGCGAGCTTGAAATTTTAGGTGAGCTAGCCCTGCGCGCGAATGAAAAAAACGTGCAGGTGATGATCGAGGGTCCGGGACACATCCCGTTTAACGAGATCGAGCTTAATATGCAGCTAGAGCGCAAGATCTGCCGCGACGCGCCGTTTTACGTGCTGGGGCCGCTTCCCACCGACATCGGCGCGGGCTACGATCATATCAGCTCGGCTATCGGCGGGACGATGGCTGCGTATTGCGGCGCTAGCATGCTCTGCTACGTAACGCCGAAGGAGCATCTGGGGCTTCCCAATGCAAAAGACGTCAGAGAGGGTATCATCGCGCATAAAATCGCCGCTCACGCCGCGGACGTCGCGCTAGGCAAAGCAGGCGCGATAGAGCGCGATCACGCGATGAGCGATGCGAGGTATAATTTTGATTGGAACAGGCAGTTTGAGCTTAGTTTCGATCCAGATCATGCGCGCGAGCTGCACGACGAGAGCCTGGGCGATGAAATTTACAAAGGCGCGGAGTTTTGCTCGATGTGCGGGCCGAAATTTTGCGCATATAAAATCAGTAGAAATTTAACCGAAAATAAGGAGAAGGAATGAGTAAAGACGAAGTCTTAAATTTGCTTAAAAGCGTGATCTATCCGGGCTTTTCTAAAAGCATCGTGGATTTTGGATTTGTAAAAGAGGTCGAGATCGGCGATAGAATTTTCGTAGGGATCGAAATCCCAAGCGCCAAGCCTGAGATCGCCGCGGAGCTCAGATCAGCGGCGCAAAAGGCGCTAGGGGCGGACGCCGAAATTCTAATCAAACAGCCCAAGATCGCCGAGGAAAAGAGCAACTCTCGCAGCGGCAAAAATATCGCGCCGCAGATCAAGCATTTCGTGATGATCAGCAGCGGCAAGGGCGGCGTAGGCAAGAGCACGACGACGCTAAATTTAGCCATCAGCACGGCAAAGCTCGGCAAGAGAGTGGGGATTTTGGATGCCGATATTTACGGACCGAATTTGCCGCGAATGCTAGGCGAGGATAAGACGCAAGCAAGCGTCGTTGGGCAGAAGCTAAAGCCGATCTTAAGCCACGGCGTGGAGATGATGAGCATGGGCGTGCTGATGGAGGAGGGCGCGAGCCTCATCTGGCGCGGCTCGATGATAATGAAGGCGATCGAGCAGCTGCTAAAAGACGTGGCGTGGAGCGATCTGGACGTGCTGTTTTTGGATATGCCTCCGGGTACGGGCGATGCGCAGCTTACGCTCGCTCAGAGCGTGCCGGTGACGGCGGGCGTGTGCGTCACGACGCCGCAGACGGTCGCGCTGGACGATAGCGCGCGCGGGCTTGATATGTTCGAAAAGCTCCACATCCCGATCGCAGGCCTTATCGAGAATATGAGCGGCTTCATCTGCCCAGATAACGGCAAGGAGTACGATATCTTCGGTCGCGGCGGCGCGCAAAAGCTGGCACAGCGATACAACACCGAAGTAATCGGCGAGATTCCGATCGAGATCGCTATCCGCGAGGGCGGCGACAGCGGCAAGCCGGTAAGCTTTTATGCGCCAAATTCTTTAAGCGCGAAGCGCTACGAAGATGCCGCGCGCAAGCTGTGGGAAAAGATCGAGAAGATCGATCGCGAGGAGCTGGCGGACAACTCCGCGATCCAGCCGGTGATGGACGGTAAGAGCGCCTGCTCGAATTAGGACTTTGGCGGGTGCGGCGTCAAATTTCGCGTGGAATTTCGCAATAGAATTCCGCGCGAAAATTACGCTATAGAATTTTGCCCGTAAATTTCGCGGGCAAAATTTCACGCGGGTTTCGCGGCTTGGGATTTTGCGCCGAATTTTATAGCTCAAAATTCTGCGTTAAAATTTCGCCTCGAAATTTTGAAGTGATTTTACGGCGTCAGTAAAATTTTTGTATATAGAATTTCGTGCGGAGTTTCGTAGCGCGAGTTTTTATACTAAATTTTAGAGCTTGAAATTCCGCTTTGGTTTTGAGCAAATTTATAGCGCTCGCAAAATTTGGGCAGACGAAATTTCGTAGTTTGAAATTCCGAGCTAGAATTTTACCCAAGCTTCGTTGTGTGAGGGTTCAGATAAAATTCTAAGCGCAGAATTTTACGGCGAAAATTAAATTCTAAACGCACAATTCAGCGAGGTAAAATTTGCCGTAGAATTCTGCCTTGGAGTTTTAAATGTAAAATTTTAAGCATAAAGCTTTGCCGCAGAATTTTAAAATGTGAAATTTTATCGCTAAAGCTCTGTTTTAAAATTTTAAGATGGGGCTTTAAAATATGAATTTTAGGCTTGAAATTTTATCGCGCCTAGCTTTTTAGCGGTAGCCGTAGCATTGCACTGGTTTAAATTTTATTTCGCCGGGCTTTATGGCGGTGGAGCTTATCTGCGAAAGCCTCTGTAAAGCTTATTTGGAGTGGAATTTTATCCGTAGCGGTCGCGGCAAGGAAATTTCTCGCGCAGCTGAAATTTAATTCGTATAGGCAGGGAGCTAAAGCGGCAAAATCCCTAAGCCTAGGGATTTTAGGTTTAGGGATTTTACTTTTATACGAAATAAGAAAGGTCGGTAATGAGGTTTTTGATTATTTTGGTGCTTGCATTTGCGGCGTTCGCGCAAGAGAGTAATATGCAAAAATGGGCGAAAGAGATTACCGCTGACGCGCAGATCCCGCAGGATAAGTTTTTGGCGTTTTATCTGAATAAAGATGAACCTAAGAAGGTGGTTTTCTCTGAAAATGTCGATCGCATCAGCGTCAATTACGAGGGAAATTCTTTCCATGAAATTCCATCTCCAAATCTTATGGCGTATTGGGTCGGCGAGTTTAATTTCGACGCAGATGTCGAAAAGATGGTGCTAGGAGATTACGGCTGGTCCACGCTGGTAATCGCTGTGGACGGCACGGACGTGCTAGGTGGAACATCTAGCAATCAAAAGCGCCCGCTTACGTATAAATTTAGCAAGGGCAAGCACAAGATCGAAGCGTGGTTTTTAAATGACGCGCATTCCAGTGAGCTTTTCGTGGATTTTAAAGACGTAGAGCCCTTTTATCGTCAAAAAGACGCCGTAGCCAAGATCCCTGCGGATAAGGACTACGATCTGTGGCTGGGCGCGATCTACGAAAGCGCGCAGATGAATAATCGCGTCAAGCTAAATTTAGCCAAATCTGCAAAGCCTATCGTGCTGCTGCTTAGCTCATATCGCGCCGTGGAGTGGGAGATCTCAAATCCGCAAAAGAATGAAATTCTAGCCGTGTTAATTTACAACCCCATAAGTAGTGTCCGTGGCGTAAGCGGTGCGCTTTACGTCGAGGATTATAGATACACAGAGGCTGCGGATGGGCTTAAATGCGAGTGCATCTCGGGCAATGTCTTTCACTGCGACGGCAGCGAGATTTATGATATGAACGGGCGCGTAAACGGGATATTTGGCAGAGGCCTGGGGGCGTTTGCCGGCAAGCACGCCGTAAATTCCTTAGATCTGCCGGGGCTTGTTATTACTCCAAAAATTTTAGACGAAAGCAAAGCTCGCCTGCTCTCTGTAGAAGCGGACCGCAAGAAATGCGAGAGCACGCCGATGGATGATGTGTTTAGGTAAGATGGACAGTATTTATAATAATTTCTTCAATAAATTTTACTGTTCATAAATTTTGATAATTTCTGTGAAATCTATGTTCCGATAAAGAGGATTAAAGTACTCTGTAGGTTTACATTATGAGATTAAGATAACGTAAAAGGTATATCAAGTGAAATATAATAGGGACATAAATATAGAAAGGAATTATTCATAATATGAAACATACAAGCATTGTAACTCCTAACGATTTGGCACGATATGCAGATACGCGTGAGAGCGAAGGAGTAATTCCCGAGCTTATTTGTCGACTTATCAGACAATCGGCAGCTAATATAAGCGAGTGCCGCATACCTTACGGCGATGCTATAAATCAATCCGGTATGGACGGTCTTGTATATTGCGAGACCGGATTTTTAGAATTTGTTCCTGCGGGGAAATCCTATTGGGAAATAGGCACCGGAAAAGATCCTCAAGAAAAGGCAAGTAGCGACTTTCAAAAAAGAACCGATGAATTGAGCGATGAAGAACGGGCAGACTCTACTTTCGTCTTCGCTACTCCGCGTTCGGCCGAAGCAAATGGTTGGAATGAGCCAAAACAGAGGGCTTGGATCAAAAGGCAGCAAAATACAGGATGGAAACGAATTATAATAATAGATGGGGTAAAGCTAGCGGATTGGCTTAGAGAATTTCCCGCTATTGGTAGGTGGATAGCTGCTAAAATAGGAATTTTGCCAAATTTAAGCGGCGTTATAACG
>NZ_CALHII010000188.1 GCF_938030815.1 uncultured Campylobacter sp.
CCAACAGGCGTATTTTGCTCTTTTACCTCGCTTGCTCCTTCTCATCTTGTAGCAAAAAATGGCTCTAAGATCTACGAGCTCTTTAAATTTTATGAGATTTGCGGCTAAATTTTACCCGAGCTTTGCCGCGAAATTTTAAAATTTCGGCCGTGGATTTTGCTTGCATATTTTCTCGCTTTTAAATTTCATACACTATCGCTTTTATGCTACTTTAAATATAAAGAATAATGCGGAATTTTGCACGTGTCTTTTATGGTCTGAAATTTTAAAGATCTGTGTCTGCTTTAAATTCCGTGATTATTAAATTTTAAAATTCCATATGCAAAGAAATTTTAAAATTTTAAATCTGATTCGATAAAGAGATTTTGCTAAGCAGCGGGATTATAAAAATTCTAAAGCAATGGCTCACGTGAAATTAAAAAGGTCAATCCGGATTAATTAAAATCGCTAAGCCTAAGACGATGAGGTAGAATTTTGCGGATCGCTCCGCAAAATTTAAGAAAGATTATTTTAGCTTGTCTAGTTCGATGATGTAAGGCACCGAGTTTACTCCCGCACCGAAGTATTTGGCAGCTAGGGCTTTTACAGCATTTAGCTCAGCAGCGCTTACGTCTTTGGCGCTTGCTTTGTTATCTTCAGCGTAATATTTTTTAAAAACCGCTATCTTTTGCTCGTCGGTTTTAGCATTTTTGATCTCTTTGTAGATGAGCGCGGATTTTGCGTGACCGTCGTCACCGTGAACGGAGGTCATGACGATATCGACATTATTATTTTTTAACGTTTCTTCGATCCTTGCCATCTCTTTGCGGCAGAATGGGCACAAAGCGTCCGTCAGCATCAAAACCGTAGGTTTTTTAGGATCGTTTCCTAGCTTGATGATATTGTCTTTGCTCTCTGCTTTGAAGACCTTACTTAGCTGTCCTGCGATGCGGTCTTGTTTGATCTGCTCCTTATAGACTACGCGTTTTTTAGGATCAATGATATCGGTAAAGATCAGATCGCCTTGGGTGAAGATGATCTCCTCTTGCGACATATTTCCTTGAGAAATCTTTAAAACGACCGCTTCAACGCCCTTTGGCTCGCTAAGTGGGATGCGCTCGGCGACCTTTATTTCGATGCCTTGAGGCGCGCCGCCGTAGATGGATAGAATTTCGCTGTCGCTTAAAGCCGCGTTTAGGCTCGCTGCGAGCGCAACTGAAGTTAAAATAGCTTTTTTCATTTTTTTCCTTTGCAAAAAATCCCGCGCATTGTAGTGCAAAATTTTAAATTTTTACTTTTTCAAATAGCGTTTATTGTCGATCGTCGTGATATTCCCCATCTTATCTAGGTATTCGAGGTAGCAGATGACGAATTTTCTGCTAAGCCCAAGCCCCTCTTTGGCATTCGTGACGTTTACGAAGCCCTCTTTTTCGATGATCGCGTAAAGACGCTTTATCGCCAGGGCTAAATTTTCGGCCTCGACAAAGAGATTATGTGCGAGACGGACGACCTTTTTGGCGTATGTTAGCTTCTTTAGCGCGTCATCGCCGCTACTGCGGTCGATCTCCAGCTCGTCATAGACGTTATACGGCGCGAGAGGCGCTATGCCGCCCTTTTTGATGAGATCAAAAATTTTACTCTCCAAGCTCTGTTTGAGCGCGTCAAAATCCACCCCCGATTTTACGTAAACTCCGCCTTTTTTGGAGACGATGCCGCCTCGCTCAAGCTCGCTAAGCGCGCGCGCAGCAAGATCTTCGCTGGCCCACGAGAGCTTTAGGGCGATCGAGGCGGGCGAAAAGATCGCGTAGTCGTTTTTTGAGACGATAAATTTTATGAGGCTTTTTACGTCCTCGATCGCGCTTAGATCGTAAACGCATAAATTTGCTTCGTCAAAATACGTTCCTTCTATGCCGCGCGCGATCTTTACCGCTTCGTCGTACTCCATTCCGAAGCGCTGATACGCCGAAAATAGCCCGAATCCATGCTTGTGAAAGAGGCTTAAAATTTTAAACGCTTCGGTAAAATTTCGCTTCAAAAGCGCGGTGAGAAGCACGGCTTTGCTCTGCTTTTTTAGCGGCTCGACTACGGCGTTTAGCACGCGCCCGCCGCCGATTACGCGCGAGTTTGACAAGCAGACGAAGGGCTCGTCAAATTTCAAAAACATCGTTTTGTCAAATTTAAAGCTCACTAGCTTCTCGCCGCTAGGAAGTTCTTTTAAAATGAGCGCTTTTGCCGCGCTTTGCTTGCTTCCGACGCAAAATAGCACGTCTTGGTTGTGTGAAATTTCGCCGCTAAAGGTGCAGTCGGCTTCATTAAAGCCGCGGAAAAAGCCCTTTTTGCTTAGGATTTGCCCTTTTTGCAGCTCGCTCGTTTTGGCATCTAAACTCAGTGCGACGCGGTTTGGAGCCTGCGCCAGCGGCGTATCCTCATCGTGGATCTGCACGCTTTTGACGTTAAAAGCTTTGCCCAGATCGCAGTTATAAAGCTTCTCGCCTTTTGAAATCGCGCCGTTAATGAGGCTGCCCGTTACGATGGTGCCGAGCCCCTTAAGCGAAAAGACGCGGTCGATGTAGTAGTGCACTACGCCGCCTCCTTGGCGTTGCGCGGGCTTGATATTAAAGAGATAGTTTTTCAGCTCGGCGATGCTTGCGGGATCTTTTATGCTGATAAAAAAGGTGTTTAAAATTTGCAAATTTTTAAATTTGTCGATGTATTCCCTGCACTGTGCCGCGACCTCCGCCTTGCGCGCGTCGTCAGCAAGATCGCACTTGCTGATACATAAGATCACGCTTTTTACCCCGAGCAGCGATAAAATTTCAATATGCTCTTTGCTTTGCGGCATCAGTCCGTCGTCAGCGGCGACTACTAGCATCGCAGCGTCGAAGGCATATGCGCCGCTAATCATCGTCTTTACTAGATTTTCATGCCCCGGAACGTCGATGAAAGCGACGTTGGTGTCTCCCGAGCGCAGATGCGAAAAGCTAAGATCGATCGTGATGCCACGCTGCTTTTCGCTCGGCATTCGGTCTCCTTCAAAGCCGTTTAGCGCCTTGATTAATGCGGTCTTTCCGTGATCGATATGGCCTGCGGTGCCGATGATTACGCTATTCATAAATTTCTCCGATCTTTTTTATTAAATCTTGCAAGTCGCTTTTTAAAATCGATCTGAAATCGAGCAAAAATTTATCATCCTCGATCCGCCCGATTATGCCCGCAGCGCGAAATTTAGCCTGCGTGCTCTGCGGGTCTGCCCCATCTAAGATCGCAAGCGCGACGCTGGGATAGGAGGCGCCGGGCATCGTGCCGCCGCCTACGAAGGTGGTAGTAGGCACGATCTGCGATTTTACGCCGATGCGCGATCGCACTAGCTCCGCTCGCTCACGCAGTTCGTCTAGGCTCAGATGGATCTGATCTATCGTCGTGATGAGGTGAAATTCTTTATTTATATACGCCTTGATCGTCTCGGCAAGCAGGCTTAGCGTGATCTTATCCACACGCAGCATTCGCAGTAGCTGGTTTTTACGTAGGCGCGCGATGAGATCGCGATCCCCTAGGATGATGCCGCACTGCACGGAGCCGAAGAGCTTGTCGCCGCTAAAGCTAAGCAGCCGCACGCCGCTTTTTAAAAGCTCAAAGATTGAGGGCTCACTTTTGCCTAGCCCAAATCCCAGCTCGCTCGCGTAGCCGCTTCCAAGATCGTAGTAATCGATGATCTCGTTAAAGCTTTCCTCTTTTTTCATGCTAAATTTTGCGGGGTAAATTTTAGAAATTTCGCTCTCGCCGCCCGCACTGTCTCCATGAAAACGCTCGCTCTTTGCGGACGGCTCGCTGCTATTTAAATTTAGAGCATTCGCAGAGCCTGCAGCTAAGCTTAAACCATTCGGCGCAGAATTTAAAATTTCGCCGTCTGCGTCCGAAGAGCCGCCGCAAAGATCTGCTAAATTTTTAAAGCTTGCCGCTCTAAGCGCTAAAAATTCTCTCTTTGCTTGCGAGGCGCGACGTGCCAAAGCCGCAACTTCCGCAGCGCTTACGCTAGAGTTGAAGCCTGAAATTTTAAAATTTGAGCGGTGCACCTTCATCAGGATCGCCGTATTTTCATTGATCGCTTCTTCGTAATCGTCTAGTTTGGTTTTGTTCGTAGTGCCGATCTCCACAAGTTTTGCGCCCGAGTTTGCCATCACTTCGCTTACTCGAAAGCTCCCTCCGATCTCGACTAGCTCGCCGCGGCTTACCACGACTTCGCGTCCGCGCGCGAAGGTATTTAGCACCAAAAAGACTGCCGAGGCGTTGTTATTGACCACGAGCGCGTCCTGCGCGCCGAAGAGCTCGCTGCACAAAAGCGCTATGTAGTCGTATCTGTTGCCGCGCGCGCCCTCGGATAGGTCGTATTCTAAATTTGAATACGAAGTGATGATCTTTTGCGCGCGGGCTAAAATTTCGGCGCTGATGACGCTGCGGCCGAGGTTTGTGTGCAGCACGACGCCGGTTGCGTTAATGAGCGGTTTGAGGCTTAGATTTTGGAACTTTTCGTAGCGCGATTTGATGAGCGAGATGATCTCGCTTTCGCTTGCGAGCTCGCCTCCTTGCAGCGCTTTTTGACGCTCCTGTTCAATAAGCTCTTGCGCGATTTTGATGATTTGCGGGCGGAGGCAGTTTTGAAACTCCTGCGCATTTGCGATTTTGTCGATTTTGGGTAGTTTGATTCGTTGCATTGCGACCCCGATGCCTTAAAATTTAGGCGATTTTATCATTTAAAGCTTTGATTTTGCTTTATCTATAGAATTATTAATTTAAATTCGATTTACTTTAAGCGCAGAATTTAAAAGCTGTTTAGAAAATAAGAGTAAAACCCGCCTAATTATCAATTTAGGATAGATTATGAAAGAACATGGATTTTACGCCGCGGGGCTAAAGGATGTCGTCTTAAGCGACGATATCGAAATTTGCGGCGATGAAGAGGAGGCGAAAAATGAGGAATTTATCGTTGCTAATTCGCCGAAATTAAAAGCGCAAATTTATGCGCCCGAGATAAATTTTTATATAGAAAATTCCGCAGATGAGCCGCTACAAATCGCTAAAAACGTAGATATTTTGTATCGCGCCAAAGATATCGCCTTTGACGGTGCCCTAGATAGCGACTATCAAAAGCCCGTCGGCAAAAACGTAATTCTCGCCTGTGATGAGCCGCGAGAGGGGCTTGTGGGGCTACTTAGGCAGCACGGATTTAAGGTGATCGCGTTAAGTAGGGCCGAGATTAAGTTCGTCTACGGCGAGATTGGCGATCTTGCGGTTACGATTTTAAGCGAGCGGGATGAGATTGAGACTGAGGCGGATTTTTTCTTGATTAGCGGTGCGGCGCCCTATCAATTGCGACAAAGCGGCTGCTACGAGATCTCGGGGCTTGGCGACGATGAAATTTTAAAAATTTTAAATTCCAAAAGCCCAGTTTATCATTATAAGAATTCCACGATCTTCGATCCTGCGATTTGCCAGTATCAAGGTAGGCGAAATGAGCTGCGAGCGCCATGCGCGGAGATTTGCCCCACAGTGGCGATTTTGAAAAACGACGAAAAGCGCGAGTTAGTATTTTCGCATATCGACTGCATCGGTTGCGGCGCGTGCGTGAGCGTCTGCCCTAGCGGCGCGCTGAAATTTGCCAAGCTGCCCCAAAGAGTATTTGGCGAGATCGCAAAGCTCTATGCAGGCAAAATTCCGCTTCTCATCGCAGAGAGCGAAATCACATCCGCACCTGCAGTGCAGCTTCCGTGCGGCGTGCTGCCGTTTGGAATTTTTGGAAGCAAGCAAATAGATGAGGCAAATTTGCTAAGCGCGATGCAAGAAAGCGGCTCGAGTGTGATCGTTTACGGCGCAGACGTGGGCGAGAGCACGCGCGAAGCGGTGGAGCTTATCAATGGAATTTCGCGCGCGATCTATGGCAAGGACGCGGTATTTTTAGCGCGAAATTTAACCGAGCTGCACGAAGCGCTAAAGTGGGCGCAAAGCTCTCGGCCGTGGGCGTTTAGCCTAAATGAGCAGGGTCTTAGCAAGAAAGAAATTTTTTCCAAACGCGTAAGCGCGATGGTTGGCGAGGGCAGCTTCGGCGCTGTAAAAAGCGGAGAGTTGCTAAAATTTGGCAAAGTAAACATAAACGAAGCAAGCTGCACGCTATGCCTTAGCTGCGTGGGTGCCTGTAATACCGGCGCGCTGTATGCCGATAACAGCGACAATTCGATTAAGCTCAATGCCTCGCTTTGCACGACGTGCAACTACTGCGTGCTAAGCTGCGCCGAAAAGGATACGATCGAGCTTGAGCCTTGCGGCGTGGAGCTTGAGCCGGGATTTTTTAATTACAAAATGCTAGCTAAAGATGAGCTTTTTAAGTGCATTGAATGCGGTAAGGAATTTGCGACGAGCAAAGCCGTGATGAAGATCGCGGATATGATGGGTGCGCATTTTGCAAACGAGCCTGAAAAGATGAAGACTCTTTTTTGCTGCGGCGATTGCAAGGCGAAAATAATGATAAAAAAGCAGATAGAAGATGCTAGAAAAGGGGCAATGTAATGGATGCGAATCTACTTCAAGCAAGAAGCTACTACTACGAATTTTTTGCAATTCCGTTTTTTTTCTATGAAACGGATGCGAAATTTAAGCGCTGGCAGCAGCAGTTGGAGTTTTTACGCAGCTCGCCCATTGTGCCTAGCGATGAGGCGGAATTTCAAAATTTGGCGAAATTCGATTTTGCAGCGTTTAAAAGCGAGCAAAATTCCGTGCTTTTTGATTTTTCATACGCCAATGTGCCGATGAGTGCGAGCTTCTACGACGAAGGACGTGACGACGGGCGTATGCGTGTAGCGGTAATCGACGTGCTAAAAAAGAGTAAATTTCGCCGCAATATGGAGCTTTGCAAAGAGTGCGAGGACTATGTGGGATTTATTTTTTACCTGCATTCGACTCTGCTGCGCGACGCGGCTGCAAAACACAGCGCGGTTTTAAACGGACAAAATTCCGTGGCAAACGAGCAAAATTTTACGAATAGCGCGAGCTTGACGGCGCAAGACGGAAAAAATTCTGCAGGTTTGCATGGCAGTAAAAATTTTACAGGCCCGCAGAATGGTAAAAATGCTGCGAACTCGCAATGCGCTAAAAATTTCATCGGCGCGCAAGACGGCGAAGCGCTGGCGTTAGAGCTTTTTACGAATGTCACCAACAGCTTTGTGGATGAGTTTAGCGAGCTTTTGTGCGGGCATGTGCGGGCGGATTTTTTCAAATCATTAGGCGCACTAATGAGAAGCTTTTTTGCGCTAGAACGCTCGCTTTTAGCGCTTGCCGCTCCGCAAAAGAAAGATCGCAGCGTCGTTAAAGAAGCGATCAAAAAAGGCGGCTATCAAAATAAATTTACAAATCCGGAAGATATTTTTAATCTGGATTGATAAATAAAATTTTTAACGGAAATCTTAACGCAAAAGCAGAATTTCGGTTAAATTTTAAACTCGCAAACTCTAGTTTTGCGAGT
>NZ_CALHII010000189.1 GCF_938030815.1 uncultured Campylobacter sp.
ACTTCGCGCAAATAGCGCAGCAAGGCGTAAATTTAAGGCTTTGAAATTTACAGCCCGAGCTCTATCGCCAGATCCTTTACCGCTTTGAGATTTACCTTGCCACTGCCAAGCACCGGGATTTGCTCCACTTTTTTTATGACGCTTGGCTGCATTATCGGCGCCAGCGCGGAGTCCTTTAGGCGGCGCGAAATTTCATCCTCGCTCACCTCGCCCACGTAAAGCAGAGCGATCTTTTCGCCCTTTTTCTCGTCTTTTAGGTTCACGCACGAATAGATCGCGCTTTCGCCTAAAATTTCGCCCACGGCGCTCTCTACCGCGCCCAGGCTGATCATCTCGCCGCCGATTTTGGCAAAGCGCGAAAGACGATCGGTGATAAATAAAAACCCGTCGTCGTCGATATAGCCGATGTCGCCGCTCTTGTAGTAGCGTACGCCGTTTATTTGCGCGATTGCTTCTGCGGTTTTTGCCGGCTCATCGTAGTATTTCTTCATAACCTGATGTCCGCCGATTAAGATAAGCCCCTCCTGCCCGTTTGGCAGCGGCTGCAGCGAGGCGGGATCGGTGATCTTTATGACCGTGCCCGCAAGCGGCAAGCCGACGCTCTTTTCGCGGTTGAAGTGAAGCTCTTTGAAAAAATCGGGCTCGAGGACGTTCGGCGTATTTACGCTCACAACCGGCGCAGTCTCGGTCGTGCCGTATCCCTCGTAAATTTCGATGCCGAATTTTATCTTAAATTCCTTTCGGACATTTTCGTTTAGCTTCTCCGCGCCCGCAATCGCCAGGCGAATGCTTGCCAGCATAAGCGGATTGAGCCTTTTATTTTTGGTGTAGAGTCTAAAAAACGTCGACGTGCCGAACATTATCGTAGCGCCGTATTTCGCGCTCATCTTGCCGACGCTAAAGGCGTCCGTAGGATCGGGCACGTGGATGCTTAAAATTCCGTCGTTTAGCGGAAAGAGCGTCGTTACGGTAAGCCCGAAGCAGTGAAAGATCGGTAGCGACGCTAAAATCGCGTCGTGCTCGGTGGCATTTATGAGCTCCGAAATTTGGCGGACGTTCGCCATTATATTTTTGTGCGTCAAAACCACGCCTTTGGGCTTTCCCTCGCTGCCGCTGCTAAATAAAATGGTCGCTACGTCCTCTATCGCGTGCGGCTTAAAATACAGCGCGCGAAATAAAATTTTAGGCATCAGCAGCGATTTTAGCGCGCAGGCTATGCGCTCGTTTTTAGAGACGCCCTCGCTTAGATCCTCAAGGTACACGAGCCGATCGCCGATCGAGCTTTCCAGCTCAAAGCCCTTTGATTTGAGTTTTTCTACGAATTTTCGCGAGCTGATGATCGTGCGGATATTTGCTTTATCCGCGCAGTAGATTAAATTTTCCTCGCTTAGCGTGTAGTTTAAATTTACGCTCGTTTTGCCCATCGCAAAAAGCGTTAAATTTACGGCGCTTGCGATGACCGAGCTAGGCAAAATGATACCGACGTTTTCCTCGCTGCTTATGCGACTCTTTAGTCTTTTGCGAAGTATCAAAACGGCGCTCATCATCGCTAAATTTGTGAGACTTGCTCCCGTGCTATCGACCGCTACGCGCTTAAAAGGCGATCTTTTGGCTTGATTTAGCCAGTTGTAGGCAAGCGGCTTTAGGCTTGCGAGGTATTTGCCCCAGCTGAAAAACGATAGCTCCGTTACCGCACGTTTTACTTCATGCGCCTTGGAATTTGCCTCAATCGGCGCGCCGAAGCTTACGCGAAGTGCGTTTTTGCCGTTTTGCGAGATCGTTCTTTTATAATGCTCGCTGGCGCGCGAAAACGTCGATCCCCAAAGCCCTCTGATGTAAAAAGGCACGATTACGG
>NZ_CALHII010000190.1 GCF_938030815.1 uncultured Campylobacter sp.
GGTTAATGAAATCCTGCCACAGCTCTTATGAAGCGAGTTTAGCACGCAAGCTTCAAGCCGTTAGAGCTTTTAAAATTTCAAAGCCACAAAATCCAGGCAAAATTCCAAATCTAAAAATTTAAGTTTTTACGAAGCTTCACATTAAATTTTTACCAAGATCGCATGATAGAATTCACGCAACTCCTGCCGAAAAAGTAAGCTAAAAGCCGCTAAATTTAAAAATAAACCCACCACGCCAATTAATAAATTCAAAGAAGGAATTTAACGGCGCCTGTCTGCGCAAAATCTAAAATTTAAGCTTACTTTCCCCACGCTATCTAGTCTTGCATTGCGGTTTTACTCTAGCCTACGTTTAAATTTTGTGTTTCATGAAAATCTAAGCGCGATGCGAATGAAATTTTAAAATCTCACCGTATTTTGCGGGCAAATCTAGCTAAAATTTCGCAAAATCCCTCGTCTAAATTCCATAAAAGCCTGTATTTAAATCTCTAATCTAGTTGAAGTTTCCTACTTAGGCGCACCTAAAAGCTTGTCTGCAAGTTTAAATTTTACGCAGAGTGATATTAAAGGCTTTGGCACCCGCTTTGACCTCATCGCCTACTTGCAAGCCATCGGCTTCTGCATTGCTTAGCACCACTTCGCACAGCTGGCTGCCGATCGCTACGACAGCCACTTTGACCCCGTCGCGTGCTTGTAAATCGACAATCTTGCCCGCGAAAGAAAACTTCTGCGAGCCGCTAGTTTTAAGGAAAATTTCCTCCGGCGTACCGGTGCGGACGATCCTGCCGTCCTTCATCTCATAAACCCGCTTGCAAAGCCTATAAATCTCACTCACATCGTGGCTTACCAAAATCACGGTCTGATGAAACTGCTCGTGGATCTTTAGCAGATACTCTTGGATTTTTTCGCGCATCGTAAAATCAAGCGCCGAAAGCGGCTCGTCAAGTAGCAAAATTTCAGGCTCTTGCATCAGTGCGCGAGCAAGTGCTACGCGCTGCTTCTGTCCGCCGCTAAGACCCTCGACACCAGATTTTGCAAACTCGCTAAGCTCTAAAATTTCAAGCAGCATCGCAGCTTTTTGCGGATCATTTCTGGCAAAAAGTAGATTACCCGTCACGCTCATATTCTCAAAAAGTGCGTAGTCTTGAAATAAAAAGCCGATCCTGCGCTTGCCCGCACTTAAGAATTCATTGCCTTCTTGTAGCACGAGATCGCCATCTTTTATGCTACCACTATCTGCGCGCAAAAATCCAGCCAAAATGCGCAGCAGTGTAGTCTTACCGCTGCCGCTGCGCCCATATAGGCACACAAACGAGCCTTTGTTAATCTCTAAGCGAGCATCAATCGAGAAATCATCACTGATTTTTTTCTTACAATCAATCGTTATCATATTTTTCTATATATATCGCAGTGGCGTTAATGTATGCGAAAACCTCGTCGCCCTCGCGTAAAGCAAGCTCCTGCGCAGAATGCGCGCTAATGAGCACATCAAAGCTTATCTTGCCTTCAAATCTAAGCGTGCATAGAATTTCACCTAAGCTTAGGCTCATAATCTTGCCGTGAATTTCATTTTCGCTAGATACACCACTTAGGGCTTCGCGAGATAAAAGCACATCAGTGCTTTTAAAGCCCACGTAAACTTCGCTACCCACCTTAAGCTCGCTACTTAGCTGCAGAAATACGCCACGTAGCTTGATGCCGCCCGCGATAAATCCTACAGAATGGATGCCGTCTTTTTGTAAAATTTCGTTGATTCTCGCTCTAATCATTAAAACTCGTATCCGTATTTAGCAAAGATCGCCCTGCCTTTATCGCTTAGGATAAAATCATAAAACGCCTTGGCTTCGGCATTATCTTTAGCGCGGTTTAGCACGACCATGCCTTGAGCTATCGGCTCGTAGAGTTTGGTATCGACTAAGACGAAATTTTCGCCCTCTTTGCAAGACTTATCGTTGCAGCCGTCCTTCGCCATCTTAGGCGCATACATCGCGCTAGCCGCGATAAAGCCGACGTCGGAAGCTTTAAGCGCTTGCGAAAGAGCCTCGCCGATCGATTTTGCTTCTACGATTTTACCTTTAATCTCATCGTAAACTCCCGCTTTTTGGAAGGCCTGTACGCTTGCGGTGCCGTAAGGAGCGGTCTTTGGATTTGCTATGGAAATCGTTTTGACGCTAGAATCTTTTAAAATTTCAAGCCCCTTGCTAAGATCTACGCCGCGCACGCTAAACATCGCCACTTTGCCTTTGGCGTAAGTTTTGGCAGGCGCCGTCGCAAAGCCCTCTTTATGCAGATCATCTGCGAATTTCATATCCGCCGCCATAAAAATATCAAACGGCGCGCCGTTTTTTATCTGCGTACTAAGCGCACCGCTGGCGCCCAAGCTCACGTTTAGCGTGGTTTTCGGATGTAACTTGGCAAATTCCGCCTTAATCTCGTCAAACGCATACGTCGTGTTCGCAGCGGCTGCGACGCTGACCTCTCCTGCGCTTAGCGCGCCTGCCGTTAAAATTCCTAAAAGCACTGCTTTCAACTTCATTTTATGCCTTTCACTTTGGCTCTCACCGAGAATTGAATTGTATCTAAAATTTTAAATTTACGCCTTAAATTTTAAAATTTTGAGCACCCAATTTCACCCTATTACGCGCCAATAATGATCTCGCTAGGCTCGATGATCGCCGTTACCTCATCCCCTACTCCTAGAGCCATCGCGGTGGCAGATTCTCGCGTGATGATCGCGGTGATATTTTGGTGCGAGCTTGTGCCTAGACAGATCTCTGCGTTTACCGCGCCGATTTTGACCTCGCTAATCGTGCCCTTGATTTGATTCGCCGTACTAAGTTTTAGCTTCTCCGAGCTTCCTTTGGCGATGATGACGCTTGGAGCCTTAAATAAAAACAGCACATCCTTGCCCACCTTTAGCCCTAAATTTTTTTCGCTCTCTACGGTTACCGTCGCGCATAAAATTTCGCCACCTGCGAGTTTAGCCGTGATTTGAGAATTTACAGCGCCTGTTTGAACATCCGTAATCTCAACACTTAGCTGATTGCGCGCAGAAAGCTTCATACCGATCTTCTCTAAGCTTAAAAGACTCTCTTCGGTGATCTCGTCAAGCTTTAAAATTTCACTCAAAAATGTCTCACCCGCGTGGCTAATAGCATCATAAGCGCGAATCAGCTTGTGAGCGTAAGGGGTAAGCTCGGAGCCGCTATTTTTCTTTGTGCCTTGAGTGCGGACGATGAGCGGCTTTTTGCTCGCATTGTTGATTAAATTTAGCGCGTCCCAGCCGTTTTTATACGACACTCCTACGATCTCTGCGGCCTTTGTAATACTTTTAGTCTCATCTACGGCCTTAAGCAGCTTAATGTGCTTGGCTAAAAGCGATGCTTTGTTGCCAAGCAGGAATTCCAAAGCAAATTTTGCGTCCATTTTCATCCTTTCTTATTTACTTTCACGTGATTTTATAATATATCCTCTGATATATTTCTTAAAGAGCTGCAGGCTTTATTCTGCGATATAAAGAGGGAAATTCTATACGAAATTTTACCCTTATTGACAAAATTTCTTTAAACTTGTAAAATCGCCACTTTGATTTATAAAGAAGGGTCACATTTGAAATTTATAAAAATTCTATTCTTAGTCGCGGCATTGGCACTTTGCGGTTGCTCGCAAAAGCAAGACGTAGCACCTAGCGATACGGATGGTTTTGATGAGGAGTTCGCCAAGCGCGAGGTTTTCGATCCGCTTAGCGGCTATAACCGCGTTATGACGAGCTTTAACGACGTATTTTACTCATACATATTAACCCCCGTAGCCAGCGGCTACGATTACGTAATGCCCGATCCGATCCAGGGCGCGTTTTCAAATTTTTTCTATAATATTTTATATCCGATGAGGCTCGTAAACAACCTGTTGCAGGGTAAATTTGAAAATTCTTGGGACGAGACGAAACGGTTTTTGATCAACTCGACCGTTGGCTTCGGCGGGCTTAATGATATGGCAGGCAAATACTACGGGATTCCGCGCCACGACGAGGATTTCGGGCAGACACTCGGGTATTGGGGCGTGCCGGCAGGTCCTCACATCGTCTGGCCGATTTTGGGGCAAAGCAATCTACGCGATACAGCTGGACTTGTAGGAGATTATTTTTCAAACCCGATAAATTATATTAAAGATGGCACCGTTCGAAACTCCGTCAATGGATTTAGAATATTTAACGACTACTCGCGCGATCCTAAATTTTATGAAAAAATGACCAAAGATGCGGTGGATCTGTATCCATTTTTACGCGATGCTTACGAGCAAAATCGCGAGAAATTAATAAAGGAATGAAAATGAAAATTTTAAAAGTTCTAGCGCTTTGCGGAGCGCTTTTGATTTCGGCGCACGCTATTAGCGATGCGGATATCGAGCCTGTGATGAGCCAGAAGGTCGCCGAGGCCGTAGGTATTATGCGAAGCGGCGCACCCAAAGACGCAAAGCCAGCGAAAATTTTTGCGCTTTTTGACGGCTACTTCGATTACAAGATGATGGCAAAGCTCTCCCTTGCCAAGCATTACGCTAGCCTTAGCCCCGCGCAGATCGAGGAATTTAACAAAGCTTTCGAAGCGCATCTTAAGCGCTCCTTTATCGAAAAACTTTCGCTTTATACCGATCAGGATATGAAGGTGCTAAGCAAACAAAGCCCGAGCGATAAGCGCCGCGTGCTAAAAACGCAGGTCATCGGCGAGCAGAAAAATTACGACATAGATTTTAAATTTTATCCTAACGGCTCTGATTGGCGCATCTACGATGTCGATATCGTGGGCGTTAGCCTAATCCAAACCTATCGCTCGCAGCTAGGCGACGTAACGCAAAATTTGGGCTTTGACGAGCTCATAAAGCGGCTAAATTCCACCGTCATCAATAGCGGCGAATAGCGGCACGCCTAAAAGAGCGGTATTTGAAAAAAATTTTTCGCCTAATCGTCACGTTTCCGAAAATCACGCTTGCGCTGTTTACGGCGCTGGCGCTCTTTTTCGGATATTACTCCACAAAGCTCGAGATCGACGCTTCGACCCAGACGCTACTGCTTGATAACGACGAGGATCTTCAAATTTGGCGCGAAGTATCCAAGCGCTACGAAACGCCGAATTTCTTAGTCGTCGCCTACACTCCCGCGGGCGATCTTTTAGCGCCCGAGACGATCCGCAAAATAGCGCAGATGGACGCAGCTTTTTCCAAGCTGGATTTCGTCGCTAGCGTCACGGACATCACGAATGTGCCGCTTTTGCTAAACAAAAGTGAGGGTATGAGCGAGCTGCTTAAGCACATACCCACTCTTACCGACGCGGACGTAAATTTAACCGCGGCTAGGCGCGAGCTTTCTACGAGCCCCTTTTATGCGTCAAATTTAGTAAGCGCCGATTTTCGCACTACCGCAATTTTAATAAATTTAAAGCCGCAGACCCGCTACGAGGAGCTTTTGCGCCTAAGAGACGGAGCCAAAAGCGCTCTAAAGCAAGCGGAGCATGAGAGCAACCGCTCCAAGGCTCAAATTTCACAGCTCAAAGATACGCTTAAAGTTGCGGAACAAAATTTTAAATCCTACCGCGACGAGCTGCGCGAAAAGGATCACCGCGACATTGTGGCTTTGCGCGCGCTGATCGCGGGCTTTGAGAAGGAATTTGCGGGCGATCGGCTATTTTTGGGCGGACTAAATATGATCGCCGACGATATGGTAGGCTACGTCCGCTCGGATCTAACGACCTACGGACTCGGCGCCTTGGTGCTTCTGTTAGCTTGCTTTTGGCTCTTTTTTAGACAGGCGAAATTTATCCTACTGCCACTCATCATCTGCGCGTATTCGGTCGTGCTTGTAGCGGGATTATTCGGCTTTTTGAGCTTTGAGGTCACGGTGATTAGCTCAAATTTCATAGCGCTTCAACTCATCATAACGGTTTCGGTCTGTATCCACCTAATCGTCGCCTACCGCGAGTTTAGCGCGCGCTTTCACGCCTTTTCGCAGCGCCAGCTCGTTTATGCAGTGCTGCGCGAGCGCGCAAGACCCTGCTTTTTCGCGATCTTTACGACCGTTATCGGCTTTATGTCGCTAATTTTTTGCGATATAAAGCCCGTAATTTCTCTGGGAATTATGATGAGCGTAGGCATCAGTATCTCGCTAGTTACGGCGTTTGGAATATTCGGCGCAGTTATGTCGCTTCTAAGGCGTACGCACAATAACCGCAGCTTCGAGCAGCACTTTAAATTTACCATTTGGTGCGCCGAAACGGCGCTACGCAGTAGAGGAGCGGTCTATGGCGTATGCGCTGCGGCGGTGATCTTTGGGCTGTACGGTATCTCGCAGCTGCGCGTCGAAAACAGCTTCATCGGCTACTTCAAAAAAAGCACCGAC
>NZ_CALHII010000191.1 GCF_938030815.1 uncultured Campylobacter sp.
TCGTCTTCAATAAGTGTGATAAGGTCTAGGTCGGCCATCGGGAAGTACAGCTTTACGTACTGGTCCATCTGCTTCTCGGTAAGTTCCGAGTAGCCGTATAGGTGTCCGTAGGTCTTATTCACGAGGTCGAAGATGCGTTTGCCGTACCCTCCTTTGAATACATCGTCGCGTGTAAGCTTCTTTATTTTTAGGCTATAACGCTTTTGTATCATGTCGGCAATCTTGGCGAACTTCTCAGGAACTTCGTTAGGCACCATCAGTTTGTACTCCACGTAGTGATTGTCCACCTCAAAGCCTTCGATGCTTTCCATCAGTTGGGGGTAGTACTCATAGTTATATATGGTGGGCATGGTGCCTAGTTGGTCGAAGCCCGTAGTGAGCATGCCTTCTGGATCCATGTCGGTAAAGCCCAGCGGTCCCACGATAGAGCGCATGCCCTTAGAACGTCCGTACTCTTCCACGGCTTGAAGTAACGCCTCTAACACTTCTCGGTCGTTGATGAAATCTATCCATCCGAAGCGCACGCTTTTGCGGTCCCACTTCTTGTTGGCGCTGTGGTTGATGATGGCAGCAACGCGCCCAACCAACTTTCCTTCTTTGTAAGCGAGGAAGTATTCGGCCTCGCAGAAGTCGAAAGCCGCGTTCTTGTCTTTGCTCAACGTATTCATCTCGTCGCTGAACAGGTTTGGCGCGTCATACTCGTTACCCTCGTATAGGTCGTAATGTAGGTCGATGAACGCCTTTAAGTCGCTTTTGGTGCAGACTTTCTTTATTATCACTGCAGACATGTGCTATGTATATTATTTGCTGTTTTTGTTCTTTTTGCCTTTTCTCAAAAGCCTTAGCCGCATGGCTTGTGGGCTTACTTGCGCGTGGGCAAGGTTAGAAAAAGGGCGGTTTAAGCCGAACGTATTCGTGCTTTAACTTGCAAATGTACAATAAAATGCGCAGACTTCAAAGAAGTTTTTGTAAAATGCTCCTTTTATCTCGCATCTTTTTTGTTACTTTGCGGTAAGTATGGAAGGGAAAGTTACAAAACGAACATTGTGCCGTAAGTATTAAACAATAGGCAACTGCGCACTGATTTAGGTGCGACTTTGCGGAATGATGCCGCCATAAAGCTTCTAGATAGAAGACGTTTTGGAATGTGCCCTTCTCTTACAAATTGGGCGGAATGCCCGCAAATTGCTAGTACGTTAAAACCCAACGCGGTGCTATCGCACATTATTATAACACGCCATAAACAACAGCCGAATATGGGAAAAGGAAAGAAAGGAGGCAAGCGCCTCACCAAAAAGCAGGTGGCCGAAAGGCTACAACAGTTTTTCGAGCAACATCCAGGGAAGACTTTCAGCTTTAAAGAAATCTTCAAGAACCTGAAACTCGACACGCATCCGCTCAAGATGTTGGCCATCGACGTGATGGAAGAGATGGCTTGGGACGACTTCTTGACCAAAGTGACCGACAGTTCGTATCGACTGAATCAGGCCGGACAGGTGCTCGAAGGCCGTTTCGTGCGCAAAACCAACGGCAAAAACTCGTTTGTTCCCGACGATGGCTCATTGCCCATCTTCGTAAGTGAGCGAAACTCCAAGTCGGCACTTAACGGAGACCGTGTTCGCGTGCAGCTGATGGCGCGCCGCAAACGCCATATTAAGGAGGCGTTGGTTATCGAAATACTGAAACGTGCCAAAGACCAAGTGGTGGGTAAACTGCGAGTTGAACGCGACATGGCGTTCCTTGTAACGCCTGAAAACCTATATGTACACGACATCTTCGTGCCTAAACGTAAGCTAAAAGGCGGCAAAACGGGCGATAAGGCCGTGGTGAAAATAACCCAATGGCCCGATGCCGAACACAAGAATATCATGGGAGAAGTTATTGATGTGCTTGGTCCTACGGGCGAAAACGATGTCGAGATGCACGCCATCTTGGCCCAATACGGCTTGCCCTACACTTATCCCAAGGCGGCAGAAGAGGCTGCCGAACGCATTTCGGCCGAGATAACGCAGAAGGACTACGACGAACGCGAAGACTTCCGCAACGTGTTTACCTGCACCATCGACCCGCGAGATGCCAAGGATTTCGACGATGCACTGTCTATTCGCATGCTCGATAAGGGCCTTTGGCAGGTGGGCGTGCACATAGCCGACGTGAGTCATTACGTTACCGAGGGCAGCATCATCGACAAAGAGGCCATGAAACGCGCCACAAGTGTGTATCTTGTAGACCGCACCATACCCATGTTGCCCGAACGGTTGTGTAACTTTATCTGCTCACTTCGCCCCGATGAAGAGAAGTTGGCTTATAGTGTTATCTTCAACATGGACGAAAACGCCGACATAAAGGCTTACCGCATCGTGCACACCGTGATAAAAAGCGATAGGCGATATGCCTACGAAGAGGTGCAACAACTATTGGAAGACAACGGTGTTGTTGACGGAACGGGCGACCCTGCACCGCCTGCACCGAAAGGAGGATATAAAGGTGAGAACGCCGACAGCCTGATTATGCTAGACAAGTTGGCCAAGAAACTGCGCGAAAAGCGATTTAAGAACGGAGCTGTAAAGTTCGACCGCGAAGAACTTCACTTCGATGTAGACGAGCAAGGCAAGCCCATTCGCGCCTATTTCAAGCGTTCGAAGGATGCCAATAAGCTGATAGAAGAGTTTATGCTCTTGGCCAATAAAACCGTGGCCGAGAGCATAGGTAAGCCCAAAGGTGGCCGAACGCCCAAAACTTTGCCTTATCGCATACACGATAATCCCGACCCGCAGAAGCTCGAAACCTTGCGCGAGTTCGTCTATAAAAACGGAGAGAAATTCAGATGATTTATTTTGTGGCTTTTCTGATTTTTGCCGCCGCGGCGGGCGTTTCGCTGCGGTATAACTGGTGGCGGATCCCGCAGGGCTGGCATAAGGCGCGGGTGCTGATGTATCATAGCGTAGAGGAGCACAAGGGCGATAAATTCGACAAATGGCGTCTAAGACCCGCTGATTTTGAGAGGCAGATCGCGTGGCTTGCGAAAAACGGCTTTAAAAGCTTTAAATTTGGCGAGCTAATTGCGTTAGAGCGGCTGCCTAAAAAGGCGGTTTGCATTACCTTTGACGACGGGTTTGAAAATAACTTTACCAGCGCCTTTGAAATTTTGAAAAAATACGATTTCAAAGCGAGCATATTTTTGGTGCCGGACGCCGTGCAAAACGACTGGGAGCGCGCTAATACGACCCATCTTGCAAGGATGCTAAGCGAGGAGCAAATTTTAAAAATGCAAGCAAGCGGGCTGGTGGAGTTTGGCGCGCATACGATGCACCACGTAAATTTAGACCTTACCTACGCGAGCGATCCGCAGCTTGCCGCAGATGAGATCATCGCATCCAAGGCTCGCGTAGCACGTATTTGCGCTCAGCCGTGCGAGGTGTTTGCCTACCCCTACGGTAAATTTAACGACGAAATTTTAAATATCGCTAGATCAAATTTCAAAGGCGCGGTGGTCGTCAAGCGCGGGCTTTACGAGGCGGGCGACGACAAATACGCCGTAAAGCGTATCGGCATTTTGGGCACGGAGGGGTTTTTTGATTTTTGGCTGAAATTTACGAGGATAAGGAACAAACTATGATTAAAGCATCCGTTTATGCGATAGTGATGAATGAGGAGCGCCACATCGAGCGTATGCTGCGTAGCGTGGCGGATTTTGCCGAGATCATAATCGTCGATAGCGGCAGCACCGATGCCACGCTGCAGATCGCGCGTAAATTTACCGATAAAATTTACCATCACGACTGGCGGGGCGAGGGGGTGCAGAAAAACTACGCGTTTTCGCTATGTAGCAACGAATGGGTGCTAAATCTCGACGGCGACGAGGAGGTAAGCCCTGAGCTAAAAGGCGAGATAGAGGAGTTTATGAGCCAGAGCGATTATTCGGCGCTGGATATTAAATTTCATGAATACTCGCTCGGGCGCAAGTGCTCGGATCTCGTGCGCAAAAATACTCACATTCGCTTCTTTCGCAAGGAGTGCGGCGAGTATAAAAATATGGGAGTACACGCGCAAATTTCGATCGTAAAGGGCGCGGTGAAAAAGAGCAAATTTTGTATTAATCACTTTAGCGAAAAGCCGATCGCAGAGCTCGTTATGAAAAACAACAACTACTCCACGCTGCGCGCGCAGGGGGATTTTGAGAAGGGCAAAAAGCCGAGCCTTGCGAAGCTTTTACTGATCTATCCGTTTGCGTTTTTTAAATCATACATTTTGCGCAGATCGCTTTTTGACGGGCGCAAGGGATTTATCACGGCAAATATTAACGCATTTTACGCGTTTTTAAAAGAGGCGAAACTTTACGAGAAGTATCTTAAAAAGGGCGAAGATTAATCGAAATGATAGAAAATTTTAGCTATCATACGGACCTAAATTTAACGGCGAAAAGGGCGAAAAAATGGATAAAAAAACGATAGCGGCACATAAAATTTCAGACGAAGAATATGAAAAAATTTTAAAAATTTTAGGTCGCGAGCCAAATCTGCTCGAGCTTGGGATTTTTAGCGCGATGTGGAGCGAGCACTGTAGCTACAAATCGAGCAAAAAATACTTAAGCGGCTTTCCGACCAAGGCGCCTTGGGTTATCCAGGGTCCGGGCGAAAACGCAGGCGTCATCGACATCGGCGGCGGCATGGCTGCGGTTTTTAAGATGGAAAGCCACAACCATCCTAGCTTCATAGAGCCTTTTCAGGGGGCTGCGACCGGCGTGGGCGGGATACTGCGCGATATCTTTACGATGGGCGCGCGCGTCGAAGCCAATATGAACTCTCTTCGCTTCGGCGAGGTGCGAGGAAGAAGCGAAAATGCGCGCAAGCAGCGATATCTGCTAAAAGGCGCGGTTGCCGGCATCGCGCACTACGGCAACTGCATGGGCATCCCTACGATAGGCGGCGAGACGAGCTTTGATAAGAGCTTTGACGGCAATATTTTGGTTAATGCCTTTGCTCTAGGTATCGTTAAAAAGGATGAAATTTTCTACGGCAGGGCCGAAGGCGTGGGCAACAGCGTGATCTACGTGGGCTCTAAGACGGGTCGCGACGGGCTCGGAGGAGCCGTGATGGCGAGCGATAGTTTTAACGACGCGAACAAATCTCTGCGCCCGACGGTGCAGGTGGGCGATCCGTTCGCCGAAAAGCTTCTGATGGAGGCGTGCTTGGAGCTTTTTAAAACCGACTACGTCGTGGGTATCCAGGATATGGGCGCGGCGGGGCTTACTTCAAGCAGCTTTGAGATGGCTGGACGCAGCGGCAGCGGCATGAAGTTAAATTTAGACCGCGTGCCAATGCGCGAGGAGGGGATGAGCCCGTATGAGCTAATGCTGAGCGAGAGTCAAGAGCGTATGCTGATCTGCGCCAAAAAGGGCTGCGAGGAGAAAATCAAAGAAATTTTTGCCAAATGGGATCTGGATGCCGCCGTCATCGGCGAAGTGACGGATAGCGGCAAGATGGAGCTTTTTTGGCACGGCGAGCTGGCGGGCGTTATCCCGATCGAGCCGCTTAGCGAGGC
Source organism: uncultured Campylobacter sp. (assembly GCF_938030815.1). GTDB lineage: Bacteria > Campylobacterota > Campylobacteria > Campylobacterales > Campylobacteraceae > Campylobacter_B. Next base: position 5,545 of record NZ_CALHII010000191.1, read on the forward strand.
TGCGCCCGTGCTGGATCGTCCGATAAAAGAGCCTGCATATATGGCGCAGATCGCGCAGCAAAATTTATGCGGCTGCGGCGCGAGCGAGCGCGAGCTGGACGCGGCGTTTGATAAAATTTTTGAGGACCCCGAAGTGCTAAATAAATCCTACATCTACGATCAATACGACGCCAACGTAGGGTTAAATTCTGCCAAGCGTCCCGGCATGCTGGGCGCTGCGGTGATGCGAGTTAAGCAAAACGGCGTCAAGCTCGCGATGGCTGCGGACTGCAACACGCGGATGAATTACGTCCATCCTCGCATAGGCGCGGCGCTCGCGGTAGCGTCGGCGGGACGAAAGGTCGCTATGAGCGGCGCAACGCCTCTAGCCATCACCGATTGCCTAAACTACGGTAATCCGCAAAATCCCGAGGTTATGTGGCAGTTCGCGCAGGGCTGCGAGGGTATCAAGCAGGCTTGCGCTGCGCTAAATACCCCCGTCGTAAGCGGCAACGTAAGCTTATATAACGAAACGGGCGGCGTTAGCATTCAGCCCACTCCCGCGATCGTGTGCGTGGGCACGAACGAGGGCGAGATCATCCCTAGCGATTTTTGTGCTAGCGGCGTGAGCGTCTATCTGGTAGGCGATACGAAGGGCGTTTTTGCGGGCTCGCTTTATATGAAAGCGGTAGAAAACCGCGTCGCAGGCAGCTTGCCTGAGTTAAGCTTAAAAGCCGAGCGCGCTTTGTGGGACTTCGCGATCGAGGCTGGCAGGAGCGGGGTTTTGGAATTTGCAAATTCCGTAGGAATCGGCGGCGTGGCGATTACGCTAGCGAAGATGGCGTGCGTAGGTGGCGTAGGCGGCGAGTTTGAGATGAGCTGCGATGATAGCAGAGATATTTTCGACGAGAGCTTTTCGCGCGCGATTTTCGGCGTACGCGACGAGGCGAAATTTAAAGAGCTGGCCGCAAAATACGGGCTAAGCTTGATGCGTCTAGGCATCAGCGGCGGCGAAGCGTTTCGCATAAATTCCGTCCGTAAAAATCTCGCTGCATTAAAAGAAATTTACTTCGGCGAGTTTGCCAAGATCGTAAAGAGCGAAGACTAGCGCGTGCTTAGCATCATATTTCTTTTAATCGCGCTGTATATTTTCGCGCAGATCGGCGGGGCTCTCGGCAACTCCGGCTATCGCGGCAAGGCACGAATGCAGCTAGCAGAGGCTAAAATTTTAGTAGCGCTTCTAGCCAAGATCGCCAAAAGCGACGGGCACGTAAGCGAGGCCGAAGCTGCGATGATAAGCGAAATTTTGGACGATTTGGTGCGCCAAATGGGCGGCGGCGAGCGCGAACGCGAGGCGCTGAAGCTCGTTTATAAGCTCGAGAAAGAAAGCCTTGCAAACGTGCGCGAGCTCGCCGAGAAATATAACCAAACCTACCGCCCGAGCCCGAGCCGCAAAACTGGGCTAATCTATTTCTTTTTAAATTTAGCCTACGTCGATCGCGGTTTTAGCGCGGCGGAGCGGCGCACGATCTCGCAGATCTGCGACGGATTGGGCTTGCCCGAGCATATACAAAGCCAGATGTTTGCGACCTTTGAGCGCAGCTTTTACGGCACATATTACGAAAACGGCGGCTCGCAAAGCGATACGGCTTACGACGAATACGACGGCTATAGCACAAGAAGCGGCGGGTATTGGGACAAATACAGCGGCAGAAGCACTGGCGGCTACGGAAGCAGCAGCTATGGCGGTGGTACGGGCTACGGCTATGGCGGCACGGCGGGTTCGGGCTACGGAGGCTCGCAAAGTTCGGGCGGTTCATACGGCGGATATGACGGTGGCTATTCTGGCGGCTCGCAAGGCTCCGCCAAAAGCAAAAGAGATCCGTATGAAATTTTGGGACTTTCCAAGGACGCTACGTTTAGCGAGATCAAGAAAAAATATCGCGAACTCGTGAAAAAATACCATCCCGACATCCTGATGGGCAAGGGCGCGGACGAGGAGATCATCCAGGAGGGCACGAAGAAGCTTCAGGAGATCAACGAGGCGTATAAAATTTTAAAGGAGCGCTTCGGCGAGAAGTAGGGCGAAATTTTAAAATTTGAGGGCGCAGAGCGTCTTGAAATTTTAAAATAGGATGGCGAGACGGCGGCAAGGTGCGGCGAAGGAATTTTAGGGCGTGATATCGCAATATGCGCGGCGTGCGAAAATTTCAGGTCGCGAGAGATTGGGTGCGGCGCGGCAGTGAAATGTCAAAGCGTGCGGCACAGTTAAATTTGTATCTAAATTTAAAATTCCAAGCTCGTAAGACCTGCAGGGCGCTTAATGCAGCTCTTATGCACATCGTGCAGGCAGTCTAGCATGCGGCACGAGAATTTTAAGTGCAAGATAAAGGCGGCAAGTATGCGCGGACGTTAAAATTTTAATATGTAATAGCGTTAAGGCTGATTGTTATTTATGAAATAAAATTTTAAAACCAAACCAACACGAAAGGAAAAACATGGGATTTCTATCCAAAGACGAGGAGCAGCAGAAGCAGGGCGCTAAAAAGGCGGCGAAGCAACCGCCTATTTTGATGCGACAGACTCAAGAGATCATCACGAATATCGAGAAATATCTGGGCGCGCCGCTGCTTACTTACTTCAATTCGGGCGCAGGCAGCGTTTGCGGCAATGACGCGATCAGCATCAACGACCACCTCAAGGGCAAGCATTTCGAAAAGCTCTACCTTTACATCAAAAGCGACGGCGGCAGCGGCATAGCATCGCTCAAGATCGTATCGATCCTACGTAATCACTGCGACGAGCTGATCGCGCTCGTGCCTGCAAACTGCGCTTCGGCGGCTACGATGATGGCGCTTGGAGCGAATAAAATTTTAATGGGGCCGCTAGGATACCTCACGTCGGTCGATACTTCGCTGCGACACGAGCTTTCGCCGGTTACGAACACCAACGACCAGGCCAACGTCTCGATGGACGAGCTAAGCCGCGTGGTGAAGCTTTGGAAAAATAACGAGCGTCCAAACGACGAGAACCCGTACAAGGAGCTTTACAAATATATCCATCCGCTCGTTTTCGGTGCCGTCGATCGCGCAAGCAGCCTGTCGCTTAAAATTTGCCGCGAAATTCTGCGCTATCACTTCGAAGATGAGCAAAAGATCGCCTTTATCAGCGACAAGCTAAACAGCGGCTATCCGTCGCACGACTATCCGATCTTATTCAGAGAGGCTAACGAGCTTGGGCTTCAGGTCGAGAAGATGGATACGCGCCTAAGCGAGATGCTTCAAATTTTAAACGAGCTCTACGCCGAGATGGGGCAGCGCACCTTCACCGACTTCGATGAGAACAACTACCACGATAACAACATCGCCAATATCATCGAAATTTCGGGATGTCAGATTTATTATCAGATCGACAAGGATTGGTTTTATCGCGAGGAGGAGAAGCGCTGGATCGTGCTAAACGACGAAAGCTCGTGGCGCAAAAACGAACTAGACGGCAAAAATATCAAAAACAGCATCTACTATATTTAGTGCTGTTTGGATCTCGCGTCGCTTTAAATTTGCGGCTTGTAAAATTTAAATCGGCGCGTAAAATTTAAACGAGCAGCAGCGGCAAGGTGCGATTGATAATGACGTATCCGCGCTTATGGACGAGCTGGAAAATAGGATGTGCAAATAAATTTAAAATTTTAAAAACGGCAAGAGGAGGCGCCAACCTAGCTTGGCGATAAAAGCTGCGCCGCGAAATTTTAAATTTAGCCCATTCGCGCAGGTCTTTGCGGCTAAATTTGCGCTGCGGTTTAAATTTACGTTTTGCGTCGCGGCTTTTAATTTAGCCTTGCAAGCGGCGCAGAATTTTAAAATTTACGTTCGCGCGAGTAAAACGGCGGCATTTGAAAAGCAAATTTAAAATTTGCGCGCCGCAAATGCGGTAAATTTAGTAAATTTCGCTTTGCCGATTCCGCGTCATAAATTCGGCAAAATTTTAAAATTTAAAGGATTTTTGCGATGAAATTTTTTATCTCGTCTCTGTTTTTGGCTCTGTCGCTGCTCGGCTGCGCGGGCAAAAACTCGCCCGCAAGCGATGAAATCTACGTTCTTTCGGACGAGCTTGGCGATACGAAATACGCTCTTTACGGCGGCAATCTCTACGAAAACGGCGCGATTTTAGGTCCTTATGAAACGCGAGGAGATGCGAAGCTTGCGATTTTAGGCGGTAGCGGCGCAAATTTAGACGAAAACGCAAAGCTCATAAAACTATATTTTTTCGAGCGCAGATACGGCGCGATCTACGCCGTAAGCCACAAAAACGGGGTCTGCGCCGAGTACAATAAGGGAAATTTCGTAGATTTTCAAATTTTATTTAATATTTTTCAAAGCAAAGAGTGGTTTAATTATAGCGGCGGCATTTCTTCGGGCGGCGAGAAGCTAAAAGAGTTGAGTTCGGCGCGCATGGCGAAATTTAACGGCGCAAAGCTCGGCGCGGCAGATGAAAAGACGAGGCGCGAGTATCAAAAGGCTCGCCGCGAGGCGATTTTGTATTTTCAGCTTAACGCAAACGACATGCGCGAGCTGATTTTTAAAAAACTATGCGAATAAATTAAAAGGAGAAAAGATGAGAGCGTTAATCAGCGTCAGCGATAAAGAGGGCGTCGTAGAGTTTGCCAAAGAGCTACAGAGGCTCGGATTTGAAATTTTAAGCACGGGCGGCACGCATAAACTGCTTTTGCAAAATGGCGTGAAAGCAGCGGAAGTGAGCCAATACACGGGCTCGCCCGAGATGTTTGAGGGACGGGTTAAGACCCTACATCCAAAGATCCACGGCGGAATTTTGTATAAGCGAAACGACGCAAATCACGTAAGCCAAGCCGCGCAGCACGACATCAGTGGCATTGATCTAGTGTGCGTAAATTTATATCCTTTTAAAGCGACCGTAGCCCGCACCGACGATTTTTCAGAGATTATCGAAAACATCGACATCGGCGGTCCTGCGATGGTGCGCTCGGCGGCTAAAAACTTTGCCAGCGTTTATATTGTCACGAGTCCGCTTGATTACGACGCGGTTTTGCAAAATTTAAGCGGCGCGGACGAGAGCGAGAAGCTGAAATTTAGGCAAAATTTAATGATAAAAGCTTATGAGCACACCGCAGCCTACGACGCGATGATCGCAAACTATATGAACGAGCGCTTTAACGGCGGCTTCGGCGCGAAAAAATTTATCACGGGTAGCAAGGTATTCGATACTCGCTACGGCGAAAATCCGCACCAAAAGGGCGCGCTGTACGAGTTCGAGGACTTTTTTAGCAAGCACTTTAAGAGCCTAAAGGGCGAGGCGAGCTTTAACAATATGACCGATATGCACGGCGCGCTGATGCTCGCTAGCAGCTTCGGGGAGGCGCCTGCGGTAGCGATCTGCAAGCATGCCAATCCGTGCGGCTTTGCCGTAAAGGGGAGCCTGCTTGAAAGCTACGTAGAGGCGCTAAAATGCGATCCCGTAAGCGCATACGGCGGCGTCGTGGCGATAAATGGCGTTTTGGACGAGGAGCTGGCGCATAAAATCAATGAAATTTTCGTAGAAGTTATTCTCTCCGCTCGCGTCACGCCCGCGGCGCTTGCGGTATTTGAAAAGAAAAAGCGCATTAAAATTTTCGAGCAGGGCGGGGAGTTTTTAATGCGCGAAAACGACAAGTATGATTTTAAATTTATTGACGGCGGCTTCGTATATCAGCAGCGCGACTACGTAGGCGCAGGCGAGGTCGCAAACGCCCGCTGCGTCACGGGACGCGCGGCGAGCCAGAGCGAACTGGATGACCTAAAAATCGCGTGGCAGATCGCCGCACTTACGAAGAGCAACTGCGTGGTTTACGTCAAAAATCGCGCGATGGTCGCGATCGGCATGGGTATGACGAGCCGCGTGGATGCCGCGCGTGCGGCAGTGGCAAAGGCGCGCGACGTGGGCGTCGATCTGAGCGGCTGCGCGCTTGCCAGCGAGGCGTTTTTCCCGTTTAAAGACAGCATCGAGATCGCCCATGCTGCGGGCGTCGCAGCGGTCGTGCAGCCGGGCGGCAGCATTCGCGACGATGAGGTGATCGCAAGCGCCGATGAGTTTGGCATGGCGATGTATTTTACGGGAGTGCGCCACTTTTTGCACTAAATTTCACTCGCCTGCGGCGCGGGCGGATTTATTGCGATAGCTTCGCAACTTTTTATGCCGTTCTTAAAAACCGCACGCGGGCGGATCTCGTAGCGCTAGCTTCATTGCGCGCGGTGTGGGTCTAATGCACGGTGCTTTGTTACGCGCCAGCGCGGTGCGGACCCGGCTGCCTCCGCTACGCAGCCGTGCGCGATATAAATTTGACTGCACTCCGATACGCGGCGAGCGTGATGCGAATCGGACTACTTGCGTTTTGTCATACGGCTATGTGGCGCCGATTTAGCTGCGCAGCATACTGCTTCGTATCGGTGCGGCGCAGTTTAAATTTAATCACTCGCCGCTCCTGAATGGTCACTAAAATTTTATCTCGCGGCGGCGACGCGTAAATTTTAAATTTAATCGGCAGAATGCTAGGTTTGCCGCTATGTCCGTGCAGTTTGATATAAATTTATCGGTTTAAATTTACGAGGGTCGCTCGGTTGCGTTTTGCTAGGAATTTTAAAATTTACGCAAGTTCCAGAGCTTCGTTGCGCCATAAATTTTAAAATTTACGTAGAATAGCGCGGCGCACGCGGCTTGGGCGAATGTTTTATTACGACGCGCGATTTCGGCACAGCCTTGGCGCGGTTTTATTGCAGCGCGCAACTTAACGTAAATTTTGCTGTAGCCTTTAAATTTTGAGGCAAATTTTACCGCGCCGCGCTCGCGCGTCTTGAAATTTCGCCGTTTGTGGCAAATATCAAGCTCGGCAAAATTTCACTCTCATTTCATTTATGGATTGTAAAATTGCGCAAAATTCAAAACGAAAGGATCAAAATGAAAATTTTCAAAGCCTTAATCTGCCTCTTTGCCTTGGCGATGGGTTATTTAGTCGCGCTAAATGCCGCAGACGGCAGCAGCGCGGCGGACGCAAATTTTAAAGTTAAAGGAGGCGGCGTGAACGCAAACGTAAAAGAAATTTATCTGGCAGGCGGCTGCTTTTGGGGTATGGAGGCGTATTTCAAGCAGCTTGACGGCGTAGTCGCTACGCAGGTGGGCTACGCCAACGGCAAGAGCGATAAAGCAAGCTACGAGGGCTTACATAGCAGCGATCATGCCGAGACGCTACACTTAAAATACGACGCCAATGTCATCAGCGAGCCTGAAATTTTGGCGCATTATTTCCGCATCATCGATCCGTTCTCGATCGACAAGCAGGGCAACGACCGCGGTCGCCAGTATCGCACGGGCATCTACTACACCGACGAGGCGAGCGGCGAGACGGCGCGTAAATTCGTAGCCTTTAAGCAGAGCAAATATGATGAAAAGATAGCGGTCGAGGTTATGCCGCTTAAAAACTACGTTAAGGCGGAGGATTACCACCAAGACTATCTAGACAAAAACCCTGGCGGATATTGCCACATCGATCTGCGCCTTGCTAAAAAGCCGCTTGAGGACGATGAAAAATTTAAAGTGCAAAGTAAGGAGGAGCTGAAGAAAAATTTGACCGAGCTTCAGTATCAAGTCACGCAGGAAAAGGCGACCGAGCAGCCGTTTTCTAGCGAATACGACAAGAATTATAAAAAGGGCATCTACGTCGACATCGTGTCGAAAAAACCGCTCTTTTCCTCTACCGATAAATACAACTCCGGCACCGGCTGGCCGAGCTTTTCAAAGCCGATAACGACCGATGCGATCGCCTATGCGCGAGACGACAGCCACGGTATGCAACGCGTCGAGGTCTCTAGCCGCGTAGGAGGCAGCCATTTAGGACACGTCTTTGAGGACGGACCGAGGAATAAAGGCGGTATGAGATACTGCATCAACGGCGCGAGTTTGGAATTTATACCGCTTGAGGAGATGGACGCGCGCGGCTACGGCGAGTATAAAATTTACGTAGAGTAAGCGGCGGTTTCGGGATTGGCCTGCTTATTGGGCGGCTTCTAGTTTAGCTTGCAACCAAGCAGTTTCGGGACTGGCTTGCGGCTTGGGCGATTTTGAGGCTAGCCCGCTTGCCGGGTGGCTTTGAGATCGGCTTACGACCGGATCGGACGGCTTCGAGTTATGCTTACGGCTTGGGTAGGTTCAGAATTAACCTGCGGCAGGGCGGCTTGGAAGCGGGTCTGTGACCGAGCGATTAACGGCTCGGTTCGCAATTAGTCGGCAATTTGCGGCTAGATCGTCTAGCTCGTTAGCCCGTTTACTCATTTGCGGATCAGTTCGCTCGGATTGCAATCGGTCGGGGATTTACGGCTCGGATTGTTAATCGGCCTGCTCATTTGGCGTACCAAGCGGTTTTGAAACCGGACCGACGACCGATTTAGCGCTTCGGCGATCCCTTGGTTTGACGACAGGTTTATCTGCGGCCGTTCTCGTCGGTTTTGCTAGATCGTTTGCCCTGGCGAGCTGCTTCGGTTTTGCGGCTGGCTTGCTGCCGATAGGTCCTGCAACTGAGCTGGTAACCGATCCTGCGGCTGGTCGGCGATCGGTCGGTGCAGCGGAATTTAAACAAAGTAAAGGCGGTTCATCCTCCGCCTTAGCGCTCGGCAAAATTTGTGCGATAGAATTTAAACGAGGCGAGGGCGGTTCCGAATAGAATTTTAATAGAGTGCGGCTGCGGTCGCACCGCTGCCAAAATGAACGCGCCACGGAGAAGCCGTGCTGTGGATGGAATTTGAGCTCGCATTGCTTAAATTTCATCGCCACAAGCCGTTTCGGTTTTGCGGTCGGTCGACGGTTTGACGATTTATCGGCGGATAAATTGGCTTGGCGGCTAAGGATGGAATTTTAAAATTCCAAATACGATAAAAATTTAGTGGTAGTGGAATTTTAAAAATTTATCGATACGGAATTTTATGCGGTGCAAGCCGCTAAATAAAAATGCGCGGACGCAGTCCGCCCCGCTAGCGTCGTCGGAGGTTAGGTGGGGTTTGGGGTGGGAAGGGAAGCGACCTCGCAATTGGGATCCCCTTCCCGCCCCAAGAAACAGAAAATACGGCATAAATTCCACAGGTCGTGGATTCGGCGATAAAATTTTGAAATTTTACTTTTAAGACGCGGAAGCGGTGCATGCTCAGCAAGAGATGCGGCGTAAAATTTGAAATTCTGCAACGAAAACGGCGTCTATACAATGCCCGCTCTGCATCCGCGTCGCAAATTTTAAATTTAGGATAAAATTTTAATGGCTAGCCCCACGCAAAATATGAAAATCCCTGCATAGATCGCTAAAAACGGCGCGATTATCGCATAATGTATGACGAACTCGAAAAAATTGTAGATCAAATGCTTGCTTTTGGGCTCTTTAAATTTTAATTCTAGCGGCTCGTTCGAATCAAACGGCGTGTTGGAGCGCAAAATGTACCTCGGACTAAAGATCCAGCGCACGAAATCTATTTTATTGCGCTGCATATAGTCTTTGCCGATCCCGCATACGCCGTTTATATAGCATGCAAAACCAAAACCGCCGAAAAACAAAATAAGCCCGATGTCGATCAGCCTATCCGCCATAGC
>NZ_CALHII010000192.1 GCF_938030815.1 uncultured Campylobacter sp.
GGGCGTTATGCGGATCTTGGGATTAAATTTGCTCTTAATAGCGCAAATAAAAGCAATGTCCCGCTCTTGAATGCCCAGCCTTTCGATGTCGTTAAAATCGACCGCGAGCTCTGCCTTGACATAGGCAAGAAAAAAAATGCTATCCGAACGATGGTGGAGATCACGGGCAAGCTAAAGCGGGAGTTTGGATTCGCTCTGGGTGCTCAAGGGGTCGAAAACGCGCTGTCGCTGCGGCTCTTAAACAATTTGAAATTTAACTATCTGCAGGGAAATTTTATCGCAAAAGCGCTTGATCGCAGGGAGATAGACGCTTTCATCGCGCGATTTAAAGATACGCCCAAGCTCGCAGCCATCGATAAAGATGAGTTTATCAGCTTCTTAAACGCGCTTGATTACAAAGAGCTTGCTTTAAGCTTCGTTTCGCGCGCCGATGCGGGCGATCTGAGCCCTGGAGAGTTCGAAGGCTTTAGAGCAAAATTCGGCGAAATTTTAAACAAAACTCAAAGCGCGGGCAGTGAAAAATTTGCGCTAAATACAGAAATACGTAAGCAAATTTTAGATATTCTTTCGCTTGATTACCGCGTTTTGGCAAGCTTCATTCAGAGCTTTAAAACGCGACTGGATCAGTTCATAAGCGATTTGGAGGCAGCATGATAGATAGCGTTAGCGCCGATTTCGATCACGAGATACCAAACGGCTCGAGGCTGTATTTCGGAAAGAGCGCGCAGCTCAAGCGCGAGCTGGAAAATAAAGCGAGCGAAATCCTCGTTAAAAACGGCTTTAGCGAAATTTTGACGCCATATTTTTCATATCATCAACACCTAAGCGTCGCGCCGCAAAAGCTTCTTAAGCTCTCCGATCCCACGAACCACGAGCTTGCGCTTCGCGCAGACAGCACCGTGGACGTCGTGCGTATCGTGCGTAAGCGGCTGAAAGACGATAAGTTAAGGCGGCTATTTTACGTCCAGCCTACCTTCAAATACCCAAGCGACGAGTTTTATCAGATCGGCGCGGAGCTGATCGGGGAGAAAAATCTGCCCCTTGCGATCAAAATCGCGCAGGAATTTTTTAAAGAATTTGATCTTATGCCCGCGCTTCAGCTGAGCAATATCGAAATTCCGAAAAAAATTTGCGAAATTTTAAACCTGCCGCTTGAAATTTTTGAAAAGGGTAAGATTGAGACGCTGCTTGAGCAAAATTTGCCTTGGCTGGACGCTACGGCTCGCGCCACGTCGCTAAAGGACGTACAGGCTCTGCGGACGCAGGTGCCTGAAGAGCTAAAGCCGTGTTTGGATGAAATTTTAAACTTAGGCGTGGATTACGAGCGTATCTGCGTTTCGCTGCTGTATTACTCTAAAATGCGCTATTATGACGCGCTATTTTTTAGATTTTTGGATGCGGGCGCGGTGTATTGTAACGGCGGAAATTACGAGATTGACGGGCTAAAATCCAGCGGCTTTGCGCTGCTAGTGGATGCTTTGATAGAAAAAATTATGCAAAAGGATGAAAAATGAGCAAAGTTGACGTAGTCATCGGCGCCCAGTGGGGCGATGAGGGCAAGGGCAAGATCGTAGATATGATAAGCGCGAATTACGATTTCGTATGCCGCAGCAGCGGCGGGCACAACGCAGGCCACACCATCGTTATAAACGGCGAGAAATTTGCGCTACATCTGGTGCCTAGCGGCGTGCTTCATAAAAATATCATCAACATCATCGGAAACGGCGTCGTCATCAACCCCGATGTGCTGATTACCGAGATGGCGCAGTTTGAAAATTTAAAGGGCAGATTTTTCATAAGCGAGAAAGCGTTTTTAAATTTACAGTACCACTCGCTGATCGATCAGGCGCGCGAAAAGAGCAAGGGCGAGCTTGCGATCGGCACCACCGGCAAGGGCATAGGGCCTGCGTATGCCGATAAGATCGCGCGCACGGGACACCGCGTAGCGGAGCTTTTGGAGCCCGAAAGACTTGCCGAGGCGCTATCGCGGGATTTCGCTTCGCATGAGAGCGTTTTTGAAAAAGCGGGGGTTAAAATTCCTAGCAAGCTTGAAATTTACGATGAGCTAAAGCGCTATAAAAGCGCGCTCGAGCCATACATCGCAGATACCACGCACATGTTGTGGAAGGCGCTTGATTACGACAAGCGCGTGCTCGTAGAAGGGGCGCAAGGAAGCCTGCTTGATATCGATCACGGCACCTATCCTTACGTCACGAGCTCGACTACTATCGCGGGCGGGGCTTGCAGCGGCCTTGGGCTCGCGCCGAAAGATATCGGCACGGTGATGGGAATTTTAAAAGCCTACACCACCCGCGTGGGCAACGGTGCGTTTCCTACCGAGGATGAAGGCCCGCAAGGCGAGGCGATGCGCGAGATCGGCAAGGAGTACGGCACCACGACTGGCAGGGCGCGCCGCTGCGGCTGGTTCGACGGAGTGGCTACGAAATACGCCGTGCGTCTTAGCGGCATCGACAAGCTCGCGCTTATGAAGCTTGATGTATTAGACGGCTTTGAGAGCATTAAAATTTGCCGCGCATATCGCTACAAGGGTGAGGAGATCGATTATTTCCCGATCGATTTGGAAGCGGCCGAGCCGGTTTATGAGCAGATGCCGGGCTGGGACAGCGTCAAAGGAATTTCAAAATTTGAGGATCTGCCGCAAAACGCGCAAAATTATATCCGCAAAATAGAGGAGCTAAGCGGCGCGAAAGTGGGCTTTATCTCCACCAGTCCGGAAAGAAGCGACACGATAATTTTATAAAATCGGGCGGAATTTTAAGAATTTTAAAATTCCGCCGTTTGCAAACGCGGGCGGCGCGACCGCTCATAGAACTGAATTTAAAGGAACGATCATGCGAATACGACTACCACACGTGCCATATATCGCGCATAAAATAGCGCTGGATCTGCTAAACTCGGGCTGCGTTACGCTCGGTGCGGGCATAGAGCCCGTCGCCAAGGAAGCGGACGAGATCATAAGGACCGATCTGCAAAAAGAAAGAGCGATAGACGAGCGCGCAAACGAGCTGATAGATGAGCGCATAAGCGAGCTAGATGAGATGAGCGTGAATAAAAAAGATATGTTTTGGCTCATCAAACGCCACATCGCAAACGACGAGAATTTCGAGCTAAATTTTGAGGATCGCTACGGCACCATATCGCATAAAATTTTAGAAACCGTTTGGAAGAAAAATTTGATCGATTACAAAGTCTCGGAAAACAGGCTAAAGACGATAATTTATAACGCGATCGACGAATATCTTAAAAATTATCAAAAGATTGAGGATGCGGTCTACGAAAAGATCGATGGCTACAAGCAAAAACTGATCCCGGGTACCGAAGAATACGAGCTTGTGTTTGAAAAGCTCTACGAAGAGGAGCTAAGAAAACGGGGCATGCTGTAATGAACGCGTATATCTACATAGAAAATGGCATCTATCTGCAAGCCAAGGCGTTCGGCAAGGGCGGTAGCGCATTCGGCGAGCTCGTGTTTAACACCTCCGCCACCGGCTACGAAGAGATCATCTCGGATCCCAGCTACGCGGGGCAGTTTATTATTTTCACTATGCCTGAAATCGGTATCGTAGGTATCAACGAAAACGACAAAGAAAGCTCCAAAATCCATGCCAGCGGAATTTTCGTAAGAAATTTTAACAACGAGCCTTCAAATTTCCGCTCGCAGATGAGCTTGGAGGATTATTTTCTGCAAAACGGAAAATTCGGCGTTTACGACATCGACACTAGATTTTTAACCAAAATGCTGCGCGACGAGGGCAGTCTGCGCGCCTTCGTCTCTACCGAGATCAGCGATAAGGCGGCTCTTAAAAAGGCGCTTAGCGAGTCTGCGCGCATAGAGGAGATCAACTACGTAAGCATCGTAAGCACGAAGGCACCGTATAAGCACACATCGGGTCGCTGGAACGCCGAGCGCGGAAGCTACGCCCAGCCCGCAAGCTGCGGCAAAAAGATAGCCGTGATCGATTACGGCGTCAAGCGAAATATCCTAAACGAGCTTTGCGATCTGGGGCTCGGCGTCGAGGTTTTCCCGCACGACGTTAAAGCGGAGAGCCTGATTGCCAAATTTAAAGATGGGCAGATCGACGGCGTGTTTTTATCAAACGGCCCGGGCGAGCCTCGCATGCTTAAAGAGGAGATCGCGCAGATCAAAAAGATGATCCAGGCGCGCGTGCCGATTTTTGGAATTTGCCTGGGTCATCAGCTGCTAAGCAACGCGATGGGATATGAGACTTACAAGCTAAAATTCGGCCAGCACGGCGCAAACCACCCCGTGCAAAATCTGCGCACCAAATCGATCGAGATCACCGCGCAAAACCACAACTACAACGTCCCCGAAACGATCGCGCAGATCTGCGAGATCACGCACCGAAACCTTTTCGACGGCACGATCGAGGGGGTTCGCTACAGGGAGTACCCCGTATTTTCGGTGCAGCACCACCCCGAAGCCAGCGCGGGGCCTACCGAGAGCAAATATATATTTAAAGAATTTCTTGAAATTTTATGATTTTGAAATTTTGCCTGCATGAAATTTTACCGCGGCCCTGCGGTAAAATTTTAAATTTGCGGAAGGCTTTAAATTCTAACGCGGTCTTTGCATTGTAAATTTAAAGCCCGTCGCAGCCTGGATAATTGCAGGCTGGAGCGGTACGCAAAGCGCGCTTTTGCGAACTAAGGATTGCCGCGGTGATTTTGGATTAAGCAGCTTTTTGGATGAAGCGATCTGTGCTAGTTGCGATTTTAAATTTAAACCGGCTGCGCACCGCATGCTTTTCATTCGTGAGATTTTTGCATCCGCTTAGCTTTTAAGCGCACGCGCGGCTAAATTTTATGCGTTTTAAATTTAAAAATTGGGCTTGGCGCGCTTAGTCCTTTCAAAAAACAGATCCTGCGGCACATTTCTCATAGCTTCAAGTCCTTTAAATTTTACGAACCGTTTTGTTGCCGTCAAAAGTTGCGCTAGTAAGCTGCCCTGTCGCCCGTAAAATTTTATCTAACGTCGCCCGCCCGTTAAAGTCTTATTGACGCAATTTTGCCAGTTATGCCCTAGTTTTTGATAAATTATACCTGCCCTTCAAACCTTATCGGCGCCGTTTCATTTCCCTCTAAAAGCCATTTGCCTAAAATAAAATTCCGCTCCGCCGCGTAGTGAAATTTTACCTGCGCCAGCTTTGGAATTTTACTTTCAGCCGCTCTTAAATCTTTTTCGCACCAATAAGATTTAGCTCGCGTCACTTTAAATTTTGCCAATCTCTATGCTGCAGTTTTTACTCACGCTTCTTTTTTAATCCCGCCCATATTTGTACCTAAAATAAGAGTTGTGTTACTTTATGAAATTAAATTTTTAACTTAACATTATTTTAAGCTCAATAAAAGAGAAAATTTGAAAGAATTTCGTTTGAAATTTCGCCTTGAGGGGTCTGCTATGAGCTGCGCTTTAAAAGAGCTGGACGTCTTGCTAGTCGAGGATGATACTAAATTACTAGCCTCGCTGCATAAGGCGTTTGAGGGTATTTTTAACAACGTTTACAATGCCCAAAACGGGCTTGAAGGTGTGAAAAAATTCAAAAAATTTAGTCCTAATCTCGTCATTACCGATATTTTAATGCCGATCGAGGATGGGCTTGAGATGATACGCCAGATCAAGCAGATCTTTCCACATGCCCCTATCGTGGTGCTTAGCGGCTTCAGTAGGGAGGAGCAGCTAAAAGGCGTTATGGAGATTGGCGTCGAGCGGTATTACTTTAAGCCGGTAGATATCGCCGCATTTGTGCTAGAGATAAGTGCGCTGATGAAGTCTAAGCTGAACTCTGTACGAGTCGTAAATATGGGCGCAGGCTACGTATTTGACGGACTTCGTCGTATTTTACTGAAGGATAGCGAGCAGATCGTGCTTACTAAAAAGGAGCTTTCTTTTGTTTCGCTGCTAGCCAGTCGCGTGGGCGAGCTGGTGCTTTACGAGGAGATCAAGCGTTATGTTTGGACCGAAGGAGCCGTGAGTGATACGGCGCTTCGCACCTTCGTCAAGCGTATCCGTGATAAAGTGGGTGGTGAAATCATAAAAAACGTCCCGAGCCTAGGATACAAGATCGAGCCTGAGCCAGCTTAGATTTGATTGCGTTTTTGCCGCTTTGTAATTTACGGAATTGCACTCGTAAAATTTTGCGTTTAAATATGCCGCGATTAATGCGGAGCGAGGCAGAATTCCGCGCTCAAAGCGCAACAGATTAAAATTTTACGCTCATCTGAAATTTGCTAAATTTGACTTGATAAAATTTAGCCTCTCAAGCTTTTCAAAAACTTCTTTGCTTAAAAGCCCAAACTAAAAATTTCTTGCTAAAATATCGCAAAATTCCGCGTTCTGCGAATCGCTCATAAAGGATTTGTTTTGAAAAATTTGCCCTCTAAAAATCTCTTTGTCTACACCAGCTCGCGTGCGCTACGCGCGGCGCTACAAAGCGAGAGGGGCGGCGTGTTGGCGCCAAGGATTACGTTGGCGGAATTCTACGAAAAGGCGCTTTTTGTGCCGGATCTTGTCGCTTGCGGCGAGATAGATCGCGCGCTTTTTATGAAGCAGGCGGTGAGTGAGAGCAAGCGCGCAGGCGAGAGGCTTAAATTCCCTAGCGAGCTTTACGAGTTTATGCGCAACCGCGAGTATCTTTTCGGTTTTTTCAAGGAGCTTGCGACGGAGCGCGTGAGTATCGATGCGCTCGATCTTAGCGACACCTACGCGTGGTATGCCGAGCATTTTGAAATTCTGCGAGAGCTAGCGAGGGCGTATGCAAGGATTTTGCGTGAGCATGGATTTTACGACGAGATCACGCTGCCCGCGCTTTATGAGCTAAACGAATCCTATCTGCGCGGATTTGAGCGGATAGAAATCAACATCGACGGCAATCCTAGCGCATTTGAGTTCGAGGTTTTTAAGCGCGCTGCGGAGCTTAGCGAGGTTGTGCTGAGCTTTAGAGCCACGACCTTAAATTCCAAGCCCGTGCGTGCGGTGGAGGAGCTTTGCGGCATAAGTCTAGAGCCAGGTTTTGCATACCGCGTAAATCTTAGTACGGGTGAAATTCTAAGCCGAGAGCCGCTAAGCATGGGCGGAGCGGTTGTGTGTAGAGGCTTTGAGCTGCGAAGCTTGCAGGCAGGCTACGTTTTTGAAAAAATTTCATCCTTCGTGCGCGTGGGCATCGCGCCGGAGCGCATCGCGGTAATTTTGCCCGACGAGAGTTTCGCCGGCACGCTGCGGCTTTACGACGAGCGCATCGCAAGGGCTCGCGGCTCGCACCGTATGCTAAATTTCGCGATGGGAGAGAAGCTTAAAGATAGCCTATTTTACGTAACGCTAGAGAAAATTTCGCAGTGCTTAAAAGAAGCGCGCACGCCGAAATTTGGCGTAGATTACCGCGCATTAAAAAGCCCGGACGGAGAATTTTTCGATACGAAGGATTCCGCGACACAGCAAAATTTAGCGCTAGGTAATTTCGCTTCTGAGAATTCTGCATCGCAAAATTTTGCACAGCAAAATTCCGCGTTTGATTGCGAAATTTTTTCAAATTCTAAAGCGGATTTAAATTTTATGTCTGCACGAGAGTTTGAAAATACGGAAAATTTTGAAATTTTGCGCGAAATTTCAGCGGAACGCGCGAATAGCGCGGAGGGGCAAAGCTTTTCTTTTGATATTGCGGAGTTTCAAGAGCCCTTAGAGTGTGCGCAGCAGCCCGATTATTCGGTTAGCGCAAAACGGCAGGAGCTTTCAAAGAAGCAGCAAGGGAGCCTACGACACTCTATGCAGCGGGAGCATATAGAGCTTGAGGAAGAAGATGGGTATTCAAAAAGCCCTAAACAGCGCGATCGCTTTAGGCACCCTAAAATACGCGAGGGCGCAGATGAGTATCCGCAGCGCCCAAACCCACAGGAGCTTGATCTGTTTTTTGCGAGTGTGGGCGTGGATGAGGCACTTTTTGGTGAGTTCGCACGCGATTTTGCAAAGCAAGTAAGCTTCGAGCATTTTGAGGCGCTAATTATCAAGCTCGCCTATTTACCTAAAATTAGCGACGCGCTGCTGCAAGAAAAGTTAAAAGAGCCGCTATATCTAATTAAAATTTTGCTTCGAAAATTTAAGGACGAAAACCTAAGCTTGGGCAATCTAATCGATCTTTTTTTGTTAGAAATTTCGCGCATTAAGCTCGATGATGTTCGTGGCGGAAAGGTCACGGTAATGGGGCTTTTAGAGAGCCGTGGGCTACAATTTGATGGCGTGATAATCCCCGATTTTAACGATGATCTGGTGCCTAAGCGCAGTAACGGAGAGATGTTTTTAAACTCTGCTTTGCGCGCTAGAGCAGGGCTCATCAGCCATGCAGACCGCGAAAATTTACAAAGATTTTACTACGACGGCTTGCTAAGAGGCGCTAAAAAAAGCGCGATTTGCTATCTGCAGAGCGTCGAGAAGTTGCCTTCGCGGTTTTTGAAAAGCTTTGAAGTGCAACAAGACGCGGAATTTTCGCAGGAGGATTATTTGCGGCTTTTTGGGCGAGAGGAATTTAAGCCCGCCTTATGCGGACAAGAAGATCCCGTGGCTCGCCATGATTTTTTTGCCGAGGAGCTGTCGTTTTCGCGGCTGGATACGTTTTTAGAATGCAAGAGGAAGTATTATTACCGCTACGTTTTCGGGCTGAAGGAGGGGCTAAAATTTGGCGATGACAATGCGCTTTTGGGCAAAATTTTACATACGAGTTTTCAGCGTTTATACGAGCGAGCGGGGATGAAATTTAGCATGGAAAAATTTCGCCCTATTTATTCGCAGCTTGCGCGAGAAGCAGGGATTGCGCGCTTTGATGCGGAGCTTGAGCTAAAATCGGTAGAAAAGCTAGCTAGGCTTTTAGAAGAGCATGAGCAAATTTGGAGCTTTAGCGGTAGTGAAGTATCGCTAAAAGGCGAGCTTGACGGAGTGCGGCTGAGCGGGCGGATCGACCGCATCGACGAAGATAAGGCAGGGCGGAAGTTTATCATCGATTACAAACGTGGTTCGGCTAAAAAGCATATGGAAAAATTCCAGCTTACGTTTTATCGCGCGCTTTTGGCTCAGGAGTGCGAATGCGCCTATCTGTCGCTAAAAGATTGCGCGTTTGCGGCTCCTGGCGACAAAACGCCTAGCTTAGAAAATCTACGCGAGACGCTAAGCTCTATCGGCAAGGAATTTGCAAGCGAGGTCGCTTTTACGCGTACGGAGGCGGTGCAAAGTTGCGAATATTGCGATTATAAAATCATTTGCAAGGGGCAGATCGATGGCAAAATTTGAAAATTATCTGGCGCTTGAAGCAAGCGCAGGCAGCGGCAAGACCTTCAATCTTGCAGTGAGGTTCATCGAGCTGGTGCTAAAAGGCGAGCCGATCAATGAAATTTTAGCGCTTACCTTTACTAAAAAAGCGGCTGCTGAGATGAAAACGCGTATCGTGGAGAAATTTCAAAATTTGCTGCTTTTGCAGGATGGCTCGCTAAAGCCTAGCGCCGAGCTGGAGCAGATTTGTGCTGATTTAGGGCTAAGCGCGGATGAGGTTTTAGCAGCGCAGCAGCGGCTGCTAAGCAAATTTTTAAGCGAGAGTCTAAACGTCTTTACCTTCGATGCGTTTTTTGCAAAAGCTCTACGCTCCTTTGCGCTAAACAGCGGCATCGATCCAGGCTTTGAAAACGACGAAAGCATACTAGGCGTGCAGCAGGCGGCGTTTTTAGGCGCGATTTGTAAAAACGAAGCGCTATTAAGAGAGGTCGTGGATTATGTAAGCGACTCTGGAATGACAAAGAGCGAGTTTTTAAATAGCTTGCAAAGCATTTGGAGAGGCGATATAAGCATAAATCCGCCCACGTTTCCTGCAAGCTCGGCGCTAGCAGAGATAAATGAAATTTTATCCTGCTTGCAAAAAGCGGCAAGAGATGCGTGCGTAAGCGCTGGAGCCGTAAATGGGCTAAGCCCTGTTAGTGATCTGTCAAAATTATCCTCTGGTTTCATTCTTTCGGCTCTTGCCAACGGCAGTTTCGATTATCCGCGCTCGCAGCTTAAAAAAATTTCGCATTTTGACGGCGAGCTAGCAAGGCTAAAAGACGCCATAGCTCGCGAAATAGCGTGGATGGATGCGACATATGCGGCTAAGCTGGCAGGACTAATTAAAATTTATGCCGAAGCGCTTAAATCAGTGCAGCGCAAAAGCGGCAAGCTCACGTTCGGTGATGTCACTGCAGCCGTGCACTCGCTGCTAAATCCAAGCGCAGAGGCGTTACAGGGCAACCGCGAGCTTTTGTATTTCAGGCTCGATTCTAAAATCACGCATATTTTAATCGACGAATTCCAAGATACCGACATTTGCCAGTATGAAATCATGCTGCCGCTAATCTCTGAGGCGCTTGCTGGCAAAGGGGCGGAAGAGCGCTGTGGCAGCTTTTTTTACGTAGGCGATAAAAAACAGAGCATCTATAAATTTCGCGGCGCGGAGAGAAAAATTTTTGATATTTTGCGCGAGCAGTTTAGTCAAATCAAAACGCATAGTCTGCCGCGCAATTATCGCAGCTTAAAACTCATCGTAAAATTTGTAAATGAGATCTTGCGCGATAAATTTGCGTCTTATGAAGATCAAATCGCGGCAAATAAGCTAGATAACGATCTGCCTACTTCGGTGCTGCAAAAAATCAAGAACTATCCGCTTTCTCATCCGCGAATGCCGCTATTTGAGGTACAAAGCGACGATTACGGCTATGTAGCAGCGTTTTCATACGACGACGTGCTAAAGGGGGCTGCGGAGCAAGCGCGCAGACTTGTTGAGGAGTGCGGCGTAAGAGCTGATGATATCGCGATTTTATGCTGGAAAAACGAGCATGTAAGCGCGCTAAAAGAGATGCTATCGGAATTCTGCGAGGTTTGCAGCGGCTCAAATAAGGCTCTGCGTTGCAGCGAGCAGGTAAATGCCGTAATTCAATATGCGAAATTTTGCGTAGGTGGCGATGAAATTTATCTACGAAACGCCGAAGCGATTTTAGGTAGGCGGCTTAAAAAAATAGCGGTCGATCTGCATAAAAATGCGCAAAAAACGGCGGAATTTATCGCTAGCACGCTGAAATTAAATTTTGTCGATCCGGATCTACTGCTATTTTTTGAGACGCTGGCAAAATTTAATAGTTTTAGCGAGTATCTGTTTGCAAACGACGAAACGGAGGTATTTGCCAAGGAACAAAGCGGCATTAAAATTATGACCGTGCATAAGTCCAAGGGGCTTCAGTTCCCGCACGTAATCGTTTGCGACCGCATCGGAGGAAAAGACCGGGGTGAGAGCTCAAAGCTCGCGACGGACTATGATTTCGCCACGCATAAGTGGAGGATTTTTTATAAATTTGCGAGCAGAAAGAGCTTGGATGCGGAATTTGCAGCGCTAATGGATGAAAACGATCGCTCTGCACACGAAGAGGATATAAACAAGCTCTACGTGGCATTTACCCGCGCCGAACGTTCACTCATCATCGTAAAACGCTCCGAGGCAAAAATAGATCAATACAATTATAGCTTTTTTTCGCCTTACGCCAAAAAGACCAAGGGCGCGGGCGTAGTGGAGTGGCTGGATATCCCGGATTTTCAATACGGCTACGTAATCCCAAGCTCCGTAAAATCAGAAGAGCAGCCGCCGCGCAAAAAGATCGCGCTTGTAGCGGGCGAGCCTCAAAGTGCGCAAGAAAAAGCAGGCGGCGGCGAAGCGGAGGCGCTAAGCGCGATATATTTCGGCGAGGCGCTGCACTATGCTCTGGAGATGAGCGAAGGATTTGCGGCGGATGAAATTTTACGAGGAGTAAGCCTGGCAAGAGGTCGCTACGCTAAATTTTTAAATGACGCGGATTTTGAAAATATCGCGGCGCGGGCGCTAGGACTAAGCAAAAACGAGGAATTTTTAGCTCTGATAAGAGGCGCTAAAGCTTATAAAGAGATGCCGATCAAAAGCGCGGAGGGTGATCTTTTGCGCGTGGATCTGGCGTGCTTTGGGCAGGATGAAATTTTGCTTTTTGACTATAAAAGCTCCGAAAAATACCTCGCGCAAAACAAAGCTCAAGTGGCGCGGTATAAAAGCGTGATCCGCGAGTTTTATCCGCATGCGCGAGTGCGCGCCTTCGTGCTGGCTCTCGAAGCTGCGGGCGCTAAGCTGATCGAAGTGAATGAGGAGGGATAAAATTTTAAAGCTTAGATGAAATTTGAGCGCAGATAGATTAAAGATAGCTTAAATTAAGCTATACATAAGGATATTTCTATATAATCACAGCTCAAATTTTAATAAGGCGGAAACCATGACAGAAATTACAAAGCCTAGCGAAGTTAAGCGCGACTGGGTCGTTATCGACGCGACCGACAAAAGATTCGGTAGAATGCTTACCGAAGTCGCCGTATTGCTACGCGGCAAACACAAACCAAGCTATACTCCAAACGTGGATTGCGGAGACTACGTCGTTATCATCAACGCTTCAAAAGCCGTATTTACCGGCAATAACAAAGGCGACGACAAACTTTATCACAGCTACTCGGGCTATTTCGGAAGCGTAAAGAGCGTGAAATTTCAAGACCTGCTTAAAAACAATCCCGCAAAGCTCTACAGACTTGCGGTTCGCGGCATGCTTCCTAAGACGAAGCTCGGCAAGGCGATGATCAAAAAGCTATTCGTATATGAAGGCGGCGAGCACCCTCATACTGCGCAAACAACTAAAAAAGGAAAATAATCATGGCGACAATTTATGCAACCGGAAAGAGAAAAACTGCCGTAGCTAAGGTTTGGGTAAAACCGGGAAGCGGCAAGATCGTAGTAAACGGTATGGATCTAAACACCTGGCTAGGCGGTCACGAGGCGATCAAGCTAAGAGTCGTTCAGCCGCTTTTGGCGACCAAGCAAGAGACCTCGATGGATATCACCGCGCAGACTTTGGGCGGCGGATATTCGGCTCAAGCGGATGCGCTAAAGCACGGAATTTCAAAAGCGCTTGCCGCGATGGATAAGGATTTTAGAGCGGCTCTCAAGCCAAAAGGTTTACTAACTCGCGATAGTCGCGTGGTCGAGCGAAAGAAATTCGGTCGCCGCAAAGCGCGTAGAAGTCCGCAGTTTTCTAAGAGATAATGTTTTTTACAAATTTGTGACGAAATTGTCACGAATTTGTAAATTCTTTAAAAATTTTATGGTAATATCGAATTATAACTTTATTTGAAAGGATGTTTAATGAAGAAAGTTCTACTTGCATTAAGCTTGTGTGCATCTAGCGCATTGCTCGCTACAGATGCTGATTATCACTGGGAGATTACCCCTACTGTTGGCGGAATGACTCATGAGGGAAATATGGATTTAGATTCGAATTTTATGTTCGGTCTACGTCTTGCCAAAAATCTACAAGATTCGTTTATCGATCAAGTAGAGGTTGGTTTTGATTACTCTCGCAATATTGGTGTAGAGGATTTAGCTCACAGAGCAGGCAACGATAAGCCTGACGCTAAATATTATCACATCAATGCTGTAAAAGACTTGGTAAATTTCACCGATAATTTCAAATTATACGGCTTGCTAGGTCTTGGCTATATGGATTACACTAAAGACGTTTACAACGATGGCGATCAAGATAGCGGCTTCGGTCAATACGGCTTGGGTCTAAAATACTACATTACCGACAATTTCGCTACAAAACTTGAAGCACGCGATGCTATCAGATTTGACGACGGCAACCACGTATTGTTCTATACTCTAGGCTTTGCAGTTGATTTTGGCAAGAGATATGCTGACGCAGCTCCAGCTGCCGCTCCGGCTCCTACAGGCTGCAAAGACGCAGATAACGACGGCGTATGCGATAATGTCGATAGATGCCCAGGCACACCTGCTGGCGTAGTTGTAGATGAATATGGTTGCGAGAAGGTTATTAGATTAAATTTGGGCGTAAATTTCGCTACAGATAGCTCAAAAATTTCTCCTGAGTTTATGAACCAGATCAAAAACGTAAGCGACGTGCTAGTAGCTCACCCTGATTACAAAGTAATTCTAGAGGGTCACACCGATAGCACCGGCTCGAATGCATATAATCAAAAGCTTTCCGAGCGCAGAGCTGCTGCAGTTGGAGGTGCGCTTAAGAGCTTCGGCGTAGATGCTAGCAGAATCACCACTGTAGGATATGGCGAGACTAAGCCTATCGCTACAAACGCTACTAAAGCAGGCCGCGCTCAAAATAGACGCGTTGATGCTAAATTTAGAAAATAATCTTTTCTAGATCCACATAAGCGGAGCTTCGGCTCCGCTTTTTTTATATCCAAATTAAATTTTAAAATGCCAAATTTCCAAACCACTCTGCTTTTTGATCTCGATGGTACACTCATAGACTCCACGCCCGCGATATTAGATGGTTTTCATTATGCATTTGCGCATTTGGGCGCCGTAGACCCTAGCGATGAAGCGATTAAAAAGCTTATCGGGCATCCGTTAGAAGTGATGTTTGAACGTCTAGGTGTGACGCGCGATGTGCAGGATTTCGTGCTCGCCTACAAACAGCGATACGCGCAGACTTTTTTGGATCAGACCGTTCTGCTAAGCGGTGCGTTCGAGACGGTTCGTGCGGCGAGCGAGTTTGCAAATTTAGGCGTCGTAACGACCAAGACGTCGAAATTTTCTAAAATTTTATTGCAGCATCTGGGTATTGCGGAATTTTTCGGCACCATCGTCGGGCGAGAGGACGTAAAATATCCCAAACCAAGCGCCGAACCGATCTTAAAGGCGCTCGAAAATTTAGGAATTTGCGGCGCGAACGCTAGCCAAAGCCCGCATGCGGCTCGCGGTAAAACTCACGACGCGACTGCCGATAAAAATACAAGTGCTACTAACAGGAGTACGATTTTGAGTGAAATTCCGCCATCCGATCTACCGAGTATTCTTGCGCTTGATCCTGATCCTAGCAAAGTTTACGAGCAAAATTTAAGCAGCATCGCGAGTCAAAATTCTGATAGAATTTCGTTTAAAAATTTAAGCGAAGTAAAGAGCGATAGACATGAGGCTGGCGATAAGAGCCAAAAGAGCGGTATCGGCATCGAGGGCGAGAGCTATAAAAGCGGTGCGCGCGGCAGTAAAATTTATGATGCGCATGAGCTAAATTCCACTCCTTGCTATGACAAAATTTGCAGCAACGAAATCCTGTCTTCTGTTAGCAAAAATATCTTTATGATCGGCGATACGTCGCTTGACGCCATTTCGGCAAAGTCGGCAGCGGTGCGAAGCGTGGGCGTAAGCTGCGGTTACAGCAGTGCCTCGGAGTTACGGGCGCATTTTGAGTTCGTATGCGCGGACGCAAAAGAGGCGGTTGAGCTGATACGCGAAATTTCATCAAAATTTTAGGTGCAATAAAGCGAATTTTTTCTAGCTTCAATGCGCTATTTTTGCAAATACTTAGAAGTGAACCCGCGCCCGAAATTTAAAATTCGAAATTCCAATTAATTTTGCGTTTTAAACAGTGCGCGATATAAATTTACCCGCGCTATTTAGCTGGAAAGCAAGGCGCTTTCTAAGTGTTCAAACGATGCGCGGAGTTTAATTTCGCACATTTCTGCTCTGGTCTAGCAAATAGCCTGTGCTGAACTAACAATGTACGGGAATATTTCACTTTGTCCATAGTACTTGATCTGATTCGTTTAATGTTCGGTATTAACGACGTATAGGAAAATTTTGCTACCTTGAGTAATTGTGCTCTATTCACTTTAGGTTTGTATTAACACAATGTACTGGAAAATCTTGCCGTAGCCAAATTTTACGTAATTTTGCAATGTCTTTTGAGTTTGCGAACGGCCTTTGCAAGAAATTTAATGTAAGCTTCGCGCCTAAATTTTGGTTTTAATTTTAGTTCATACCCCCGTCATTTAATCGTGATAAATTATATGCTACGCTTGCGGCGAGTACTAAACGATATATGTTTTGAGGTGGGTTCATGCGCTAAAATTTCATCCTGTGACAAATAAGCTCGCAAAGGCGTAAATATAGGATAAACTAGCCAAATTTTAAAATTTAGCTCCGCGGCGAGCTAAATTTTTTTATCGGAGCCTGTGAAAACAGCGTTAGCTTTTGCGTTTTAATTTTATAGTTTCGGCGCAGCAGGGCTTTAAATTTAATCTAAAATTTTACAAAATTTTAAAATTCCACCCGCTCTTATGCTTTTTTAAAGCAAAATTCTATAAAATACCGCTTCCGCAATGGGCTATCGTCTAATGGCAGGACAACAAACTCTGGATTTGTGAATATAGGTTCGACCCCTATTAGCCCATCCACCCGAATTTTAATTTCCTTTATCATGCTAGTTTTTGAAATTATTTTACGCGGCGCCTTTGCAGATAGTGGCAGCATTCGCCGGCTAAAGCAAATTGCGTCGAGCCATAAAATAGGCAAAATTTTAGCGAGCTAATAAGTAAGTTGCCGCTTTAAAGCGGCGGATTATTTGATTTTTTCTTTGCCTTTGTAAGTGGCGATGTTTTGATACGAGCCATCCTTTTTAAACGCTACCACATCATAGACCTCGGGCTGTGAGCCTTGCTCCATACCTGGCGCTTCTAGCGGCATGCCAGGCACTGCTATGCCGATGACGTCTTTAGGCTTATTTTTTAGTAGCGTGCGGATCTCACCTGCTGGCATATGTCCTTCGACTACATACCCGTCTATGATCGCGGTGTGGCAGCTAGCGAGCTCCAGCGGAAGTTTGAGCTCATTCTTCTTCTGGATAAGCGGCTCATCGGCCAGCGAAATCATCTCGACTTCAAAGCCATTTTGCTCCATATATTTTGCCCAGTTGTGGCAACAGCCGCAGCTCTTGCCGTGATAGACCTTGATGTGTTCACTCGCCGCCGCATAGCTACCTAATGCCGCTAAAAGCGCACCTACAAATAAAATTTTCTTCATATTTTACTCCAGTGATTAAAAGTCCTCGATTATACAATACGTATAGTAAATTTTTAAGAGCGAACCGTAGGATTTTAAGATTAGATTTGGTGAAGCGGTACCCGCTCGTAAGCCGAAATTTTACGAAATTTTAAAATTTCGGCGTCGCGGATAAAGCGGATAAATTGGTTATAGGCACTGAGAGAGTGCTGATTTGATAGCGGATTTTGATACGTAGCCTTCCGAGTCGCTGGTAAGTGATACGTCGCAGCCTGGCTTATAGTTTTTCCAGGTGTAGATGTTACCATTGTCTTCGGTTGTTTTGATGGAGTCTGGCTGTTTATTCCACGCAGAAATTACTTGGTTGATATGAAATGCATCGCTGCGATCTTTCGGCGCATTAGTCATACCTGTGCTGTCGGGCAAGGTCGTTTCGACCATATCGGTGGTGCCTGCGGTGGAAACCTCTTGGACTTTATCATTTACGCCGCCGATATTTGTTTTGCTGCTTTGGGATTTTGTTTGATTGCGTACTCCGCTTGGTTCGTTGGATATATTCCAGTTGGAACAACCGATAAAAAATACCGCTGCTACGAGCGCAGCTATTAAATTTCTCATAAAATTCTCCTTCAAAAATTTCGTTGCGATAGTAGCACATTTATCTTTAGTTTAAAATAAATCCGAGCCCTTCAAATTTGAAATTTCCTAGGAATTTTGCGAGGCGTTTCAGTAGGAATTTATAAAATTTCGGATAATATTCAAAGTTTCATACCAAACGGGCTTTTAAATTTTGCACGGCAAATGCCTTTTTGGCTACCAAATTTTAAAGGATTTTTGATGTATGCTATCATCAAACACGGCGGCAAGCAGTATAAGGTCGAAGAGGGCAACTACCTAAATTTAGACCATTTTAATGCTGAGCCGAAAGCAAAGCTCGAACTTAGCGAAGTTTTAGCGCTAAACGACGGCGAGTTAAAGGTAGGAGCACCGTTTGTAAAGGGTGCCAAGGTGGTTTTGGAGGTCGTTTGCGAAGGCAAGGATAAAAAAGTCGTTATCTTCAAAAAACGCAGACGTAAAGATTCAAAAGTAAAACGCGGCTTCAGACGCCAATACACCCGCGTCAAAGTCGTTTCGATTAACGCATAAAGGATAGAAAATGGCACACAAAAAAGGTCAAGGCTCAACCCAAAATAATAGAGATTCCATCGGACGCCGCTTAGGCGTCAAAAAATTCGGCGGCGAGTTCGTTCGCGCGGGCAACATCATCATTCGCCAGCGCGGCACTGCGACGCACCCGGGCTGCAACGTAGGCATGGGTATCGATCACACGATTTTCGCGCTGATCGACGGCGTCGTAAAATTTGAGCGAAAAGATAAAAATCGCAAAAAAGTGTCGGTTTATCCAGCTGTGTAATTACCGCTAAAATCTTCGGGGGCGCAAGCCCCTCTTTTAAAATTTCATCCATTTAAAAATTATCTTCAACTCATTTGGCTATAATTGCCGTTTTAAATTTAAGGATAGCTATGTTCATAGACAGCGTAAAATTTAACGTCAGATCAGGGGACGGCGGCGCAGGTTGCGTCAGCTTCCGCCGCGAAAAATTCGTCATCTTGGGCGGTCCTGACGGCGGCGACGGCGGCGACGGCGGCGACGTATATTTCAGAGTCGATAAAAACTCCCACACCCTCTCATCCTACAAGGGCAAGCGTGAGTTTAAAGCGCAAAATGGCGCGCCCGGCGAGGGTCGCAAAAAGACGGGCAAAAGCGGCGAGGATCTCTATCTCATCGTCCCTCCAGGCACCAGCGTTTACGACGAGGACAGCGGCGAGCTGGTGCTTGATATGCTAAATGACGGCGAGACGAGGCTGTTTTTAAAAGGCGGCAAAGGCGGGCTTGGCAACGTACACTTTAAAAGCTCGATCAACCAAGCCCCCGAATACGCACAAAAAGGCCTAGAGGGGCAGACACGTGAGGTGAGATTGGAGCTAAAACTCATCGCCGACGTTGGGCTCGTAGGCTTTCCAAACGTGGGCAAAAGCACGCTAATCTCGACCATTTCAAACGCCAAACCCCAGATCGCAAACTACGAGTTTACCACGCTCACGCCAAAGCTCGGCCTCGTCGAGGTTGACGAATATAGCGGCTTTGTCATGGCCGATATCCCGGGCATCACCCTTGGCGCAAGCGAAGGGCGCGGGCTTGGCGTGCAGTTTTTAAAACACGTCGAGCGCACGAAAATTTTACTTTTTATGCTTGATCTTGCGAATTATCGCAGCCTTGAGGAGCAGTTTGACGCGCTGCGGGCCGAGACGGCGAAATTTTCAGAGGGGCTTGCAAAAAGAGACTACGCTATCGCTCTAACTCGCGCGGACGCGGCCGAAAATTTGCAGGAAAAATTTGACGCGTTTTTGTCGCATTTGGGGCTCGCGGGCACGGCGGACGAGATGAAATTTAAGCAAGATATTTATGAATTTGACGCTGCCAAGCCGTTTTTTGTGATGCCGATATCCTCGGCGACTGGGCAAAATATAAACGAGCTAAAATTTAACCTGCTTGAGCTGCTTAAAAAGGAGCTGTAGGCTGCGCTAAAAGCCGCGTCGCAGAGGGCTTTGCAAACGCAGGCCTTAAGCGCGTCCGAATATGTGGGTAAATTTTGTATTTATCGCTCGCAAACGCCGCAAAAAGATAAAATTTAAGAAGGCGAAATGAATAAAATTTTTATTCTAGTATTTTTATGCTTCGGCGCATACGGTTGCGATCCCGCCGATCCGGTGCCAAATTTTATGGACTTTAACGACAAGGATCATGACGGCGCGCTGAGCTTGCAGGAGTGGATGGCGAGCGAGGTGCCGTCCGGACTGAAAGTAGAGCTAAATTTGCGCTCAGGCCCAGAATTTAAGAGGTTGGACGCTAATCATGACGGCAAGATTAGCCTAAATGAGCTGGGAGCGAAACCCTCTGCAAAGATTTATTGGTCCGAAGATCCGTGCGCTTTTTGGCCTTGGAAGGATCAAGGCGGAGATGAAAATCAATCCGCCGTCAAATAAGCGCGAAAAACGGCGATAATGCCGCCTTTTGCGCGGGGTTTGGCTTGTGCGACGCGTATAAATTTTACTTCGCACGGTCGGCGCCCGTGTGATCGCTCGCGCCGCGATTTGGCTAAATTTAAAGGAAAAGAATGAATATAGTTTTTATGGGAACGCCCGAGTATGCGGCTAAAATTTTGCGCGCGCTTGCCGAAGCTAAATTTGAGATCGCGGCCGTATTTACGCAGCCTGACAAGCCTGTGGGCAGGAAGCAAATTTTAACTCCGAGC
>NZ_CALHII010000193.1 GCF_938030815.1 uncultured Campylobacter sp.
ACCCCATCCAAGATACGTTCGGTAGGAGGAGGGGAGATCAGGGTATCACCTATACGAATTACCACATTCATCGTACCACATTCTTCTAACTTCTGGTGAGTGGCATCATCCGTCCAGATAATTTGTTGATAACCTTCCTCTTTAGCCAAGGCAGTAGGGTAGAATTGTCCAGCATAGTTACCTCCTGTTTTAGCAAACCCTACACCTCCATTGGCTGCACGGCTATAGTGATCGGCTATTTTTACCTTTAGTTCTCCCCCTTTGTAATAGCTCTGTACAGGAGAGGTGATGATCATAAAGCGATATTCAGTAGAAGGATTGGCTTGTACTCCAGTAGAAGTTGCAATCATGAACGGGCGTAAGTATAGAGCATTACCCAGTCCTGGTTGTATCCATAGTCGGTCTAAATCCACCAGAGTTTTTAGTGCCTTGTCAAAAAGTTCTTCAGGGAACTCAGGCATGGACATACGCTTACAAGATTTGTTCATGCGTGCATAGTTTTCCGTAGGACGGAAGAGGAATACCTCCCCGCGGTCATCTTTGTAAGCCTTCATCCCTTCGAAAATGGTCTGTCCATAGTGGAATACACTAAGGGAAGGTTCTACAGAGAAAGGCCCATAAGGCACTATACGAGCATCTTGCCATTGTCCATTCTTATAATCACAGATGAACATATGGTCGGCAAAAGTTTTACCAAAACTCAGTTTTGAAAAGTCTATTTGGTTAATACGACTTTCTTTTACTTTTTCAATCTTTAAATTCATATTGTTTTAGTTTTTGATTCTGTCTAAATTTTTGTCAAAGGTACAAAATATTTTTTAACTTTGTCGCGTAAAATACAAAAATCTTTACCTATATTTTTCAACACACTAACTATTAAACGATTACTTGTTATCTTTTATCTTTTACCTGAATAATGACTCACGAACTTATAAAAACATCTGATGGCTCTACCAGCCTTTATATTCCACAGTTAGACGAGACCTATCACTCAGTACACGGCGCGCTTCAAGAAACTCAGCACGTGTTTATCAAGAACGGACTGCAACTATTTGACCATCAAAGCATCTCTATCTTAGAAATTGGATTTGGTACGGGTCTTAACGCTTTGGCTACTTACAAGGAACACGAATCTTTGCAACTGAATATTCGTTACGAAACGGTAGAAGCCTATCCGCTTTCGTGGGACGAAGCCTCACAAATGAACTTTCCACAGATGCTCAACGCTCCAGCACTCGTGCCCGTTTTTGAGCAGATGCACCGTTGTGAGTGGAACAAACTCATTACTCTATTACCCTCTTTTAGTTTCAAAAAGCGATTACAACGTTTTGAAACTATCAACGATACCGATACTTTCAACCTTATTTATTTCGATGCTTTTGGGGCGCAAGTGCAACCCGAATTGTGGCAAGAAGCCATTTTTCAGCGAATGTATACCGCTCTCAAAACTGGAGGCTATTTAGTAACCTACGCCGCCAAAGGCAGTGTGCGCCGCGCAATGCAGGCTTGTGTGGGTCTCGCTTTTTTTATGCCCGTTAAATTTGGATTTTCGGTAAATACTCGGTAACAATTTGGTAAAATTTTAGTATTTTTCAGCCTATTTTAAGCATATAATTTGTCATTTTGTGCTACTATTGCGCTTACAAACTTTTAAAGGAGTTCAAAATGAAACTAGTTAAACTTAGTTTAGCGGCAGCAGTCGCTGCAGGTGCTCTTGCTATGAGTGCAAGTGCTGTTCCGTTAGAGGAAGCTATCAAGGACGTGGATCTAAACGGATACGCTCGTATGCGATATACCCATGATCGTGATAAAGATGCCGGAAATAGTAGCAAGGGTGTTTGGGAGTTTAAATCCGAAGTAGATTTTAAAGCTAAAATTGACGATAATTTCTTTGGTGTAGTTGGTGTTAGATTTATGGATAGAGATAATGGTGAGACCTTCTCATCTTCAGACGGTGTATATCTTCAGGAGAAAAATGAAGAGGACGATGAGTCTCAATTTGATATTGCCAAGGCCTACTTGGGATATGCTATTGGCGGCACTACTATTACAGTTGGTCGCCAGGGTATAGGTTCGTTCTTTACGGATGATATGTATGGGGACGGTGTTAAGATTACTAGCACCGATATCGAGGGGCTAACTCTTACTGGCTTTTGGATGGACTCTTTAGAGAATGATAGTGATATTGGCAGCCTTAAGTGGAATAGAACAGGTGCAATGGCTCCATTAGGAGGAAAATTAACTACCGATCACAATCTATATGGAGTAGGAGCTATGGGCTCATACGATCCTGTGGCTTTCCAATTATGGTATAACTCCTTAGAAGATGTAGCCGATCTTTTCGCTGCAGAGTTAGCATTTAACTTTGATATTTCCGATGATTTCAATATTGGTTTAAAAGGTCAATATGCATTTTCTGATTTTGACAAAGCGTCTTATGGCCATTGGAATAACATTCCTGTTCCACCAGTGTTTGTTGCAGAGACTGATGTAGGTGATGCAGATTTTTGGGCTGCAGAGGCTAGTATGGGTCTATTCGGTATCGATTTAGCTGCAGGTTATTTAAGATTCGAGCCTGATAATAAAGATCGCGCTTCTTTTGTATCCTTTGAAGATCAAGGCTCCTTTATCAGCCCGGGTGAGCAGTTGCTAGATTATACGAACTTTACTGGTAAAAATCATTATTGGTATGCAGTAGCAGGCTATACTATTCCTGATACTGGTATCAGAATCGGTGCCGATTACCTAGATGGTAAGTCAGCCGGTAAAGATGCATACGAGGCAGTAGGTAGAATTTCTTATAAATATAATGAAAAGTTAAGCTTCAAAACTTGGTATTCGCACTATAAGATTGATGGTGCTGCAGGGGCTGCCGATGAGAAAAATGATCGAATTAGATTCGAGGCTAAATACAGCTTCTAATTATTTACCTTATACGGGTAAAATTGGGGCGAAGCTTTTGCTTCGCCCTTTTTAAATTTAAAACCAAGGTTTTTTATGAAAATTTTTAAAATTTCTTTTTTAGCATGTTTTTTTACTTTCGCTCTAAATGCTGCGGATAACACAAACGACGATACATACGTATTTGAAGCCAAAGGAGAGTTTGCCAAAGAGCTAAAATCCCTAATCGAAAAACATTCTAAAGATGAAAACATAACCGTAAATATCTACAAAAGCGCTTCGACCGCAGGCGGCAAGGCTAACATTGGTAAGGTAAATCGAAATATAAATTCTTTAAAAGAAAGAGGCGGAGCGATCTTTGCCGAGAAGTGCGCTTCCTGCCACGGCAAGAACGGGCAAAAAAAAGCCTATGGAGTATCGCGTAAACTCAAAGATCTGGATGCCAAGGAGATCTCGATAGCTATTTCGCAATACACCACGGATCTAAGCTATGGCGGCAAGATGAAAAATATTATGCAGCTGATCGCTGCCAAAACAAGCGCTACGGAGCTAGGCTACATCATTGCTTATCTAAAAGGCGACGATTCGTTCCTATACGATAGCTCGTCTAGTAGGAGCACAAATACTGAAATTTCGACCGCCCCGAGCGAGCAGGGCTCATACCTAAAATAAAAGAGCGTAGATGAAAGTAGCGATCGTTTTAGCAAACGGATTTGAAGAGATCGAGGCGGTAAGCTTGATCGATATTTTGCGCCGCGCAGAGATCAATGCGGTATCTGTAGGGCTGGATAAAAAATGCGTCTGCGGCGCGCACGGCGTAGAGCTAATCGCCGATGAAATTTTAGACGATATAAAAGTTTCGGAATTTGATATGATCGTTTTGCCTGGCGGCTTGCCCGGAGCCGAAAATTTGGCAAAGAGCGAGAGGCTGGGGCAAGTACTGCGCGATTTCGATGCAAATAACACAAAAATTGGCGCAATATGTGCCGCTCCATGGGCGCTAGCTACCGCGGGTGTGCTAAAAAGCTCTTACACTTGTTATCCAGGCTTTGAAAGTCAGATCGCTCACCCAGGCTATACGAATTCGGCGAATGTCGTAAAAGATCAAAATATAATAACTTCGAAAGGCCCTGCTACTGCGATGGAATTCGCACTGCAAATCGTCCGTGAGTTAAAAGGCGAGCAGGTTTATTCCAAGCTAAAATCCGATTTGCTTTTTAAATAAAATTTCAAGTGAAGGTCGATTCCAACGCGCTTTATTTTGCCATCTGTAAAACGGGGTGCGTGATTTTGCCATGCCTGAGAACTACAAATTTTATCTTACTCTGCACGTATAAAATAGCCACAATATTTATTCTGAGTATCCGTAAACGACAAATGGAATTCTTGCAATTCAAATTTTAGATCGAAAAACGCAAAAGACCTTGTGCGTGACAGATGAAATTTTATTGGAGCTAGTTGCTATTAAAACCAAATATTAACATCACGACGGCGCGGAGCGTAAGCATAAAATATTTTAGGTGTATCCTCAAGAGGGCATCGCTGAGCTGAATAAATTTTAGTGTGGCATCTTCGCGATGCACTCGCTAGCTGAAGCTAAGCAGATCGCGCAAAACGTGCTAAATAAGGGGATCGGCGTGATCAAAAATGATAAGATCGCGCTGGATCTAAATTTGATCAAATAGCGACGTCAATGTATCAAGAGGCAAAACGGCGCAGTTTTTGAAGGTTTTGTCGGTAAAGCACAGACCTATCGGGAGGCATATAAACTTGTAGCGCGCGACGAAAGTGTCATTTAGAATTCCTAAAAAGGATAAAATTTAGCGCTTCTTCAAAATATCGTTGTTTAATAATGCGGCGCTGCTTTGTATCGTTTTGGCAACGCGGTCTTTAGAATTTTGCATTTTGTCGAGTACGGGTCTGTGTGCGATCAAATTTACGTGCCCGATTTTCGCCGTGAAATAAAAAATCCCCAGTATCGTCGCGTTTAGAAACACTCCAAAATATATCCGTCCTAATCCCCATATCCCTATGCTGGCGGCATGAATAGGCACAAAAATTATCGCGACTAAGATCGGATAATAATCCGAAATTTTATTTTTGGCAAGGATTACGGTCGTAACGATGGCGTATGCGATGAGCGTAAAAGGAGAGATAAGCAAGAGTGCAAAAAGTGCGTTTATGCGCTGATAATCTTCGTGCCCGATTAAGACGCAAAAACTACAAAACGCGAGCGTTATGAGAAAAAATAAAGGTAAAATCCACCGCGTTTTCACGTCGCGCCTTTTAAGCAGCGATAAAAAGAGCAGATGAGAGCCTAGTGCAATACAATAATAATCAAATATAACCGACGAGCTTAGAAACGTGAGCGGTATGCCGAGCAGTGCACCCGGCCCGTCAAAATATATCCCACTAAACATGAGCCACGTGATAAAGAGTATAAAAGCATATTTAAGACCCGCATAAGTGGCGCAAACACAGATACCAACAAGGATAAATCGTATAAATTTGCTCATTTGTCTTTTTCCTAAATTTAGGTAATTATAGCAAACTGCGAAAAACAAACGGCGCAAAATTTTAAATTTAGCCAGTGCACTCGCCGAATCCGCTGTCTATCGCGAGCTCGTGCGCGCTAGAAGCACGCTCAATGCCTTCGTATTATTTCATCCGCGCCCGCGCCGCAAGATAAAATTCATAAATTCTAAATCCGTTTTGCGTTATCATTGCGCTAAATTTAAAATTTTACGCAAAGGGGATCATATGAAAAATACGGCATTCATCACGGGCGCTACGAGCGGCTTTGGAGAGGCGATCGCCAGGGCTCTTAGCGCGCAGGGCTATAAGATCATAGCACTCGGGCGCCGCAAGGAGCGACTACAAAAGCTAGCGAGCGAGCTAGGCAACACGCACATTATCGCCGCGGATATTCGCGATAAAGCTGCGGTGTTTGACGCCGTGAGTGCGCTGCCTGAAAATTTTAAAGACGTCGAGGTGCTCGTAAATAATGCGGGCCTCGCGCTCGGGCTTGAGGGGATCGCGCAGACGCCCGTTGAGGATTTGGAGACGATGGTCGATACGAATATCAAGGGCGTGCTGTATTCGACCAAGGCGGTGCTGCCGTTAATGATCGCGCGCAAAAGCGGCTATATCTTCAATCTCGGCTCGACTGCAGGCGCGTGGCCCTATCCGGGTAGCCACGTTTATGGCGCGAGCAAGGCGTTTATCAAGCAGTTTAGCCGCAATATCCGCAACGACCTGCGCGGCACCGGCATCCGCGTGACGGAGATCGCACCGGGAATCTGCAAGAGCGAGTTTAGCGAGGTGCGCTTTAAAGGCGACGTAGCGCGCGCCGCGGCCGTGTATGAGGGGGTCGATGCGATCCTGCCCGAGGATATCGCGCAGATCGTGCTAAACTGCCTAGCGATGCCCCGTCGCGTAAATATCAACGTCGTAGAGGCGATGGCGACGCAGCAGAGCTGGGCTGGGCTTTTTATCGAGAAGCATTAAATTTTAAGGCGAGAAGATGAAAAAAATTCTATTACTAATGTTTTTATCAGTTGCTGCGTTTGCGGTAGATGACGCGACCAGGCAGCATAATGCCGAGCTTTTCGGCATCTGGACGCTGGTGCCGCCCGTCGTGGCGATCGCGCTTGCCTTTATCACCAAAGAGGTGATCCTGTCGCTTTTCATCGGCGTTTTTAGCGGCACCTATATGCTAGCAGTCGTCGGCAACAATCCGATCTCCGCGCTTGTGGGCAGCTTTACCGATCTGGTCGCGCGCGTGGTGGGCTCGATGGCTAGCAAAGGCAACGCGGGCGTACTTTTGCAGGTGCTTTGTATCGGCGGCGTGGTCGCGCTGATTAGCAGGACGGGCGGCACGAAAGCCGTGGCGCTTTGGATCAGTAAGCGCGCTAAAACGGGCATCTCAGCGCAAATTTCAACATGGGTTATGGGTCTTTTCGTATTTTTCGACGACTACGCAAACGCCCTGATAGTAGGCCCCGTCATGCGGCCGATCACCGATAAATTTAGAGTCAGCCGCGAAAAGCTCGCCTTTATCATCGACGCCACCGCCGCGCCGATTGCGGGTATCGCGCTAATTTCTACCTGGGTAGGTCTTGAGGTCTCTCTGATAAGAGCGGGATATGATCAGATCGGCGTGCAAAACGTAAACGCCTTCTCGATCTTCGTGCAAACCATGCCGTATCGTTTCTACAATCTTTTTATGCTTGCTTTCGTGGTTTATGTAGCGTTCATGCGTAGGGATTTCGGGCCGATGCTCTCTGCCGAAAGGCGAGCGGCGAGCGGCGAAATCCACTCTAAAAATTCTAACATCGCCGAGCTAGAAGATAAAACGCTAGAGCCCAAAGAGGGGATCAAGCCGCAAGCTTCAAACGCCGTTATCCCGCTTATAGTGCTAATCTGCGGCGCATTTGCGAGCTTTTATTTTAGCGGGCTAAGCAAGCTGCAAGGCGATGCTCTCGCAGCCGCAAAAGCCGCTCCGCTAAGCTTTACAACGCTTCAGGCGACGTTCGGCAACGCGAACTCGTCGGTCGCGCTTTTTCAAGCGGCGCTTCTTGCTACGGTCGTGTCTATATTTATGAGCGTTTACCGCAAAATTTTTAACGTCAGAGAGGCGATCTCTACGTGGATTAAAGGGTGGAAGACGATGATCGTTACGATCGTGATCTTGCTGCTTGCCTGGTCGCTCAGCTCTGTCATCAAAGAGCTCGGCACGTCGCGTTATCTAGTCGATATGCTAAGCCAAAACACGCCGAAATTTTTGCTTCCGGTAGCGATTTTCGTGCTGGGCTCGT
Source organism: uncultured Campylobacter sp. (assembly GCF_938030815.1). Lineage (GTDB taxonomy): Bacteria > Campylobacterota > Campylobacteria > Campylobacterales > Campylobacteraceae > Campylobacter_B. Next base: position 7,719 of record NZ_CALHII010000193.1, read on the forward strand.
TCATTAGCTTTTCGACGGGCACGAGCTACGGCACGATGGGAATTCTAATGCCGCTAGCCATACCTTTGGCAAACGCTGTGGGACTTCACTACGGGCTTTCGGGCGATGCGCTTCACGCCTATATGATCGTAAATATCTCGGGTGTGCTAACCGGCGCGATTTTCGGCGATCATTGCTCGCCGATTTCGGACACCACGATCCTTTCGTCGATGGGCGCGGGCTGCGATCATATCGAGCACGTAAAGACGCAGATGCCTTACGCTCTATCCGTCGGCGCGATCGCCGTAGTGGCGGGCTATCTACCCGTAGCGCTAGGACTTAGCGTCTGGATCGCGCTGCCGATGGGGCTTGCCGTTACGTGGGCTCTCGTGCGATTTGCAGGCAAAAAGATAGAGGAGTAGCTCCCGCAAATTTTAAATTTGCTTTTAAATTTTGAATTCCGCAGCAATGCGGAATTCTACCGAGCAGAATTCTAATCTGCCTTGCGGAATTTCACTCTGCAAAATTCCGTCGCGCAAGTAAAATTTTAAAACGAAATTTCAAAAAGAGCGAGTAAATTTTAAAAGCTGAATTTTAACTAGTCGCGTTAAAACGGCGCGCCCGCCTGCAATTTAAAATTTTTAAAGTAAACGAGTAGTAAAATACCGATAAATTTCAAACAAGGAGAATGAAATGAAAAATCCTAAAATGTTCCTCTGGGGGGGTGTTAGCTGCTTTATTAGTTGGTTGCGGCGACGATACCGAGGTAAAGACCAAGGAATATTACGATATTCATCTAAATGAGGCTAAAGAGGTTTACGCAAAGTGTGATTTCAATACTTTAAAGGACGGAAGCAACTCATATAAGAATTGCGTGAACGCTAAAACGGTCGTAGAGGAAAAGAGTATGGCGTATTCGGTTAAGTATTATATGGAGCACTTAGACGAGGCTAAGGCTATCATAGAAAAATATAAAGATAAAGAGCCGGCAGATAAAAATAGCGTTGAGTATAGTAATTTGATGAATGCAAAAGAGGCTAATGGCAATATGAAATTAAGAGGGTTTTTAGGAAATCAAGCACGATAAATTATTTTGGTATCAGCTTAAGATCAAAACCGCTCCTCTCTTACGGTATTAATACATTTTAATTTACTCTGCGCCTTCGGTGTGGGGTAAATTAGACTCTACGCGGCGCCGAATTTTGCCCGCGAAACGATACGGCGCGAAATCTTGCTTTACGGATTTTGGAATTTCAAATTTTAAAGCCTGCGAGCTTTTGGCTACCGCAGAAAAGACTTGCGAACTTCGCGGCACCTTGAAATTTAATCATTTTAAAATTTACGCCGCGCGGTTAGTCTAAATTTCACTCGGCGGCGGTTTACACGGCGTGCTAAATTTAACCTCGCGCGCACTTTATCCGCGCCCTAGTCTAAATTTAAAATTTCAAATTTGCAGCGATAATTCGCGCGGCGCGAGGCAACTCCCCATATACAACGTCTCGGCTTACGTTATTAAATTTAAAGAAGCGACAGCGTCTTTCTCGCGCTATATTGTTTCAAGTCGTACGGCGGCGTTGTGCGTTAAATCTTAAATTTACGTGCTGGGCGGCGGGAAGGCAGCATTTGCTTCGTAAAATTTTAACTTTCGCGCGCCGGGCGACGGCTAGGCCCTATTGATCGCGCACCGCGCGAAGCCGCTTCTAAATCGCCGAGCCGAGTTAAATTTTTTAGCGCGCCGAAATTTTAATCTGCGTGGTGCGATACGATAAAATTTCAAGCTGCCCTGTGGCTCACGGACGCGTAGCCTAGCCGATCCCTCGCATCGCATCGAGCCGCTTTAAAAATATCTCCACCTTGCGTAGCTGCGCCGCATCTAGCGCCCTGCCCGAGCAAAAATACTCCACGCTGTTGCCGTTTGGATAATTCACTCGCGAAATACCCGCCTCTTCGCTTCTCGGCTCAAATTCCAAGGACAAATCCGCACCGCCTCGAGAATAAAGCTTGAGCTGCGAATTCGCAGCTACGGCGCGTGGCGACATGCGGCATTTGTCTTCGTCGCACTGCTCTACGCCGTGCGCATCGCCTGCCAGCCTGCCGTCGCGCTCGCTGGCATCAAGTTCGCCCGTTTGTGAATTTGCGCTAAATTTTATATCACCGTCTGCGTCAAATTTATCCGCACAAACCTGCGATTTTACGTCGCGCGAAGTATCCATGCCGAAGCCGCGCTCATCCGCGTTAGAAAACTCATCGCACTCATCATACCTCACTACGCCGTTTTTTATGGTGCCGCACGACACTGCACGAAGTCTGCTCATACCTTGCTCTATCATATCGGGCTTGCTCTCGCCGCAACTTTCTGTGTCGCGCCCGCCGCCGCTATTATCGCGACCTTCTACGCCCCGCTTGTTCTTGCCTTTTATGCTCTCGCCG
>NZ_CALHII010000194.1 GCF_938030815.1 uncultured Campylobacter sp.
TTTTGGAATTTTGGAATTTTGGAATTTTGGAATTTTGGAATTTTGGAATTTCGCGGCGCGTAGATTAATAAGCGATTAAAACGCGCCGCAGCAAGTGGCGCTAGCAGCTAGTTTGCAGCGTCTTGAAGCTCTTCTTCGATCTCAGAGTTGCTTTTTACGACCATGCCTGAGCCATGGATGACGCTAGGCATGCAGGATGTGCAGATATGCACCGTCTCGCCGTTTTTATGCGCCTTGATAAAGACCGCGTTTTCATCGTCGCTGCTTTTTAGCGAACAAATATTGCAAATGTAAATATCACCTGATTTCATAGAAATCCTTTCTTAAAAAATTTCACACTATTTTATGAAAATTTCAAAATTTTTCATTGATTTTAGTTAATCTTTAGCGATTTTTATTGCGGGCGCTTTCGTCTATCAGCACTACGTGCGTCAAAAAGATGATGAAAAATAGCTGAAAAAATAATCCTACCAGCGGGATCAAACACAGCAGATAAAAAATAAAAGCGCTTAGGGCAAATTTATATCCGCCGCCCATTTTATAAGAGCGCTCGAAGCTTTTCGCGCTTAACGCGTTTGAAGCGACGTCGATTAGAATCAGCTTGTAATAGATATAAAAAAACGGCACGTTGATGATGAATAAATTTATTACCGGCACAAACAAAAGCACCGAGCAGATAAATAAAATCGCTAAAAATTTTAAAATTTCAAGGCTCATCAGCTTTAGCACTCGCGCCGTGCTCGCTTCATCCGCGCGTATTAGGCGGTAGTGGCGGGCATTGATCTCTTTAGTGACTGCGGGCGTCAGAAATCCTGCTATGATAAGCGCACAAAACACGCTAAGCATCAGTACCGCAAAGCTGGCAAACACCGAAAAAATCGCGCCGATAATCCACTTTGTAGCAGCAAAGCTTAGAATTTTCGCAATTACCGGGAAGCGCTGCTCGTCCAAGAAGCTAAAATCGCCGCTTTGCGCGCCCTGCGAAAGCGCGTCAAAAAGCTCTTTGCCGCCGAAAAATGCGAGCGTACCTAAGATTATGAGCGAGCACACAAGCGGCAATAGCGAGAGCAAAATAAACTTGCGCGTAAAAAAATCCTGCTTTGCTAAATTAAAAATTCTACCCATGTATGCTCCTATTTGCGTTATTTTAGCGACTTTTGCGATGGAATTTGAGCTTAGTTTATTATTTTAACTGCCGCACCGCGCCTCATTGATCCGCTCGCTTGGCTCATTCGCTTGCTTTAGCCGGCTCATCTCGAATTATAATATGAAATTTATGCTTTGATTACCCGCCCGCGTTTAATCTGCTCGTTTATCGTGTGTAAAAAAGAGATCGTTTTGCTTGTTGCAAATATTTATTTGCTTACTACGCGGAATTTTGCCACTTATAAATAAGCTGGCACTGCGTAAAATTTCAGGCACAAAATTGCAGAGTTTCAAATCAAAGCCCTTTTTTTAAAATTTGCATGCCGAAATTTTATAGATGAAATTTCAAAATTTCAAAGGGAAATCTCGCGCGCAAATCCATGACTTTACTTCGTCGCGTCGTAGATCTTTTGCAATTGCTCGTAAATTTCGTTTCCGCTTACTGCGCCTTTTGATAGCACCTCTATTAGCACCTCGTTATCCTCAAGGTCTCCCCAGATTTTGCGGTAGTTGCCCTCTTTGTAGCCGTTATTTTGGCGGAATTTATTTAGCACGTTTTTGCCGATATATTTGGCAAAAAGTATGTCTAAGCTCACTCCACATTTAATCGCGACGCGAAAAAAATCGGTCAGCAGCTCGCCGATTTGCAGCTCAAAGCCGCTTGTTTCGTGGATTATGAGCTCGATGTCGTTTACGATTTCGTAGATGCTGTATTCGCGCACGTCGTAGGCGTAGGAGCTAAACTCCGCAAATCCGCTTACTGCCGTGACGTCGCTTACGATGTGTTCGATGTCTTTGCTGCCGTAATATTGCTCTAAAATATAGCTCATCACGAAGTGCCAAATATCAACGATCTCGATGACGATATTATTCACGTCCGGCGCTGCAGAGATATTTTTCCAATGCTTCCACGCAAAGCTATCGATAAGCTCTGCGCATTCCATGTAAATGCAGCGCTTCCAGTTGATAAGTTTGCCGTTTTTTGTATAGCCGTCCTCCCAGCCCACGCCATTTGTTTCGTCGTTTAGGGCTTGCTGCATCAAAAACATCTCTTTTACTTTTTTATAATTTTCCATAAAAATTCTCCTAATTTTGGCTCGCGATTATAGCTAATAAAAGAAAATCATTGTATAATTTAGCAAAAAGGAGGCTTAAAATGTGTGCCGCTCAAGATAAATTCGACGAGTTTTTAGGCAGGATGAAGCTCCTATCTCTCGGAGTTTTGCGCAATAATCTGCCATATTGCTGCAGTGCATTTTATGCCTACGATCCGCAAAATAAGGAGCTCATCATCGCAAGCGCGAGCGACTCCGAGCATATCAAAGCAGTCTTTGCCAACCGCGGAGTTGCGGCTACGGTCGCACTGGATACGAAATTTGTAGGCAGGATTAAAGGCGTGCAGATTTGCGGCCATATCCGTAGCGCGGATGAGCGCGAAACCTCGCTATATCTTAAGCGCTTCCCGTTTGCGCGCGCGATGCAGACCGATTTTTTTACGATCAGAATCGATTGGATGAAAATGACCGATAATACTCTAACTTTCGGCAAAAAACTAATTTGGGAACGCTAGCTCGCTAAGAAATCGTCTATTTATTTTTACGAAATTTTAAACTTTGCGAGGCTTAAATTTTATCTAGTAAGATTTTGAAATTTGCATAAATTCTATCTTGCCGGTTTTTTCAAAGAATTTCACCATTAGATCCACTTTAAAATTCCCGCTCGGTTGGTTTTTGGAATTTTACAGCATGGAATTTAGCGTAAAATTTCATCTTGCAAGCGGGGATTGTCGCAAATTTTATTTCCTTAGAAGCGGAGCCTGCCACGTAAAATTTCGCTTTAAAATTTTAAAATTCTAAAATTTCGCTTTTCAAACTTAATCTGACGCGCGAGCTTAGCTCTGCCGCTCCCTGATTTCGCTTACTAGTCGTCCGCCGATCGCGTAGTCGTCAGTGGATATTTCATCTATCGTAACGACCGTGGTTTTCTCGCCCCTGCCCAGCACGGCTACGAGGGCATCGGTGAGGTTTTTGACGAGCCTTGCTTTTTGCTCGCGACTTAAGCCGCCGCGCTCTTTGGTGATTTTGACGTTTATATAGGGCATTAATTCTCCTGAAAATAAACGTAATTGTAACCAAAATTTCATCTGTGTGCCTAAAAGTACGAAATTTTATGTTAAAATCGCCGTGATCTGAATTTAAGGAGAAAATATGCCATTGTTAGATAGTTTTAAGGTCGATCATACCCGCATGAATGCACCGGGCGTGCGGCTCGCAAAGAGCATGCGCACCAAAAGCGGCGATAAGATCAGCGTCTATGATCTGCGGTTTTGCCGCCCGAATTTAGAGATCATGAGCGAGCGCGGCACCCATACGTTGGAGCATCTTTTCGCAGGCTTTATGCGCGAGCATCTAAATAGCGCGGACGTCGAGATCATCGACATTTCGCCGATGGGATGCCGCACGGGCTTTTATATGAGCGTGATCGGCGCGCCTAGCGAGAGCGCCGTCGCAGCGGCGTGGAGCACGAGCATGAAGGATATTTTGGGCGTGGCCTCTCAAGCGGATATCCCCGAGCTGAATAAATTTCAGTGCGGCACCTTCGCGATGCACTCGCTAGCAGAAGCTAAACAGATCGCGCAAAACGTGCTAAATAAAGGAATCGGCGTAATCAAAAACGACGAGATCGCACTGGATCCAAGCAAGATAAAATAGTTTTGAAATTTAAGAGATAGTGTAAAATTCTAACGCTATCTCTTTGAACTCCCGCTTGGCTCGTGATCGGTATGTTATGCGCTATAAAAACATTATCGTAAAATATGCAAAAATTCGAGGCACAAAATGCGTATTTGCTAAAACAAGCCAGAGGTAGTAGCATCTATTTATAAGCCGATTTAGTTTTATAAACCGACTTGGCACTTGCCGTAAAGTCTGCGTCACGCGAGGTTTTTGATAAAAGCTACGATTTGGCTTTAGCTGGGTGGCAAAAGCGCGCAAGCAAAGCTCATATCAAATTTAATAAATTTATCTCGTAGGCCGGCTTTAAATTTATAAGAATTTTTAAAATTTCGTCTTAAATTAAAGCCTAAATTCTATCCGCAAATACTATGCTTATGCGCCTTCTTACTTTTAGATGCGATCTTCAATCCTCCAAAAAAATCGCACAGTAAAATGTGAATTTAAAATTTTTATTTAAGGTTGCGTTGCGAGTTTGGCGCTTGAAATTTCACTTTCGCTGCACGAAAAGAATGCTAAAATTCCGCCGAAACCGCGCCGGATGCGGTGAACTTAAAGGAGCGAAAATGCAAAGAATTTTTCATATAAAAGATGCTATTTGTAGCGACGAGCGAGCCGTAAAAACGACATTTTTTACTACGGAGACCACTTGCAGCGCGGTTTGGATCGTCAAACGCGGTCAGGTCGTAGCGCCGCATATTCACCCAGACGGCGATGACGTGTGGATCTGCTTAAGCGGACGCGGCGTGTTTTATCCGAGCAAGGGCGAGGAGGTACCGATCTGTGCGGGAGATCTAATCATTTCCAAAAGCGGAGAGTGCCACGGTATGAAAAATACGGGCGATGAGGATTTTGTGTTTGCAAGCGTTACGGCGCCGATTCCGTGCGGCTACGAAGCGCTTTGAATTAAAATTTGCCAGAGATTTTGTGGTATTCGTAAAATAAATTAGCGCCGCAAAGAGTTGAATCAGAATTTGTCCGTAGCGTTAAATTTCATAAATTTAGCCGCGCTTTTGTACAATTTCAAGTGCCGCGCAATCTGCGGCGAGATTAAATTCGAGGCAAAAGATGTATGAGGATTTTACGCAAGAGCTAAAGGACGAGCCCGCGCAAAAGAAGCGCAAAGCTAGGGCGCGCAAGGCAGAAGCAGATCGTAAGCCTGTGCGAGATGGGCCCAGAGGCATGCCGCTTTGGCGCAAGATCGCGCTTGGTATAACGTTTGCGTTCGCGGCTTTTAGCGCGCTTATTCTAGCGGCGGTTATAAATTCCGCAGACGACTACTCGCTGCGGGATGATGAGCAGATCAAATACAGCGATTTTTATAAAAAAGGAGATGAAATTTACGCCCTCGTAGTGGGTGCGGGCTATTTTGCGATGCAGGGCGCGGACGTGGCGAGCTTTCGGGTTTTGGATTTCGGCTCCGGCTACCGCTCCAACGTCGCGGCGGATAAAAACGCCGTATATTGCGGAAATATCGCGATGAGCGAGCTGGAGCCTGCGCGCACGAAAGCCGTGGCGTTTGGCTACGTAAGCGACGGGCAAGTTAGCTACTTTTGCGACGGCGAGGCGGTGCCAAACGACGCGCTGGGGGCGCTTAAGCTTACTTATGAAACCTTGGCGCATATTTTTTGGGATGCGCCCAAACCGCAAAGCTACCTCTATAAATTTAAACGCATGGACGCCACGGATCTGCGCCAAATCGCGGGCGTATATTACGCTGCAGAAGGCTCTTGCGCGTTTTATAAGGGAGAGGTTTTGCCAGACGCCGATGCCGCGAGCCTGCGCCGGATAGAGGGAAGCGACGGCAGGGCGAGCGAAGTTTATGCCGCGGACGGCACGAACGTGTATTTTAAAAACCTGCGCCTTGACGCGCGCGATAACGGCGGCCATTACGAACTTTTGAGGCAGCGGTTGGACTATTTTTTGTGGGATGCGAAAAGCGGCGATGTTTTTGCGAACGATCTGAAATTTGACCCAGCCACCGCGCCCTATGCTCCGCTAAATAGGCAGCTTGCGCACTCAAACCATCTACTTTTTGCCTCCCCCGGCGGTATCTATTATTTCGACGAGAACGACGGAAAGCAAAAGCGCGCGGCAGACAACCCCTTCGCAGGCGAAGTTCACGCGCTTAGCGGCAGCGTGTTTCAAAGCGGCGAGCGGATATATTTTTTAGAAAGCGCCGAAGTTTGGGGCGGCGGCCGCAGCACTCGCAGGATGGTCGCTCGCAAAAGCGGACTTTTCGCGCTCGATCTGCCGCACGAGTGGCGCAAAGTAGGCGGCGTGCACGGCGGGCTATACGGCTGGGTGTATTCAAACGGCGGGCGATTTTTCTACTTCGACGATCTGGGCTCTTCGCAGCTGATAGATCGGTGCATTTATGAGATCAGGGATCTAGGTTTGGTTGAAATTTTGCTTCAAAAACAGGGCTTCGGCACGAGTAAAATTCGCGAGATGATAAAGAGCGGCGGGCTTGAAGCGGTGGATGGCGAGCTGCTTTTCGAGGTAAAGACGCGAGTGGAATTTTAGGGCGATTTGAGCACAATTCGAGCGCAGAAAGCGCTGCTAAATTTTAAAATTTGATTTTATTTCGGCATAAATTTTTAAAATTTAAATGTAGTCGTGGGCTCTAGCGTAGGTTTAGAAATTTCATCGCAAATTCCTTTAGAGGGAGCGCGCAAATTTCGTTTCGCGCCGTCGCGACGACGCGCGAAATATTTTATATCGGTCGCGATCTTTGCGTCACGGCGCGCTTTGATAAGACGTCGCCGTAAATTTTATTTTAGCGCCGCAACTTTCGTAAAATTTGGCTAGCAGTGCAGGTAACACAGCGACAGAGCGTAAATTTAAAAGCCTCAATCGTAAAGCTACGCGCATAAAATTTGCGCGCCGAGCTTACGGGATAAAATTTAACGGCTTGGATTCAAAAGCGCAAATATCTTACTCCGATATGAAATTTAACAGAGTGAGTGCAGATTAAGCGGCGCGACCAAAGCGCCGTTTTGCAAACTCGAGGGCTTTAAGTGAAGCAAAAACAAAGCGCTATTTTATAAATCCGCTTGCCATTACGCGGTCGCGCTCGTCGTAGAAAACCGCGAGCTGTGCAGGAGCGATGCCCGCTGCGGGCGTGGACAGCACGGCATGTACCCCACCGTCCTTACGAGGCGAAATTTTAACGGGGAGTTTGGTGCTGCGGTAGCGGATCTTAACGCCGAGATTCGGCATATTTAAAATTTCATCCCTGCTTAAAAAGGCGTTGAAATTTTCGGTGTCGAACTCATAGGTCGCCAGCTCCTCCTTGCCGCCCACGACGATCTCGTTTTTACTCGGGTCGATGCTTAGTACGAAGTGCGGCTCATGCGCGCCGTGCACCGTAAAACCGCGGCGCTTGCCGATCGTGTAGTGCATATAGCCTTCGTGAGTGCCGATAGCGTTGCCCGCACGGTCGCGCACGATGCCGGGCATTTTGGTACCCGTATGGCGGTTCAAAACGTCGATATAGGTGGTATCGACGAAGCAGATCTCACTGCTTTCGCTCGCAGAGGCGATCTGCGAAAGCTCCGTATAGGCGCGCGCAGCCTCTTTGACATCCTTTTTATACATCCCTCCAAGCGGAAAGAGCATAAATTTAAGCGCGGCGGGATCGATGTTTGCTAAAAAATAGCTCTGATCTTTGCTGAGATCTACAGCGGCTTTTAAAAGCCCGTCCTCGATACGGACGTAATGCCCCGTAGCTAGGCGCTCAAAGCCCTGCTCGCGCGCGAATTCCAAGAGCTTGCCTAGCTTGATGCGGCGGTTACATAGCGCGCAGGGATTTGGCGTAAGACCGCCGATATAGGCCTGCACGAAGGGCTCGTAAACATCGCGATTAAAATCATCCTGCAGATCCAAAATGTGGATTTTTATACCCAAAAACTCGCCCACCTTGCGGACTTTGGCGATGTTTGCTTCGTGATAGCCCGGCTTTGCGTGCAGCTTCATATAGCAGCCCTGCACCTCGTGCCCCGCGTCTTGCAGCAGCTTCGCGCACATCGAGCTATCCACGCCGCCGCTCATCGCGACTAAAATTTTCATTCGTTCTCCTTACGTCGCACGTCCGTCAAAATTTCATCCACGCT
>NZ_CALHII010000195.1 GCF_938030815.1 uncultured Campylobacter sp.
CCGGCGCGGGCCGACACCGACTCGGGCGGGGCGATCACCGCCCGCTACGAGGCCCTCGGCGGCGCTGACGGCGTCCTGGGCGCCGAGCGGAGCGGCGAGACGTGCGGTACCAGCGATGGCGGCTGTTACCGCTCCTACGAGAACGGCACGATCGTCTGGACGGCCGCCACCGGCGCCCACGAGATCCACGGCGACTTCCTGGCCCAGTGGCGCCAGAGCGGCTCGGAGGACGGCTCACTGGGCTACCCGGTGACGGGCATCAGCTGCACGCTCATCCAGAACGGCTGCTTCCAGCGGTTCCAGCGCGGCTCGATCGTCCGCGACGGCGCGGCCGGCGCGACGTGGGGCGCGCACATTCTCCGGGGTGCGATCGGCGCCCGGTGGGACGCGACCGGTCAGGCCAGGGGCTATCTCGGCTATCCGAGGAGCGACGAGAGCTGCGGCCAGGACAACGGCACGGTCGGCTGCGTCCAGTTCTTCAGCTTCGGTCTGATCGAGTGGACACCGGCCACCGGTGCCCACTCCGTCCACCACGAGATCGAGCGCAAGTGGGAGGACGAGGGCGCCGAGGACGGCTACCTCGGCCTTCCGGTCAGCGAGGCGGAGGTCGGCGCCGGGACGATGACGATGACCCAGTACTTCCAGGGCGGGGCGATCCACCTCACGGCGGCGGACGCCCTCCTCGTCGTGCGGGGCGCAGTCTACGAGGCCTGGTCGGCCGCGGGTGCCCTCGAGGGCGACTACGGTGCGCCCGTGGGCGACGCGCGGTGCGACGCGTCTGGGACCTGCACCCAGGAGTTCGAGCACGGCACCATCACGCGCTAGATCGGGCGGCGATGCCCGCGGTGCGGGGCGGCCTCAGTGCTTCCCCCCGTCCGACCTGCGGGCCCGCTCGATCGCCGCCAAGTGCATCATCTCGGCCTGGGTGGGCATGCCGTAGGCCCTCGCCACACCGTCGTGCATCTCGATGATCTTGCGGCGCACCCGCTCGGAGAACTCGTGGGCGATCTCGCCCGGCTCGGCGGTCATCGGGGCCCCGTAGACGACGTGCACGTCGGGGCGGCCGGGCAGCCAGCGCTTCTCGGTGGGCGGCCACGCCGCCCACGAGCCGACCAGCGCCACGGGGACGACCGGCACGTTGTGGGCGATCGCCAGGGCCGCGGTGCCGGGTTTGAAACGCCCCATGCCGCCTGTACGGGACCGGGTGCCCTCGGGGAAGATGAGCAGCGAGACGCCCGCGTCGAGCAGCTCGCCCGACATACCCCGGTGGTTCCGGCCCTTGTTGCGGGCCCGGTCGACGGGGAAGGCGTTCATGAGCAGCTGGGTGCCCATCGCCGTGTACCACTTGGTGAAGAAGTAGTCGGCCGCTGCACCGGTGGCCAGTTCCTTGGTGAGCCGACTCGGCATCGTGAGCATGATGAGCGGGCCGTCGAAGTGGCCCGAGTGGTTCGGGGTGACCAGGAACGGGGCCCGCAGGTCGTCGAGGTGCTCCAGGCCGTGCACGTGCGCCTTGACGGCGCGGTCGAGCACCGGCTTGATGAGGGCGTAGCGCACGGAGTCGCGGGCGATGGCCGCCACCGTCGACTTGTAGAGCCGCGGGTTGCGTCCGAAGTTCATCAGCGGGCCCCCTGCCTGTCATGGCCGCTGCGAACCTTACTCGCCACGAGCCGGGACAGCCCGACAGGGCCGTGCCTCAGTGCCCAGGCGGCCGCCCTCCAGATGGCCTTCGGCGTGACCTGCACCCGGCCCGCGTCTTGCAGCAGCTTCGCGCACATCGAGCTATCCACGCCGCCGCTTATCGCGACTAAAATTTTCATTCGTTCTCCTTACGTCGCACATCTGCCAAAATTTCATCCACGCTGTCGCAGAGCATGAAATTTTGCAGATCGCTTTCGTTTATCGCACCAGATTTTAGCAGTGAAGTGCGGAAAAACTCCATCAAAGGCGCGTAAAATTCCTCGTCGTAAAGATAGATCTGTGCGCGCTTAAAGCCCGTCTGCACCAGCACTAAAATTTCAAAAAACTCATCCAGCGTCCCAAATCCGCCCGGAAAGATGACGAAAATTTCGCTGTTTTCGATGAGAGCGCCTTTGCGTGGTGCAAATGCTGAAAATTTCGCCCCCTGCGTCAAAAAGCCGTTGCTTTTTTGCTCAAACGGCAGCATGATGTTAAAGCCCACGCTGTGCGTCCTTGCCCTCGCAAATGCGCCTCGGTTGGCGCCTTGCATAATGCCGCCTCCTCCTCCGGTGATGATCGAGTATCCTAAATCAGCGAGCCCTTCGCAAAGTTTTTGCGCGTCTTTTACGTAGCGGTTATCCTCGCTAAAGCGCGCCGAGCCGAAGATCGTGGCGCTTTTGCCCACGTTTTTGAGATTGTCGCGGGCAATTTTGATGTCTTTTAAAATTTCTTTCAACTGCATGATTAATCTATCTTTTATGTATATTATTTAAAATTTTAGCTTTAAGAATAGCATTAAATTTTTAAAATTCCGTTTAAAATAGTAGAATTTACGTGATTTAAAATCTTGTTGTAAATCATACTAGGTTGCTAAGTTTTCGTAAGAATCCGCCGACGCCGCGGTAAGCGCCCATATCGATCGGCTCGCAACCCTGCTTGCCCAAAAATCGCGAGACGCTCTGTCTAAGCGCGATGGTAGCTGGCGAAAACGGATAGTGCGAGTTAAAAAGCGCGCGATTTTGTGAGCAGACGGCTACTTGTTTGCAAAACGGCACAAAGCCTAGCAATTTAAAGCCCAGCTCGCTTATATTGCGGTGCGCAACCGACTTTAGATTCTCGTAGATCATCACGGCATCATCCTCGCTCGCGGTGAAATTTAGCAAAAACAAAACCTCTTTTTTGCTCGCCCCGAGCGTCTTTAAAAGCGCGTAGGTGTTGCTGATCGAGCAGGGTTCATTCGCGCACAGCACGATATTTTCGTCACCGATGCTCAAAAAATCTCCAAGATACTCAAGCCCCGCATCGATCAAAATAAAATCGAAGATTCCTGCCTCTTTCAGCTCACTTGCGAAGCGAGCGGGGCTTTCGTGAGCATTTGCGTTTGCGGAATTTCCGGCTTTTTCGGAATTTGATGAGCGGGCAGAATTTTTCATTTCATCTTCACTCGCGGAATTTTGAGAATTCTCGTCAGGGATTGAATTTTGCTTGGTGAAATCATCGCTTTTAAAATTTTCTAGGCTTTCTGATTCTGTAAAATTCCATCCATCTTCGCAATTCTGCGGCTTTTTGGCTGCACAATTCGTAGAATTTTTTGTGGCGTTTGCTATTGAATTTAAAGCGGCGGAATTTTCTGAGTTGTTTTTGCCATCAAAGCTCGTGAGTTTTTGCGCGTAATTGTGCGAGCCGCCACTTTCGTCGTCTTGCGAGCCTTGCGCGCTACCTATAAAATTTTGCATGACGTAATCGTCCGCGCTAGAGCTTACGTTTTTGATAGAATTTTGCGCCATAGAATTTGTGCTATTTGTAGAATTTTGTGAAGACGCGGGATTTTGTGAAGCAAGTGCGGGCGAGACGAGCGTTAAATTTTGCGAAATTTTTACCGCAACGGCGCTTGGCAGCGAAATCCTCTTTCTTTGCAAAGCGTTTAAGATGATCTCTTGATTGTTTAAATTTGGTGCTTCTATGATCGCCGTACGGTAGCCCTGCTCGCTTAGAATTTCGGCGAAATTTGCTGCAATCACGCTCTTGCCGACTCCGCCCTTGGCGCTTAAAAAATTTACGATTTTAGTTTGCATATCAGTCCTCTTTTAAATTTCATCTCTCCAAGTGGCAAAATCACGCTTATGCGCTCGCAAACACCCGGATGCGGCAGCATCAGCCGCTCGCAGGCACGCACCTTCGCGCTTGCATATAAAATATCCACGTCCAGCGTGCGCGGCGCGTTTTTGAAGCTTCTTTTGCGTCCAAATCGTAGCTCTGCGCGCTGCATGATTTTGAGTAATGTAAGCGGCGGCAGAGAGCTTTGCACGAGCATTACGGCGTTTAAAAAATCGGGCTGATCTAAAAAGCCGAACGGCTTGTTTTTTAAAATCAACGAATTTTGCGCTACGAAAAAGCGCGTATCGCTTTGTAAAACGCGGTAAAATCGCTCGAAGCGCCGCCTGACGTCCCCTAAATTTCCGCCGAGCCCGAGCAGGTATAAATTTTTAAAATTTCCGCGCTCGCGGCGCCTCATCGGGAAAACTGCGCTTTTTACGACGCATAGCGCGTCCGCGCACTCGTAAAATCCGTTTTTCTTAAGTCGCACATTCATCGGGTCTACTCGCTTAAAATTTCAGCCCCGTTTTCGCGCACGACCACGACATCCTCGATACGCACGCCAAACTCGCCGGGCAAGTAAATCCCAGGCTCCACGCTAAAGACCATACCCTCTTTTAGCACGGTATCTCCGCGCTTTGAGATGAACGGAAGCTCGTGGATATCGACTCCGACGCCGTGTCCCGTGCTGTGGAAAAACGCTTCTCCGTAGCCCTGAGCGGCGATAAAATCCCTAGCCGCCGCGTCGATCTCGCTCGCCTTTTTGCCGGGCATAACCGCCGCGATCGCCAGAGCTTGCGCCTCTTTTACGATCTCGTAAATTTCTTGCCGTTTGGCGTTTTTAAAATTTTGCTCCTTGCCGAAGTTAAAATTTTCGTCAAAGTACGCCGTGCGCGTCCTATCCGAGCAGTAACGGTTAAATTTAACCCCCGCGTCAAGCAGGAGTAAATCGCCATATCGCAAGCGCTTTTTACCGGGCAATGCGTGCGCCTTTGCGGCATTTTCGTTGATCGCGACGATAGGCGAAAAGCTAAGCGCGAGCTCGCCCTTTTTTTTAAAGATAAGCTCGGCGTTAAAAAACAGCTCCTCTTCGCTCATGCCTTCGCCCTCGGCGCGCACGAACGCAGCAAATTCGTCAAATCTTTCCGCACCTAACTGCGCCGCTTGCTTTAAAATTTTTATCTCGTCTTCTGATTTTACTATGCGCGAAATTTGCGAAAAATTCGCCCGCGCCTTAAATCTTACCCCAAGCCCCTTGCTAAGCGCCCCCCACTCGCCCGCGCTAAAATCGTACGGGTTATAAACAAGCTCCTTTACACCCATTTTTCGCAAAAACAGCCGCGTGTCTTTTATCAAATTTCGCTCGACCTCGATCACTTCGGTATCTTTGCAAAGCTCGCGTGCCTCGATGCTATAACGCGCATCGGTGAGGAAAAATTTGCGCCCCGCGAGACTCAAAAATATCGCGTTGTCGCAGCTGTATCCGCACTCGTGGTAAACGGCGTTTTCGTCCTTTAGGATAAAATTTTTCAAATTTAACCCCAAACTTATTTGGCTTTCTGCTCGGCTCTGGCGGCTTTGATCTGCTCAAAAATTTGAATCATTCCGATCATCGCCAGATGGTATCCCACGGGACCGAATCCGATGATCTGACCCGCAGTCACGGGCGCTATTAGACTTTTTTGTCTAAGCTCCTCCCTACGAGCGATGTTTGAGATATGCACCTCGATTACGGGCAGACTGACTGCGGCGAGCGCATCGCGGATAGCGAGCGAAGTGTGCGTGTAGGCGGCGGGATTGATGATGATACCGTCGCAGGTACCGAAGCACTCTTGGATCTTATCGACGATCTCGCCTTCGAAATTACTCTGGAAAAACTCGATCTCGTTGCCGCTCTGATCGGCGACCGCCTTCATCTGCTTATGGATATCCTCCATCTTCATAACCCCGTAAATAGCGGGCTCGCGCATACCAAGCATATTGATATTCGGTCCTTGAATCACCATAATTTTCATTTTTACGTCCTTCTTTTGAAATTTAAGCAAAAATTATAACCAAAGCGAGCTTATTTTTTACTATGGCGCCAAATTTGCCCGCTCAAGCCCAAACGATAAAATTTTATCTCTTAAATTTAGCGCGAAATAGAATTTTATGCTAAAATCACGCGCTGTTTTAGATAAGGAAAACGATGAGAATTTTAAGGGCGAAGTGGGTTCTTGTCTGCGATGAGAATTTTAAAATTTTAAAAGAGGGCGCGATCGTCTTTGATAAAAAGATAATCGAGGTCTGCTCCTTTGCAAGCGCGGCGCGCAAATACCCGCAAGCCGAAATTTTAGACTTTAGCGGCGACATAGCGATGCCTGCGTTTATAAATCCGCACGTGCATTTGGAATTTAGCGCAAACAAAGGCACGCTGCGCTATGGCGATTTTTTGGAGTGGCTAGGCAGCGTCATCGCCTCAAGGCAGCAGCTGGACGCCGCGGCGCGCGGACGGCTGATCGCAGAGCAGATCGCCGCAATGATGCGAAGCGGCGTGGGCACGATCGGCGAAATTTCAAGCTTCGGCGGCGAGGCTGAATCTTGCGCGAAAAGCGGCATTAGAACCGTGTTTTTCAATGAAATTTTAGGCGCGAGCAAGGACGCTACGGCGGAGAATATTTTGAAATTTAAAGAGCGATTTGAGCGCTCAAAGACGCTTGCAAGCTCGCTTTTCATCCCCGCCGTGTCGGTACACTCGCCGTACTCGACGCACCCGCAGATTACGGAGTTTGCGACGAAGCTTGCCCGCGAAAACGGGCTTGCTATAAGCACGCATTTTATGGAGAGTGCTTACGAGCGGCAGTGGCTGCGCGCCGGTCGCGGTAAGCTTAAAACCTGGCTTGCTAAATTTAACCCAATGCCCGCGCCTTTTTACTCGCCACAGAGCTTCGTAGCGCATTTTAGCGGGCTTCGCACGCTTTTTACGCATTGCGTGTGGGTGGATGATTTTAGCATCTTTGATCCGAAGCTCCACTCGATCACGCACTGCGCGCGCTCCAACCGCCTGCTTAGCAAAAAGCGGCTGAGCTTTAAAAAACTGCTCGTAAGCGGGCTTAATTACAACATCGCTACCGACGGGCTTAGCTCGAATTTCAGTCTAAGCTTTTTAGACGAGCTGCGTGCAAATTTAATGATGCACGACGAGCTGGGTTTGGCAGAGCTGGCGCGAGCGCTAATTTTAGGCGCGACAAAAAACGCTGCTGTGGCACTTGGGCTAAATTTGGGCGAGCTGAAAGAGGGTAAGCTCGCCGACATCGCCGTTTTTGAAGGCATTGAGTGCGAGCAGAGCCAGCTGCCGCTACAGCTCATTTTGCAGAGCAAAAACGCAAAATCACTTTTTATCGAAGGAATGAAATGCAATTTCTAAAAAACATCTTTGCGCCGATCGGCGCCGTGCTTGGGTTTATCAACAAATACTTTAAATCCCTGATTTTTCTGCTTATTTTGTTTTTGATTTTTGCAGGCGGCGAAAGTGCGCAACAAAAGGGCGCGAATCTCGCTCAGCTTTCGCTAAGCGGCGCGATAATGGACGATAGCGAAATTTTAGAAAAGATCGAAACTCTGAAAAACGATGAGGCGATTAAGGGAGTGCTTCTACTGATCGACAGCCCCGGCGGCGCGCTGAGCCCGAGCGTGGAAATTTCGCTGGCTATCAAATCCCTAAACTCGCGTAAGCCGGTCGTCGCTTACGCTAAGGGCACGATGGCGAGCGGCAGCTACCTGGGCGGCGTGTGGGCAAGTAAAATTTACGCAAATCCGGGCAGCTTCATCGGCTCTATCGGCGTGATTATGCAGGGCTTAGATGTGAGCGAAGCGGCCGCTAAATTAGGGTTTGCCGAACAGATCGTCAAAGCTGGCGAGCTCAAAGAGGCGGGCACGATGATGCGAAAATGGAGCGACGCGGAGCGCGCGAGCTTGCAAGCTTTAGTGGATGAGAGCTACGAGCTATTCACGCGCGAGGTAGCGCAAGCGCGCTCGCTGGATCTTAGGAAACGCGATACATGGGCGAATGCGCGAGTATTTTTAGCCAGCGGCGCCAAAGGCGTCGGGCTCATCGACGAGGTGGGCTCTTTGGAGGACGCTAAAAGCGCGCTCGTAAAGGCTAGCGGCGTAGCAGATCCGATCTGGCAGGAGCCTTCGGCGTATGAAAAGATGATGGATAAGCTGGCAAATAAAAGCG
>NZ_CALHII010000196.1 GCF_938030815.1 uncultured Campylobacter sp.
GTTTGCCTCATTACAGCTCGCCAAAACGCTCAAAGCGGGCTTTTAGAGATTTTGCATTTTTGTTTAAAAGCTCCGCTTGCGCGGCGAGCTTATCTGCGTATGTTTGAAGCGCCGTCGCATACTTAGCATGCGTCTCAAAGTCCGATTTTAGCGCGTAAATTTCATCTTTTACCGATTTTATATTTTGCGCTAGCGCCTCGTCTTTTACGAAGATGCGGATCGTGCCTAAAAGCGCCAGTAGCGTCGTGGGTGATGCCGCAAAAATGCCGATTTGCGCGCAGTATTCAAGCACCTGCGGCAGCTTCTCGCAGACGTAGACGAAAACCGCTTCGCTGGGCACGAATAGCACCGCAAACTCCGTGCTAAGAGGCGGTATGATGTATTTTTCCGCGATATCTGCGGCATGCTTTTTCATATCGGCGGCGAGTTGCTTATCCGCACTAGCAAGCACTGCGGCGTCGTTTGAGGCGGAGGCGGCGATAATTTTTTCATAGCTTTGAAGTGGAAATTTTGAGTCGATGCAAAGAATTTTTTCTTTTGCGATATGTAGCGCGCAGTCCGCGATCCTGCCGTTTGGTAGGTGCTTTTGCAGCTCGTAAAACGCGGCGTTTTGCCCATAAATCATCGATAAAATTCTCTCTAATCGGTACTCGCCGAAGTTGCCACGCAGCTTGACGTTGCCTAAAATCGAGTTTAGCCTTGCGATTTCGTCACGCACCTGAAGCGAAGTTTTGTTTTGCTCGCTCATTCGCGCTAAATTTTCCGCTATGTCCTTAAAGCCGCGATCCAGCGAGCTTAAATTCTCGCTAAGAGCGCTGTTTTGGCGCTGCAAGCCCTCGCTCAGGGATCTATTAAGATAATAGAGCTTATCGTTAAAGCCGTCGTTTAGGCTTTGATTTAGCTTAAAAAGCTCGGCACTTGCTCTCGCACTTTGAGCTGTGAGCCTTTCGTTTAAAAGCTCGCTAAGCGTGGAGTTTGCATCGCTTATGCGGCGGTTTTGTAGCACGAGCGCGATCAGCAGGGCAAGCACTAGCGCAGCAAAAAATGCAAACGCCGCGAGCAAAATCCCATCAGCGCCCATTTTCTTGCACGCTTTGCGGATCTAAAATTTCATTTTTGTAGCGCAGATATTCGATGTCGTTGTTAAGCGCGCGATTTTCCTCAAGCAAAACCTCGTGCTTGGTACGAAGCGCGGCGATGTCGCGGCTGATGTAATAAATTTCGTTGCGGATGTAAATCGCCGGCACCGTCAGCAAGAACGCAAATCCGATTAACAGATAAACGACTAAAAGCTGATAAAGCGTGAGATTTTTCTCCTTTTTTTTCTCGGCATCGTAGTTACGTAGTAGCTCGTCCTGTGCGCCAGCAAAACTGCCATAGCTGCGCCCTGCGGCAAGGCTTGAATAATCCTGCACGCCCATATCCGCGTAATTTTGATTTTGCGTGCTTGCAAAGTTCGCACCCGCAAACGCCGCATAATCCACCTTGCCGGTAAAATTGGCACCTGCAAAATCGCCGTAGCTCGCTCCAGTTGCGGATTTCTCGCTACCGCGAGTGACTGAAAGATTTACGTCGTCGCGTCCTTTTAATTTTACTTTGTTGCTTTTATTAAATTTTGTTCCGCCGCTTTCTGAATTTAGATAGTTTTGGGTATTTGTAAAGCCTGAACTTTCGAATCCCAAGCTAGTAAAATCGTCGTAACCGCCCGCTGCGCCCGCGTAGTTTCGTTTTACGGAAAGATCCGCGGCAAGCTTATCCTCTAGCTCCTCATCCGTCAGATCCTCCATAGCTCGTCTTTTCGCAAGCTCTATGCCCGCTAGATCAGATGTTCCTGCGAAGTCGTGCCCGTCATCGTCGTCGGCAAAATATTCATATTTATTCATCTAAAATCTCCATAAATTTAAAACCACGATCTTATCTTTACTCACCGCCAAGGCGCCTGCGTCAAGATAAATTCAGCTCGAAGCCCGCAGCTCGCGTGTACCCAGCAATGAGCCGTTAAGGTAAAATTTAAAAGTCAAAGTTACGGGCAAAATTCTTCTTTGCAATTTTACCTCGGTAAATGGAATTTTATCTTAACTTGCCAAATTCTATCTCGGCCAGCAAAAACAAAATTTTACTTTAACGGGCTATTTCGTTTATTTGGCTGGCTCTTTGCACGATATTGTATAGCAGCAGAAGCTTCAAAAGAAGCATCGTGTTAATTTTGCGCGTTTTTTTGCACCGCCTGCTTAGGAAATTCATTTTGACAGGTAAAAATCGAGCTTACTTTAC
>NZ_CALHII010000197.1 GCF_938030815.1 uncultured Campylobacter sp.
TTACCAGTGATAGCCTCTTTGTATTCAACTTGAGGTTCACCTTGGTTTACTTCCACTTTGAACTCACGTTTGAGACGATCGACAATGATATCCAAGTGTAACTCACCCATACCAGAGATGATAGTTTGACCAGAGGCTTGGTCGGTTTTTACTTGGAAGGTTGGGTCTTCTTCAGCGAGTTTAGCTAAAGCCATACCTAACTTATCAACGTCGGCTTTTGTTTTAGGCTCTACAGCGATACCGATTACTGGATCAGGGAATACCATACTTTCGAGTACGATAGGATATTTCTCATCGCAAAGGGTATCACCCGTTTTGATATCTTTAAAACCTACTGCAGCTCCTATATCACCTGCTTCAATATATTCGATAGGGTTTTGTTTATTAGCGTGCATCTGGTAAATACGAGAAATACGCTCTTTATTGTTTGAACGAGTGTTCAACACGTAAGAACCCGCATCTAAGTGACCAGAATAAGCGCGGAAGAATGCCAAACGACCTACGTAAGGGTCAGTAGCAATTTTGAATGCCAAGGCTGCAAAAGGAGCGTCAACAGCTGGCTTGCGTAGTGCAGGCTCACCTGTTTCAGGATTAGTACCCTCAATAGCTTCTTTATCAAGCGGTGATGGCAAATAACGACATACCGCATCAAGCATAAATTGTACCCCTTTATTTTTAAATGATGAACCGCATACCATAGGAATGATAGCCATATCCATTACTGCTGCGCGCAATGCCTTATGGATTTCCTCTTCAGTAATTGAACTTTCATCTTCCATAAATTTCTCAAGTAATCCTTCGTCATAGCCTGCTACCTCTTCAATCAATTGAGCGCGATATTTGGCTACATCTTCTTTCATATCGGCAGGAATTTCTACTACGTCGAAAGTAGAACCTGAATTTTCTTCGTGCCATACGATGGCGCGGTTTTTAATCAAATCTACAACACCTTTGAAATCTGCTTCGTCACCGATAGGCAATACGATAGGAACCGCGTTAGATTTGAGCTTCGCGCCGAGCATCGCACCTTAGAGCTCATGCGCGGCATCGACGTTAGCGATCTTAGTTGCGAGCGCATTAAAGCAGAGCTGATTAAATTTTTTCGTGCACCTGCGCACCGATATGGGATGATGCTAATGCAAGAGCTGGGGCTTTATGAGCGGGTTTTTGGATTGCGGATTGATCCGCTCGTGCATGAGCGACTGATAAAATTCATAGAGCGTGGTGAATCTTTCGTGAGAAATGAAATGTTTTTTTTATACGCGTTTTTGAATTTTTTAGGATTAGATAAAAATAAAATTTTAAAGAATTTAGGGCTAAATTCTCTTTATAAAAGGCTACTTAGCGAGCCGTTTTTTAAGCGGGTAAGCGACGAGCGACTATGTAAAATCGCTCTAAAAATGCCGCTTAAGCAGTGGCTAGGGCTGTATTGTAGAGGTAGGGTGCAAGCATCAAAGCGGCTTGGGATTTGGGATAAGAAATTTAAAAGCTTGGTTTGCGCCGCGGATGTCGCTCGCAATCTGCGCGGCGCTGCGATCGGCAAGGAGATCAAGAGGCTGCAAGAAGCGGAGATTAGGGCGTTTGTGGCGGCTTTAAAAGCGTAAATTTAGAGAGATTTTTGTAAAATCGCCGTTTTATTTAGGAGCTAGTTTTATGAAAAAATTCTATCGTCACGACGAAATTTACGCGTTTTGTAAAAATGCTGCGTATTTACAAAAGCGCGCTTTTTGCTTTGATCGCAGGCGAAATCCCGTAATTTTTGCTGCGCGAAATTTTATCTTTTATGGCGAGCGAAATTTAAATTTTTGTGGCGTAAGATTTCATAGTGCAAAGCTTAGCTCGGTAGGATTTCACGACGCGGAATTTGACCTATTAAAATTTCATCCGTCGTGTCGCCATACCGAAAAAGCCCACGAGGCGAAGTTTTATGGATCGCGCGAATTTCGCAGATCACATCGCTGCGGCGAGAAATTATACGAGCCGTGCAGCAGCGAGACGGAATTTCACGGCTCGCATTGTAGAGAGATGAAATTTTGCGGATTAGGACATCTTGGCACAAAATCTTACAGCCTGCGTCGTATTAAACGCATTAAAGCAAAATTTAGCGAGCCGTATCGCGCGTCCTGTACTATGGGAGTAGCTGTCGCGCCGCACCACAAAAAAATGCAAGAGCCGTATCGCTGCAAGGAGATATCTGACGTCCTGCAGCATCGCAAAATCA
>NZ_CALHII010000198.1 GCF_938030815.1 uncultured Campylobacter sp.
CGGGCTGGGTCATCAGTGAAAAGCTAGACGGCGTGCGCGCGATCTGGGACGGCAAAAATCTGCGCTCCAGGCGCGGCAAGATCATAAACGCTCCTGAGGGCTGGAGCGCGGGCTTTCCGCCGTTTTTCGTGGACGGCGAGCTATACACGGCGCGCGGAGAGTTTGAGCAGCTCGTCTCGATCGTCTCTTCTAGCGTGCCCGATGAGCGGTGGAGCAGGGTGAAATTTTACGCGTTTGATCTGCCGAAGGAGCAGAAAAACCTAAGCGCGAAGATGGAAATTTTAAGAAATTTTATCGCCTCAAGCGGCGCGCAAAATTTACTCATCGTGCAGCAAACTCCGGTAAGCACGCACGCCGACGTGCAGGCGTATTTTGATCGCGTTATCGCAGCAGGCGGCGAGGGGGTCGTGCTGCGCGATCCAAACGCGCTTTATGAGAGCGGCCGCAGCGATAAAATTTTAAAATACAAAAAGACGCACGATAGCGAGTGCAAGGTCGTAAAAATCAACCCCGGCTACGGCAAAAACGAGGGCAAGATGGGCTCGCTTAGCTGCGTGGATCTACGTAGCGGAGCGAAATTTAAAGTAGGCACGGGCTTTAGCGACGAGATGCGGGCAAATCCGCCTAAAGTAGGCACGATCATCACCTATCAATACCAAAACCTAACCCGCGAGAAAAAGCCGCGCTTCCCCGTATTTTTGCGCGTGCGACCAGCGATTTAATCTAAGGGGCTATAATCGCGTATTTTGATAAATTTGATCCGAAGGAGAATAGATGAAAATTTTAATTACAGGCGGCGCGGGATACATCGGTAGCCACGTCGCAAAGGCGCTTTTAGAAGCAAACCGCCACGACGTCGTCATACTGGATAATCTTTGCAAGGGCTCGATGCGAGCGATCGAGGCACTTCGCAAAATAGGCGAGTTTGAGTTCGTGCAAGAGAGCCTAGAAAATACCCCCGCAATCGAGAAGCTTTTTAAGCGCGAGAAGTTTGATGCGATCATTCACTTTGCGGCGTTTATCGAGGTTTTTGAAAGCACGCAAAATCCGCTAAAATACTATTTAAACAACACCGCCAACGCGATGAATTTAATCGCGCTTGCGAACAAATACGGCGTGAAAGACTTTATCTTTAGCTCCACTGCGGCGACCTACGGCGAGCCAGGCGTCCCGCAAGTAAGCGAGGAAACTCCGCAAAATCCGATCAATCCGTACGGCAGAAGCAAGCTTATGGTCGAGTGGGTGCTAAAAGACGCGGCAGCGGCAAATCCGAATTTTAAATACGGAATTTTGCGCTACTTCAACGTTGCAGGTGCGGCTAGCGACGGCACGATCGGGCAAAACTATCCAAACGCGACGCATCTAATTAAGGTAGCGACTCAAACGATCGTCGGCAAGCGCGATAAGATGAGCATTTTTGGCGATGATTACGATACCAAAGACGGCACCTGCATACGCGACTACATCCACGTAGAGGATCTCGCAAGCGCGCATCTGGCGGTACTTGATTATCTGCAAAGTAATGACAGCGCGGTTTTTAACGTAGGATATGGCACGGGCTTTAGCGTAAAAGAGGTCGTCAATGAAGCTAAAAAAGTAAGCGGCGTGGATTTTAAAGTGCAGATCGCTCCGCGCAGAGCGGGGGATCCTGCCTGCCTCATCTCAAACGCGGATAAAATTCGCACCAAAACCTCTTGGCAGCCTGAGCACGAGAGCTTGGATGAGATCATCCTAAGCGCGCTTAATTGGGAAAAGAAGCTCTAGGTTCTAGCGTGAAAGTGCGATTTGAAATTTTAAAATTTTACTCCGCCGCGTTTAATAGCGGCGAGCAAAAGGAAGCCTTGTTTGCTTAAAATTCTAAACGCCCCCGAAGCCGCGCAGCGTAAGCTCGGCGTCGTGCTATCGTATGTGAATATCTTTGTTTCTACGATACTTACTTTGGTTTATACGCCGTTTTTCCTGCGGGCGCTGGGGCAGAGCGAGTTTGGGCTATATTCTTTAGCGAGCAGCGTTATCGGCTATTTGGCGATTTTGGATTTAGGCTTTGGCAACGCCGTGACG
>NZ_CALHII010000199.1 GCF_938030815.1 uncultured Campylobacter sp.
AGACATATATAATAAGTAAAATACCTTGCATGATATTTAATAAACCTAAAAACACATTAGTCTTTTTGCCCTTCATCTTTTCTCCTTAAATTTAATTTGCTACGTCGGATAATACCATTTCAAATGTGTGAGATTTATTATCCGGTGATTTTGGAAAGCTTCGCTTAGGAAGCTCATCTAAAAATTTCCTTAGCTTGTGGTTAAATTCTGTGCTACGCCCAAGCTCTAAAATTTGATAATTTAAAACTCGTCCATTGTTGCTAAATTCTATACGGATTCTAGCCTCATCGGAAATGTCCACTTGATACTCTGTCCATAGAGCTTGCAATTTCGACGCCATCTGCGAAAAATAAGCATCTAGCTCCTTTGAAATTTGAATTTTACCAGATTTTTGCGAAACGGAATTTCTTTCATAAGTAAAATTCTGCTCCGAATCCGCCGCAAAAAGCATACAGCAAAACGCAAAAATACAAAAAAGTCTCTTCACTTTTTTCCTTACAAATTCTAATTTGTCTTCATTACGTCGGACATCCTAGTATCAATCTCGTGCGACGCTCCGTCGGGAGACTTCGGGAAAGTCTGAGTCGATAGATTATCCAAAAAATCTCGCAACTTCTGGTTAAATTCAGTCTCTCGCCCCAACTCTATAATAGTATAATCCGCCACTCGTCCATCTGCGCTAAATACTATCTTAATCCTTGCGTCGTCCTTCGCGGTCGCCACATATCTGCTCCATAGAACTTGAAGCTTCTTCTCGATAGCGCCGTAATAAGCGTTATACTCGCCCGTCCTTTGCGTCCTGCCACCAAGCTTATCGGATTTGACGACAGCATTTTTAGATGCCGCTTTATCCTTAGCACTAGAGGTGGCGGTTTCTTTATCGGACTTTTTGTTACTCTGAACGGCGTCGCTAGCTTTAGCGCTCTCCTCAAGCTTCTTATTGTCCTTAGTCGTATCCGAAAAAAGATCGCTCAAGCTCGGTTTTTCCTCTTTTTTCGGCTCCGGCTTAGCTTCCTCTTTTTTCTCTACTACTTTTTCGGAAGGTTTATCTTCCAACTTAGGCTCAGGCTTGGGCTCCTCTTTTTTGGGCTCAGCTTTAGGCTCGTCCTTTTTAGGTTCCGGCTTCGGCTCTTCCTTCGGCTTTTCGGGCTCTTTCGGCTTTGCCTGCACCGGAGGAGGCGGGACTACTTGCGCCGTAGTCTTAATTTTATCCTCCGGCACATCCTTCACATTCTTATTTTCAAACTCGCCTTGCTTTGTTTCTTTAGCGATTTCAGGCGCGGACGGAAGTTTATCATCTATTTCGAAATCAAAAGTAACATCCATATAATCGTTGGGATTGTCAGTATATTTTTTAAATTTTTCCTGCGGCTTTGAAATTTGATATAAAAGAACAAAAATCACCAGCAGATAGGCAAAAAGGGCGATTAAAAACGATTTAAAATTATCGTATTTAACCCCCGTAAAATTTGAATAATTAGCCATTTGTTTGAAGTGCGACTTTAGTAAAACCCGCTTGTTTTAAGCTTTTTAAGACAAACATCACATCGTCATAAACGAGTCTCTTATCGGCTTGGATATAGACGGGTTTTTCCAAGCTATACTTGCCGGTGCCTTTAAGCAGCACGAGATTATCCGGGAATTCAGCTAGGCTCATCGAGCTTTTGTCGATATAAACCTTACGATCTTCACCGATACGCACAAGCAAGAATTCCGCGGTATTTTCCGAAACCTGTGCTTTTGAGCCACTAGGCAGTTCGATCTTTTCATCGTAGATAATCGCCGTTTGCGCGACCATTAAAATCGCTAGCAAAACAAGCATAATATCGACGAGCGGAGTGATATTTAACTCTGGATTTTCGTCGAAATTATACATTAAATAGCTTTTCCAGTGTTTGCTTTAAATAGCAAAATATCCGCTGTACGATTTATAATGCTCATAACTTCGTATGCTTTGCGTTTTATAAGTAAGCTAAAGGTGTATGCGGGGATCGCTACAAAAATTCCACATCCTGTGGCAACTAGCGCCTCACTGATCGCAGGAGCAATAGTATCGATGCC
>NZ_CALHII010000200.1 GCF_938030815.1 uncultured Campylobacter sp.
CGGCGGTCACCAAACTAAGACGCCGTAGCGGCTGCGAAACCACGATGTCTCGGCGGCTGTAGAAGCAAGGCGTCGCGATAAAGAGCGCCTTTTCGGCGTGCGTAGGTCTCGTTCGTCGCGCCAAGCGACGGGCGAGTAAATAAAATTTGGAGCTAGGCTTGGATCTACTAAATATCGTAAATTTAAAGAAATTTTACCTGCGAGAGGATCGCAGCAAAAACGTCGTTTTTGAAAATTTCGATCTGCGAATTGGCGACGCGCCGCGGCTCATCAGCCTCACGGGCCCCGACGGCGCAGGCAAATCCACGCTTTTAAAGCTCATCTGCGGCATCATCGCGCCCGATTACGGCGAGATAAAATTTGCTGGCTTCACCCCTAGCGGCGAAAATAAAGAATTCGTCAGCGCAAACGGCTATATGTCGCAGAGTCTGGGGCTTTACGAGGAGCTTAGCGTCTGGCAAAATTTAAACATTTTCGCGGGCCTAAAAGGGCTCGATCTAAAAGACGGCGAGGAGTATCTGCGCGGGCTTTTGCGCCGCGTAGGGCTTTTGAAATTTAAAGATTACGCCGTGGATTCGCTCTCCGGCGGGATGAAACAAAAGCTAGGCGTTGCCTGCGCGATTGCGGCTCGTCCGCGGCTTTTAGTGCTTGATGAGCCGACCGTCGGCGTCGATCCGCTCTCGCGCAGCGAGCTATGGGCGATCGTGCGCGAATATCTGGATCAAAGCGGCGCGAAATGCATATTTTCGACGGCATATTTCGATGAGGCGGCGGATGCCGATCTGACGCTGATTTTGCTCGGCGGCAAGATCATAGCGCAGGAGCGCGCCGTAAAGATCACCGCGGCGCTGCGGGAGCATACCTTTCGCATTGACGGCGAGGATTATCAGCGCCTGGCGCGCCGCTTGATGTTTAAGACGCAGAGATTTTTAAAAAACTCCCCGCTCATCGACATCTGCCCCAGAGACGGCAGCGTCGATCTGCTAAGCGATGAGCCAATAAGCCTGCGCGATCTGCAGGAGTTTTTAAACGCGAGCCTAGAGGGTGATGATGAAAATACAGAGCGCGAAAACGGGGGCAGCGAAAATTTTAAAATTTTAAATGAAAGCATAAAATTTGACGAGGGCATTAAATTTAACGAAAACGAAAGCGCTAAATTTAAACTGAGCCCGCGCGAGGCGAGCCTGGAGGATGCGTATATTTTTTTAAACAAAGCTGAAATCGGCGCGGCAAACTTCGGCTACGAAAAAAAGAGCTTCGATGCGGCTCAAACCGTCATCAAAGTGCGCGACGTGAGTAAAAAATTCGGCTCATTCACCGCCGTGGAAAATACGAGTTTCGAGGTCAAAAAGGGCGAGATTTTCGGCCTTCTGGGTCCAAACGGCGCGGGCAAGACGACGACCTTTCGCATGATCTGCGCGCTTTTGGGAATGAGCGGAGGCGAGATCTCTGTCATGGGCGAGGATCTGCGCTACGCCAAATCATCGATCAGATCGCGCATCGGCTACGTCTCGCAGAAATTTTCGCTTTATAAAAAGCTAAGCTGCTATCAAAATTTAGAGTATTTCGGCCGCAGCTACGGCATCGGCGGCATGGCGCTGAAGCGGCGCATAGAGGAGCTTTTGAGCGAGTTTGGCTTGCAACGGCTGCGAAACGAAACGTGGCAAAACCTGCCGTTCGGCGCGGGGCGCAACCTTTCGATGGCGTGCGCGCTCATCCACCGCCCCGAGATTTTGTTTCTCGACGAGGCCACCAGCGGCGCCGATCCGCTCTCGCGCAGACTCTTTTGGAACCGCATAAACGCGCTGGCGCGCACCGGCGTGAGCGTGGTCGTGACGACGCATTTTATGGAGGAGGCGGAGTATTGCGATCGGTTTTTGATCCAAGATCGCGGCAAAATCCTAGCGCTAGGCAGCCCCGACGAGGTCTGCGTGCAGCACGGGCGGCGGCTTAGCGTGCAGCAGGCCTTCATAAACGAGGTGCAAAAATTTAGAAGCGAGGCGGGCGATGAGGGCTTTTGATCTGAATTTTGCGCGAGCGGCGAAGATTTTTGATCCGAATTTTATGCGAGCCGGGCGAAAAGCTGCGCGCCCGCGCGATAAAATTCCAAGCAGCGCAAGGCTCTTGCGGGGCGATGAAATTTTAAACGGCGGCGAAATTTTGAGCGGCTTGGTTCTTAATGTCGGTAAAATTCTAAGCGACAGCGGGATTTTTAGCAGCGGCAAAATTTGGAGCGATAGTAAAATTTTAAACGGCGGTGAAATTTTAAGAGATTGCGAAATTTCAAGCGGTAGTGGAATTTTGAATGAGATGTCGCGCGGCGGGACACGGCGTGGATTTTTTAGATGGATACTGCGCGAGCTCCGCGGTGAAACAAGCCCGCTTCGTCTGCGCCGTAAATTTCAAAGCGCGAGCGGCTCGCAAACGGATTATAAATTTAAAAGGGCGACCGCTCTGCAAACAGATCGCAAATTTAAAATGGCGGTCAGCCTGCGAGTAGCTTGTAAATTTAAAGCCCTGGTGCAAAAATTTCATCGCGGATTTTGCGCTGCCGCAAAGCTTTTGCGTCAGAAATTCCGCGGCGAGACCGTGCTGCGCAACTGCTTAAAATTTCAAAGCCCGCCGTATGCGCTCGCGCGATTAAAATTTCAGGGCACGATGGGCGAAATAGGCACGAGCAGTCCGTCTGCGCCGTTAAAATTTCAAATCTCGGTTGCCGCACTTTTGCAATTAAAATTTTGGGGCGTGCCAAATGTGATCACACTGATAAAATTTCAAAGCGCGGTAGTCGCCGAATTTGCGCGATTTAAATTCCAAGGCTTATCGCGAGCGGCACAGTGGCACAAAAACCGAGCACAGGGGCAGGGCGGATGAATTTTACCTTTTTAAAAATCCTCGTAAAAAAGGAGTTTGCGCAGATCGCAAAGGACCGATCGGCGCTCGTGATCGCGTTTTTGATGCCGCTAATTTTGGTCGTAATCTACGGATACGCGATGCGAATGGACATAAAGCCCGTCAAGGTGGGCTTCGTAAGCGATCTGGGCTCCAAAATCGAGCGGGATCTGCTCGGCGGATTTTTGGGCTCAAAATACCTGCAAACCCGCGTTTACACGGACTTAGAGAGCGCGAGGAGGGATTTTAGGGCGCACGAGATCGAGAGCATTTTGTATTTTGATCCGCGCTTTGCGGCGAAATTTCAAAACACTTTGGGCGGACTCGGCGGCGCGGGCGGCGGCGTAAATTTAAATATCTTTAGCGACGAAAGCCTCTCCATGGACGGCGCAAGCGATATCCAAAATACGAGCGGCGCCGAAAATGTCCGTCCGCTTGAGGACGACAGCGCGGGCGCTAGCACGGAGAGCGGCATAAACACCTCTGCAGGCGGTACCGGCGCAAGAGGGGAGGGCTCATACGGCAACGGCTCAGAAGCGGGCGGCAGCGGAGTAAATTCAAGCAGCGCGACCGCAAATTCTAGCGGCGGTAGTATGGGCGCGACTGCAAATTCTAGTAGCGGCGCAGGCGACATAGGCGCAAATCAAGGCAGCATAAATTTAATAGGCGGCGCAGGCGATACGAATACAGGCCTCATCGGCGGTGCAGACGATACGAATACAGGCCTCATGGGTGGTGCGGACAATCTCCAAAATGAGAGCGGCGGCGCCAATACAAACCCTTACGCTAACGGCGCGGGCGGCGCTGCAAATAACGGCGGCGGAGCAAGCAGTGCAGGCGGCGTAGCAAGCAACTCAGACCAAGACGGCGCCGAAATTTTTCTTATCCAAAACGCCACGCAGTCGCAGCTTGCGCTTCTTAGCTACGTTTACGTTGCAGGCGTAATCGAGCAGGTTTTGGCGCAAGATTACGGCTTTTTAAACGCAAATTTAAACGCCGCGGCAAAGCCCGTCAGCGTGAATTATCGCAGCTGGTTCAACGAAGCCAACGAATCGACGTGGTATCTCGTATCTGCCGAGTACGTGGGGATTTTGGGGCTCATCTGCCTATTTATGGTCGCGGTCGTGATCTCGCGCGAATGGGACCGCGGTACGATCGCCTCGCTTTACAACTCCAACGCAAGCGCGCTTGAGATCGTCACTGCCAAGGTCGGCGCGTATTATTTCCTAGCGCTTTTGGGTGGCGCGATGACGCTCGTTTACGGGCAGGTGCTTTTAGGTATCCCGATCCGCGGCAGCGTGGCGATGCTGCTGGCGACGCTTTGCGTCTTCGTGCTGGAGATGACCTGCCTAGGCATGCTGATCTCGGCGATCTGCAAAAATCAATTCCTAGCGCAGGAATACGCCATCGTCATCGGCTACCTGCCCGTGACGCTGCTTAGCGGCATGATCTTCGATCTGCGCGGACTGCCCGCGGCGGTCAACTTCATCGGGCACCTGCTGCCGCCCACATACGCGGTCGAATCCTTTCGCATCTGCTTCCTCTCGGGCGGACAGAGCGCGACGCTGTGGGTAAACCTCGCCATTCAGGCGCTCGGAGCGGTTTTGTTTTTCAGCTTGTGCGTGCTTAGCGTAAAAAGGGGTGCACGATGAAATTTCTAAAATTTTCGCGCAAACAAACAGAGTGTGGATATGAAATTTTAAAATTTCTCGGCGCAAGAAGCTTTGTCTTACAAAGGGCGGCGGAGTTTTTAAATTTTATGCCAGCGCCGTCGCACAATGGATTTAGAATTTTAAAATTTACATCCGTGCCACGCAATCGGTTTGGAATTTTAAAATTTACGCGCGCTTCAGCGCGTCTTGCGGACACAGCGCAAAATTTTATATTGCAGCGTGGATTTAAAATTTTAAAATTTATTCAAGAGCTGCCGTTCGCTCCGCGCTGCGTTTTGCCGCGCGTAGATAGTGCCGAAACAGGGCGTGCGGCGCGGCTTACTTCGCAGCATACGCACGACGTGATAGAAAAACAGAGCGCGGTTAAGTTTAATCATGCGGGCAGATATTTGAATTCTGCGCGGCGCTACATAGCGCGATTTCGTAGCGCAGCTGCACGGCACGGCTACGAAGTAGGGCGCACGGAAAAATTTAGCAAATTTAGCCTCACAAACGCATTTTTAAATTTCATCTCCTTGCCGCCGCGTAAATTTAAACTTGCGCTTTTGAAATTTGCGTCCGAGGTGCCGCGCAATAGATCTGAAATTTTAAATTTCATGTTCGCGTCGTATAAGCTCAAGCTCGCGCTGCGGAAATTTACGCCCGAGCCGCGCAAAATTAAACCGACGCCCGCGGTGCGTTTAAATTTCGCTTTAAATTCCGTTCCGCCCGCCCGCGCCGTTAAATTTGAAAATGGCGTTAAATTTAAAGCTGCCGCTAAATTTAAAAGGGACGCGCGATGAACGCTCTGCGAAAATCACTGCTTCGAATTCGCGCACTGATAAAAAAGGAATTTTTGGCGATGTTTCGCGACAAGGGCACGCGCATGGTGCTGATCGTGCCGGTGCTGGTGCAGGCGATCATATTCGGCTACGGCGCGAATTTCACCCCTGAGCAGGTGCGCTACGCGATTTTGGACGACGCCCGCGATGCGACGTCCACCGCGCTGGTACAGCAGATCGCCGCTACGCCGATGTTTAAGACCGAACTTGGCTGCAAAGACCTAACCTGCCTGCGCCGCGCCGTAAGCGAGGGCGAAGCGATCATCGGGATCTATTTCGGCAGCGATTTTGCAAGCACGCACGAGCTTTTGATCATCGCAGATTCGCGCAATACGACCTCCGCAAACACCATCATCGGCTTCGTGCAGGCAATCGTGCAGGAATATAACTCGCAGCATTTTGTGAATTTAATCAGCATAAATCCGCGCTATGTTTTTAATGAAAACACGATCACGCGCTACACGATCATGACGGGTATGATTTTGGGGCTTTCGATGATTCAGGTGCTGATGCTATCGGCGTTTAGCGTCTCCCGCGAGCGCGAGGAGGGGAGCTTCGATATGATGCTGATGACGCCCGCGAACCCGCTTGAGATGCTAATCGGCAAGGCGACGCCGCCCGTGCTGATCGCGATCGCGCAGGGGCTCGCGCTGTTTTTGATCTGCGTATTTTATTTCGAAATTCCGTTCCGCGGGCGCTTTGTGGATCTTTTTGCGATTATCGCGATCTTTAGCGCCTGCAACGTAGGCATCGGCCTCGTGATCTCGACCGTCTGCAAAACCTCGCTACAATCGGTCGTGAGCTCGTTTTTGTTCCTGCTGCCGTGCATTATGATAAGCGGGCTGATAACGCCTACGGACGCGATGCCGCGGTGGTTTTACTACATCGCGCACCTCGATCCGATGTATTATGCCAACAACTGCATGTGGCGGATCTATCTGGAGGGCGCGGGCCTGGGCGAGCTGTGGCATCTCATCGTGCCGCTGCTGCTGATCGGGCTTGGCACGTTGAGCTTTGCGGCATCGCTTTTTAGAAATAAGCTGGATTAGGGATTTAGATCGGAATTTTAGTTTAGAATTTCAGCTGGAATTTTGGCTTGGATTTTGCTTCGTCGGAATTTTTGGATTGAACCTCTGCTTAAAATTTTAAATTGATCGCGGAATTTCGGCTTGGAATTTTGCCCTAAATTTTGCGCGTTCGTAGCGGATAAAATTAAATTAAAATTCCGTGTTTCCGCCCGATGAGCCGCGCGTCGCGATAAAATTCCGCGCTTTAAATTTTAAAAATTTTACGAAATTCCGTATTGCGAATAGAGTTAGAATTTAAATCCGGGGTTGCCCGGGCGTCTTGCGGCGGTCGTATCATCTGCGCTCACCTTGGAAGCGGGCTTTTTCGCATCGTCCGCGTCTGATTTCTTAAAAGCGGTGAGTTTGCTGTAAATGCTCGGTTTTTCGCCGTCCGCACCTAGCTTGGCGCCGTCAAGCTCGCTAGAATTTTCCGCACCGCATAACCTTGCGGGGTTGAATTTTATCCATGCTATGATTAGCAAAATCCCCGAAAATGCCGTTACCAGCGACGCTGCGATTAGATACAGCAGCGCGAGGATTACGCCTATTTTAGCTAGCGCGCCCGATACCGCTTCGCAGGGGCACGCCACGGACACCACTATGCCGTAGATTTTAAATAAATCCACGCCGCTAAGTGTGGCTAGGCGGCAGTTTAATACGCCCCAGATTATCACCGCCGCGCACGTCGAAAGGACGTAGAGCAGGGTGTAGAGTAGATCAAGCATCGCGCCCTCTTTTAGCGCTACTATCATGGCGCAGTAGCACAAAATAGCGACGATTGGGATACTTTCTATCAGCCTATAGGTCTTAACGAAGCGCACGCCTAGTGCCTTTTCTAGGCAAACGAAGCAGTCGTAAAATATCGCTAGTGTCGCTAGCAGCGCTAAAACTCTAAAAATCGCGACCGCGTCCTCGTCTATGTCGCTTACGCCCACCGTGCCGCTTATGCCGATGCCTAGCAAAATCACGGCGCCTAAAACTCCGCGGAATTTCGCCTTGCGAAGTAGATCTTGCTTTGAAATTTCTTTCATTTTTATCCTTTGAATTTTCTAAATTTACGCGCTATCTTGCGGCTTTGCTGCGTGCGGCGATGCTGCGCCGGATAGCGCGGCTTGGACGTTGCGGTTTAGACTTGCAAAAGCGCGCGGTCGCTGCAAAACGAAAGCGCTTCGGCTTAGGCGAGCTTTTCTATCTTGCTCCAGGCTAGTAGGTGCACGATGCCGGTTATTATGAGGGCGGCAAACGGCAAAAATTCCTTCAACGATGTGATGACTAAAGCCGCAACCGCATCGTCAGTTTGCGGCTTGGAATTAGCCAAGCCGAAGGGTCCCGCGCCGCACAGTATATTTAGCGCTAAAAACCCCACGCAGAGCCACACGTAGATCCGAAAGGTCATCACGCCGCTTACGCGCGCAAGCGAAAAATTTATGCGAAGCCACGCTACGATTATGTAGATTGCGGCTGCGGGCATCGCTAAATTCCATACAGTCTCTTCTATCATCTCTTTTATCGTTACTTCTCTGTAACAACCTGCCGGATAAAATAATAAAAGCGCCACGAAGCAGATGCAGATCATCACGCAGTTGCGGTAAAGCGCCGCCGCTTTTATGCCGCTAAGCATTGAAATTTTGC
>NZ_CALHII010000201.1 GCF_938030815.1 uncultured Campylobacter sp.
GGGCCCCGTGAAGTGGCTGGAGCCCAATGTCGCGGACGTTTTGCGGGATCTGCAGAGCAAAAAAGCGCTCATATTTCCGATCGCGTTTTGCGTAGATAATTCCGAGACCGATTTTGAGCTGGATATTTTTTATAGGGCCCAGGCGCGCGAGCTAGGTTATGAATACTACGAAGTGTGCAAATGCCCAAACTCCCGCGAGGATTTCGCGAAATTTATACTCGCGCAGGCGCTGTAAATTTAGAGATTAAATTTAGCTTTTCTATTCGAGCCTTTTATACTTTTTGCAGAATTTACAAGCCTAATACAATGCCGATAAAATCGGCGAAATTTTATCCTTTTTGGTAATTAGATGGGCTTTAAATTTAATTATTTCGCAGCGGGTTGCGTAGCCGCTTACTGCTTTTGATCTTCCGCTTCCTTACTAAATAAATTTCTTTTATATTCTTTATAGTCGTTAGTTAGCCTCTCGACTTCCTCTTTAGATATATGGAAGTTGGGGTTTTTTATATGCTTTCTATTTGCTGCAAATTCTATTTTATCAATTTTTTTTTGCCCTACTACAAATAGTATATACTCTTTGATATTTTTAAAGGTAGCATTCTTGTCGGAACAATGTTTTTGTAAAAATGCCGAGTCAAACATACTTCCCATTTTATAGTATCCTACAGCTATATCATACCTATATTCTTCATAGCATTTATCATCATACATTCTTTTTAAAAATTCATCGTTTGGGATTCCGCCTATATCATATTGCAAAAGCAGATCTATCATGGCTCCGGGCTCGGGCACGTCCAGCAGATCGCCATATACCGATTTATAAAGCCTAAACTCCTCTACTCCATATCTTTTATGGGTATTCTTTATGTTTCTATAGCTCGGTATCTCCTCTAGTTTATTTGAAACATAGACCTCTCCCATATTGAAAGTGGAGTAGGTATACGGTCTATAACCACTCTCTAGCACCATTTTCATTATATCGTACATATTGTTTCTAACTAGGTGGCTGATAAAATAATACGGCTCGCCTCCGCCGCTAAAAAGAACCTCTTTCGTGCGGTAATGTATGATCGGCGTAGCGTTTTCGTCAAAGCTTATAGAATCTATCCAGTTTTCGACATCTCTAATGCCGTAAGTTTCCTGCACAATCTCTACTTCGTCAAACTTAACTCCGCTATCTAGCAAAAGCCTAACCGACTTAGTGGCGTTATTTTCCATAGCGTATGCCATAGGAGATAGCTCGTAATTGTCTTTCTTATGAGGATCGGCACCCATCTCTATCAGCTTTTTTGCTGTCTTTTCGTCATCGTAAAAGCTAGCATACATCAAAGGGGTAACACCGAAATGAAGAGGGGTATCTACGCTTATATTATTATCCTGCATAAATTTTAAAATTTTATCCGTATCTTTTGATTTTAAGCTCCTGCGCAAAAGTTCCATCGTGGGGTTATCTCTAACCTCCTCTTCGTCTATATCCCAATATCTATAGCCAACTGCGTTTATCTCCTTTTGCGTTACGTATTTAGCTAGCTCGGAGTTAAGATCTACTTTGGTATTTGCAGTGACGGTATAGTGATGGGGGGTTGATTTAAATCTGCCGGTCTGAACTTTGAGCGCCAAGGCAAAAAGACCTATAAAAACAACTATATAAAATATACCTTTAAAAATGTTTTTTATGATTTTAAGCAAGGTCTTCAAAAAGGTCTTCAAATTTGATCCTTCAGCCTTAAAACACTGGCTTGTAAAGAGCTTTAGCTTTTAAGCAAAACCTAAAGCGACAACTCGTTTTATTTCCCCGAAAGTGCGGCGATTATATAACGATGAGGATTAACTTTCACTTATACCAAAAAATTTTATCTATTTTTGCAGCTTACATTGTGTTTGAGCTTCAAAACATAAAAAGTAAACCGCACTGATAAAATCTAAATTTAAACCTCGGCTAAATTTCAGAGCTTTCCTTGCGCGTCTTTATAGACGTTTTTCACATCGTAAACCAGCGAGCCCGTGTAATCAAGCTCGAAAAATTGCTTATGCGCCACGGCGATTACGACGCAGTCAAATTTGCGCAAGTCGGGCTTTTGCAGCAGATCAATGTCGTAGTATCTCTTGGCGTCGGCGGCGCTCGCCCAAGGATCATAGACGCTTACTTCGCAGCCGAAATTTTTAAGCTCGTTTATCATATCCACGACGCGCGTATTACGGGTGTCGGGGCAGTTTTCTTTAAACGTAAGTCCCAAGATCAAGACCTTCGCGCCCTTTACCTTTTCGTCGTATTTTATCATCATCTTAACGACCTCCGTAGCGACGTAGTTTCCCATATTGTCGTTGATACGGCGGCTTGAGAGGATGATTTCGGGGTGATAGCCCACCTCGGTCGCTTTCTGCGCCAGATAATACGGATCGATGCCGATGCAGTGCCCGCCCACGAGCCCCGGACGGAAGCTTAAGAAATTCCACTTCGTAGCCGCCGCGTCGATGACGTCGTTGGTGTTGATACCGAGCTTGCCGAACAGGATCGCAAGCTCGTTGATAAAGCCGATATTGATGTCGCGCTGGGTGTTTTCGATCACCTTCGCAGCCTCGGCGACCTTGATGCCGCTAGCGCGAAAGGTGCCGTTTTGAAGTATGCTAAGATAGACGCTATCTACGACGTCCAGAGCCTCCGCAGTGCTTGCCGAGACGATCTTTTTGATCTTCGTGACGGTGTGAATTTTATCGCCCGGATTGATCCGCTCGGGCGAATATCCGCAGAAAAAATCGCGGTTAAATTTAAGCCCGCTTACGCGCTGCAACACCGGCACGCAGTCCTCCTCCGTAGCGCCCGGATAGACGGTGCTTTCATACACGACGATGTCGCCCTTTTTAAGCACGGCTCCGACGCTTTCGCTGGCCTTGATTAGCGGCGTGAGATCGGGGCGATTTAGCCTATCTACGGGCGTTGGCACGCACACGATGTAAAAATTACTCTGCCTCATATCATCCAGATTTGCGCTAAATTTTAGCCCGTTTTGAATCGCCGTGGCAAGCTCCTCGTCGCTAAGCTCCAGAGTGCGATCGTGCCCGCCGCGCAGCTCCTCTATGCGCTCTTGCGAGACGTCAAAGCCAACGACCTCGTACTTCGCCGCAAACGCAGCCGCCAAAGGAAGCCCAACGTAGCCAAGCCCGATTATCGCTATTTTCATTTTTCCCTCATTTGCTTTCATATTTTCCTCTTTTCTTTGCGTTAAATTTTATCGTTAAATTCCGCAGTTGCACGGGCATACGACGCGAATTTAATAGCGCCGCGTCTTTAAATTTAAACAGCTAAGCTCACTCGCTGTTTTACTTGCGCTGCTTGCGCGACGACAAATTTAAAATTTTGCCTTTACGCGGAATTTTGCGCTACGGCAAAATCCCAAGCCACGATAAAATTCCGTTGCTTTAGTGCAGCGAGCGGCGCTATGCAAAATTTCAAGCCGTGATAAAATTTTACTACCGTGCAAAATCCCGCGTCGCGATAGAATTTAATCTTCGTGCCGTTAAATTTTGCGCCACGAAATTCTATGCCGCCAAAATTCCGCGCCGTAAAATTTAAACGCCGATAAATTCAAAAAAGCCGCGCCGAATTCCACGAATTTTCGTCGCCGCAAGTCGCAAAATTTCAAAAACCTCGCGAAATTTAGCAAATTTAATCTTTAATTTCAACTGCCTCATCCTTGATCTCGACCTTTTGCGTGGCGTTTGCGTCGGCTGCGGGCTTTAGATAGCCCTCCTCTATCAAAATTCCTACCGCCCGCTTAAAGATCGGCAGCGCATTTTGAGCGGCATAGTAGCTGCCCCTTTTAGGCTCGCGCACCAAAACGCCGATCGTGTAGCTGGTGTCCGCGTCGTTGGCAAAGCCAAAAAACGAGCTATTATAGGCGCTCGAATAGCCGCCCCCCTTAGCGATACGCGCAGTGCCCGTCTTGCCGCCGATTTGCAGCCCCGCTACCCGCCCCTTGCGCCCAGTGCCGCTCTCAACCGTTTTGATTAAAATTCCTTTAATCACGTCGGCGGTAGGTTTAGAGATTACCTGGCGGGTTTCGCTTTCGTTGACGATGTAAGTTTTGCCGTTATTTTCTAAATTTTCGACTAGGCGCGGGCTAATCATGACGCCGCCGTTGTTAAAGACAGTATAGGCATTGAGCATCTGAAGGAAGGTCATCTGGGCACCGTAGCCGTAGCTGATCGTGGCTTTGTAAATTTTATTATTCAGGCTTTTGATGCTTGGGATATTTCCACTTTGCTCATACGGCAGATCGATGCCCGTTTTTTGCGACATACCAAAGTTCATAAGCCCATCATAAATAGCCTGCCCCTCCAGCCGCTCTGAAATTTTAATCATTCCAATATTTGAGCTGTGGACGATGATCTCCTCGCCGCTCATCTGCTTAGCCGGGTGCGTGTCGCGGATCGTGCGAGTACCAAGCTTATAGCTGCCGTTATAGGTATTAATGATCTCGCCAGGTTTGACGGCTTTAGCGTCATAGGCGATTGCGAAAATTATCGGCTTCATAATCGAGCCCACTTCGTAGGCGTATTCGCTCGCGGTAAAATTTAAATTCTTAAGATCGTTTTTCGTGATGTTTGAGGGATCATAACGGGCATTGGTCGCAAGAGATAAAATTTTGCCCGTTTTGGAGTTCATAATGCCCACCACGATTTCTCGTGCATCGTAATTATCAGCGCCCTCATCGCTTAGGCGCTCTATCTTTCTTTGCAGCGTTAGTGGCACGCTTAGACGGACGTTGTAGCCGTCGATCCTGCCCGTTTTTTTGCTGCTACGCTCTAGGATAATGTTGCCGCCGATATCGCGCGGGCCCACGATAAACTCATCTCTAACCGGCGCTAGATAATACTCATAGTACTTCTCGATCCCTTTGATACCACTAACCTTTGTAATGCCATCAACCTCTTTTTTATTGATATAGCCGATTAACGGAGTGAGCGAATCGCCGACATTGTAGCTGCGCTTCTCGCCGCTTTCGCTCACGCTCATGCGGATAGGCGGATTTAACCTGCCGTTTGCGCCTATGAAGCTGACAAAGACCTTTTTTAAATTTAGCTTATATGCAAGCTCTTTTAGATGCACTGCGGTTTTGGCGTCGATCTTATACGACAGCACGGTCGTGCCGCCAGAGCCCTCGATCGCGCTTTTGACACGCTTTTCGCTATCGCCCGTATAGATGCAATAAAGCCGCACGAAAAGATCAAGCTTGTTTTTATCGATGCTGCGCGCATCGACGCTAACTTTATAGAGTTTGACGGAATTTGCCGCGACGTAGTTATCTTTTGCGATTATCGCGCCACGGATCGCGCTGTTGGTTTCATTGACATCCAGGCGCGGTAGCTTGCGCTCAGTGCTGCCCCAAAAATATAAAATCGCCAAAAATACAAAAAGCGCCGCCGGCACGAATATAAACATCACAATAATCATACCGACCGAGGAGCTTTTATCTCTTTGCCACATCTTATTTCTTTAAAATTCTAAATTCCGCGCATTTTTACGCTGCTGCATCTCAAGCTTTGACTCAATGCTGCGCTCCGTGCGGAACTTTAAGATCCGCGAAGCGCTCAAAGCCGCTATCTTGCGCGCTAAGCTCAGCGAATAGAGCGAGGAATTCCGCTCGCGGCATCTCTTTAGCACCCATAAATTTCAGATGCTCGTTCATAATCTGACAA
Source organism: uncultured Campylobacter sp. (assembly GCF_938030815.1). Lineage (GTDB taxonomy): Bacteria > Campylobacterota > Campylobacteria > Campylobacterales > Campylobacteraceae > Campylobacter_B. Next base: position 5,701 of record NZ_CALHII010000201.1, read on the forward strand.
TCGATTAGAAAGCCGAAATTTGCAAGCACTTCACAAAGCCTAATCAGCGCTACTTTCGAAGCATTGCTCTTTAGGCTCAGCATACTCTCGCCGCAAAACACACGCCCAAAAATTAGCCCGTATAGCCCACCTACGAGCTCGCCATCTTCGTATGCCTCGACGCTGTGAGCGTAGCCGTCTGCTGCCAAACGCGAGTAAGCCTGCACGATCTGCTCGCTGATCCACGTGCCGTCGCTCTCTTTTTTGCGCACGTCTTTGCAGCGCTCGATGAAGCCCTTAAAATTCGCGTCAAATTTCACTTCATATCGCTTAAGATAGGGCTTAATGGACTTTTGCACACGCACTTCGCGTGGATCAAGCACTGCGCGCGGATCGGGCGACCACCATAAAATCGGCTCATCCTCGTTAAACCACGGAAATATCCCTGCGCTATAAGCGCTAAGCAAGCAATCCTCGCTCAGATCGCCGCCACTTGCAAGCGGCGCAAAATCGGGCGCATCCATAGGATCTGGAAAATCGTAAAACTGAGCCATTATTTAACGACGCTGCTTTGAGCTAGTGCGGGTTGCTTTTTTTCTATCTGCGGCAAAGGCGTAGAAGCAAAGCTAAAGCTTAGCTCGCCATCTTTTACGCTCACGCTAACTAAGCCACCCTCTTGTAGTGCACCAAAAAGCAGCTCGCCGCTTATATGATCGCTTATCTGCGAGCTGATTTCGCGCTTTAAATTTCGCGCGCCAAACTCGTCCGAATAGCCGCGCGAGATAATCAAATCTTTTGCTTCCTTGTTTAGACTAATCTTTACGTTTTTTAGCTGCGACTCTAGCTCGCCGATAGTTTTATCCACGATCTTTTCTAAAATTTCGCCGCTTAAGCGGTTAAAATTTATGATTTTATCGATGCGGTTGCGAAATTCTGGCGCAAAAAAGCTTTTTATGGCACTATCTACTTTATAGCTCTCGTCCTTCGTAAATCCAACTTGCGGCGCTTCTTTCGTGCCTAAATTCGACGTCATTATTATGATCGTATTTTTAAAATCGGTCGTAACGCCGTTGTTATCGGTAAGACTTGCGTTATCGAAAATTCCTAAAAAAATATTCGTCATGCTAGGATGAGCTTTTTCTACCTCATCAAATAAAATGACGCTGTAAGGGTGCTTTTTGATGTTATTCGTTAAAATTCCGCCGTTTTCAAAGCCCACGTATCCGGGAGGTGCGCCGATGAGCCTCGAGACGCTGTGAGCTTCCATATATTCGCTCATATCATAGCGCTCAAAATGCACTCCAAGCTGCGCAGCTAAGACCTTGGCTAGCTCACTTTTGCCCACACCGCTGCTGCCTGCGAACAAAAATACGCCGATTGGGGAGCTTGCGCCTCCAAGCCCGGCGTAAGAGCGCAAAAGCGCCTTGCAAAGGCTGCTAACCGCCTCATCTTGACCGAAAATTTCACGCTTGATATTGGCTTCCAGATTTTTTAGTACCTGTTTATTATCGACGCTACTACTTAAATTTGCAATATTCGCGCTAATCGAAAGTGTATTTACCAAATCATCCTTACTGATTTCAAGCGGAGCTTCGTGTGGCTTAAACGCAAAGCTAGCGCCCACTTCGTCGATGAGATCAATGGCGCTATCGGGAAGGAATTTATCGTTTTGATATTTTTTAGCAAGCGTTACGCTATCACGCAAAATTTCGTCGCTAAATTTCACGCCGTGAAATTCCTCATATTTTTTGGCTACGCCTTTTAAAATTTCGACGCTATCGTCAATGCTAGGCTCGCTCACATCGATCTTACAAAACCTGCGGCTAAGCGCTTTATCCTGCGAAAACGAGCGGTATTCGCCGTATGTAGTAGCGCCGATGACCGATAGCTCGCCGCTTGCAAGCGAAGGTTTTAGGATGTTTGACATATCAAGTTCGTTGCGATTGCCCGTGCCTGCGCCAACGATCGTGTGAATTTCATCGATAAATAAAATCGCATTTTGATTAGCGCTAAACTCGTCTATGAGATCCTTTAGCCTCTCCTCAAACTCCCCGCGCAACGTAGTGCCTGCGATCAGCGCGCCAGCATCAAGGGCGTAAATCACCTTGTTTTTTAGCTTTTCTGGCACTTCGCCACGGACGATTTTTAGCGCGATACCCTCGATGATCGCGGTTTTACCAACTCCTGCTTCACCCACTAAGATCGGATTGTTTTTCTTGCGGCGACAGAGGGTTTGTAGCGTCTTTTCGATCTCTTTTTCGCGTCCGATGAGTGGATCGATCTTACCCTCAAGCGCGATTTTATTGAGGTTTGCTGTATAAAGTGAGCTAGGCGAGTCCTTTTTAATATCGCGCTCGTTTATGGCGTCCTTTTCGCCCTCAAACGCAGGCTCAAATTCCGTATTCTGCCACTGCCTGCGGCTTTCGTCATAATTCATCGCATGCGTGATATCATCGATATCGTATGAGTTTAGCTTAATCGCTGCGGCTTCGTCGCGAGAAACAACCTCGTCGCGGTGATCGAAAGCGGATTTGTACTTTCTCACGATGAGCTCAAAAATCGCAGCGTTTATACCGTAGTGATTTAAAATTTTAGTGCAGTCGTTTTCCTTATCATTTAGAATTTTAAGCATAAAATCAAGCTCATTTTTAGGCTCTTTAGCGTTATTTAATTCTGTATAGAACTGCTTAAATTCTATTGTCTGCGCCGGAGCCTTGCCGCTTGATTTAGGCATCATATCCAAAAGCCCGCCCAGATTATCCAAGATATTTAGGTAGTTAATATCCGGAATTTCTTTGGCGATGAGCCCGTGAAAGGGCTTATTGTATTTAAAAATCGCATAAACTACGTGCGAAGTAGTGATATATTCGTCCTCGCCGTCATTTGCGACGCTGATTGCTTGTTCAAAATGTTTGTTTAAAAAAAATCCTATCATTGCTTTCCTTTAAATTTAATCCTCTTCGATCTCGCATCTAAGAGGGAATCCTGCGGTCTTTGCCGCTTGTAAAACCGCTTGTTGCTTGCACTCGGCTATCTCTTTAGGATACGCGCCGCAAACCGCGCGACCCTGCTTATGAACTTTCATCATTAAATCTACGGCGTCGTTAAAGTTTTTGGCAAAAATCTCCATCAAAATATAAACCACGAAATCCATCGTCGTCACGTCGTCGTTTAGCAAAATTACTTTATACGGACGAGGCACGAAAGATTTTGTTTTGGCGTTAGTGCGAATCTGCACGCCGGTTTTAGTTGCCATTTTTTATCCTGGCGATATCGCTTTTTATCACATCGGTATCGACCATGCCTAAGTAATACGGCTTGCCCCGCTCATCGCCTTCATTAATGTCGGTGAGCCTTTGATATTTTCCATCTTTAAGCACTACCTTAAAAGGGATCGAAAGCGCGTGGCGATAACCGATGTCGCTTAAAATTTGACCCACTATACGCTCGTTTTGTTTTGAATTGGAGATGAAATAATACGCGTTAAATTTCTTCGTAAAATTTTCGATCACCTGCGCATCGGTAATGTCCTCGAAATAAATCAAGCCGACCATCAGAAAATCCGCGGAATTTTTTAACTGAAAGTCCATCAGATGCGGCGCTTCGATGCGGCACGGCTGACAGTAAGTACCGAAAATATCAAACATTAAAATTTTATCGCTGTCCGCAAGCTTAAAGCCCTTTTCTGTCCGCTCGATCGTTACCTCACCGCCTACGACGCTTTTAAGCGTAAATCGTTCGCCCGTTTTAAACGGCGTAAAAGCTACCTCCTCGCCACTTTCTCCGCCAATACGCTCGCCATTTTTATCTTGAGCGGAATTTTTTGCCATCTGATTCTCGCTCGCGGTAGGATTCTCGCCGGCAGGGCCCGTCTTTTTCTGCGAATCATCTCCACAACCACTTAAAACAAAAATCGCCAAACATAATAGTAAAAATTTCTTCATTGCATTTCCTTGGAGTTTAAATTTAAGCCCGCATTTTAACCAAAGTTTTGTGAATTTAAAATGAATGCTTATCGTATCGCTTCATCGCGCTTTGCGCTTCGCGGTCGGCTTCCTTGCGCTTTAGCGATTCGCGCTTATCGTGCAGATTTTTGCCACTAGCCAAAGCGATACGCGCCTTTACGCGGTTTTTATCATTGAGATACAGCGACAAAACCACGATGGTAAGGCCCTCTTTGCTAACCGCGACAAGCAGCTTGTCGATCTGCTTACGATGCATCAGAAGCTTTCGCGCCGCCCCTTCGTCTGGACGAAAATGGGCGTTGGTGCTTTCAAGATAGCTGATATGCGCGTTTAGCAAAAACAGCTCGCCGCGGATCACGCGACAAAAGCTATCTTTGAGATTGCCCCTGCCCGCGCGCAGAGCTTTGACCTCGCTGCCCTTTAGCACGATGCCCGCCTCAAAGCTTTCAAGTATCGTAAAATCGTGAAACGCCTTGCGATTTTTACTCAGTTCTTTCATCTTTTTCCTTCTAAATTTAGTCCTAAGCTTAGCCCGTTTTTGCTTAAATTTAAAAGCGGGCGAGCGAATTTTAAATTTTATCTTTAAATTTAGCTTTTAAATTTTAACCGCGCCGCCACAGCTTTTCTATTTTAAGAAAAACACGCTGCTGCCGCTGCCGCTTAGAAACATATCGCGATACTTGCTCATCTGCGGATATAGCTTTATGCACGGCGCGAAAAGATCGTTTAGCTGAAAGCCGCCGTATCGCGCCAGCAGTTGCTCGCTGCTTAAACGCAACATCTCTTGCGCCTGCGCAGCGTTTATATTTTGCATAAAGCTTGCGCGAAACTCATTATAAACCGCGCCGGTGGAGCAAAAGATCGCGGGCGTTAAAATTTCGATCGCGGGCAAGAGATCCTCGGAAGGCTCGATGATCTCGCCGATGCCGCGCACGTTTGCAGCCTCAAGTCCACTAACAAAAAACGCGACGTCCGCGCCGATATTTTGCGCGATTTTGGTAAGCCGCTCGCGCGGAATTTTTAAGCCTAATTCCTCGTTCGCAAGCCTCAAAAACGCCGCCGCATCGCTACTGCCGCCCCCAAGACCCGCGCCGATCGGAATTCGCTTTTTAAGCACGATCTTGTGCGAGCCGAAAAACTCCGCAAGCTCGCGCGCAAAGCCCGCCTGCTCAAGCGCCTCCTTGGCTTTTAAAATTATGTTATCCTCGATCTGCGCGGCGTCGCATTCAAGCGCAAAGCCGCTCGCGCGCTCAAAGCTTATCTCATCAAAAAGCTCCCTGCGCAGCACGAAGCGCGAGGCGATCTCGTGGTAGCCGCCGCGCGTGCCGACGACTTTTAAAAAAACATTGATCTTTGCATAAGCCTTCAAATTTTACTCCTTCTGCGCCTTGACGCGCTTGCGTTAAATTTAGCCCTCGGCAAGCCCATCTGGCGTGATTAAAATTCCGATCCGTGCGCGAGTTAAATTTCAGCCTGCAGCAAGCCCTGTCCAGTGCGATTAAAATTTCAAAACCGCGTGCCGTGAAGTGCGCGCCGCGGAATTTAACCCACGATCGCGACGCTCGATACGTTAATTTTATAAAGCGCGGAAATTCAGATCCGCAACGCACGCGACTAAATTTCAACTCGCGGCGCAAATCTATCCGCGTGATTAAACGCTATAAACCAAGACCGTGCAGCCGCGCGCTGCGATAGATCGTAAATTTAGCTTAGCGGTACGCCGCCCGCCGCAAAATCAAACCCGTTGGCGCAGACTACGCATTACCACAAGCCGAAATTTCATTCGACAAAAGCTGCTTGCTGCGCCGCAATAAACCCCAACCTGGCGCTTTTTAAATCGCGAAATTTTAATCTCGCGGCGCGTCGCCATCGCGCGGCAAAAAGCAGATTAAAACGCCGCTAGCCTCGTTTAAATTTAGCCTCGCGGATTTATGCCTTTCACGAGAGAGCGTCGCCTGCCTAGCCGCACGTTGAAATTTATACCGCTTAAGGTCGATTTACGATCCGTGCGCAACGAAAGAGCGCAATCCCACC
>NZ_CALHII010000202.1 GCF_938030815.1 uncultured Campylobacter sp.
GCTGGGACTTTAAGACAAAATCTAAGAAAAGGATTTGGTTAGTGCGCGGTTTTAAAGCCGCGAAATTCCGGCTATATCGCAGAGTGGCAGAATTTTGGTTGTATCGGCGCTGCGAAATTTCAATCGATTGAAATTGTATGGTATGAAATTTAAAACTCTAGGAATTGAAAAGCCTGTGCGATAAAAATACGCTGTGAGTGCAAGATGACGGAGCTACTGACGCTGCTCGTCATTATTGGCTATAAAACAAGAAGCTCGACGGCAGAATTTCGCGATGTGGATTTGTGAAGCCTGGGAGTTCTAAGGCGTTAAATTTCAGGCTGCAAAATTCAAAGTCGAGAAAAATCTGCCTGCTAAATTTCGATTAATTCAGTTTGTAAAATTACGCGCATAAGACGTCTTAGTAAAATATGGAATTCCGTGCTTAAAATTCCACGCCGCGACATAAAAAGGAATTTTAATCGTGGCAAACAAGCGCGACATATCGACTCAGCCATGAAATTCCGCATTAAAATTTTACGTCGAAACCGCAGACGAAATTCCGCACAATTCTATTGAAATTCTATGAAATTTTACCGAAAATGAAATTCTTTAAATTTCGTAACGGAGCGAATTTTAAAATTCCGCTCCGCTACTCAAGAATTCCGCAGCGTACTATCTTATATAAAACTCCGCTAGCGCGTTTTTAGACGTAACATTTTCACCCACAGATTCTTCTTTGCCGTCCGCCATTAGCTTAAATTCAGGCGCCAAATCTACGCTTTTATCATTATTGACGACGAAATTAAGCTCTATAGTTGCACTAGACGGCGCTTTTTTATTAGATGCACCATAACTAGCTTTTAATTGCTCTGGCGTCAATTGCGAATGATACACCGCATTTTTCAAGAAATCTAAAACGCCCGGTAGATATGTCTTATCTTTTTTAGGGTCTTGGTCTTTTAGAATTTCATCCTCTAGCGACTTATCGCAATCGATCAATCCCTTCTGATCTTCGTATTCTATCTTACCTTTTGCTTTTATAGTCTCTTGGAATTTCGTGTCGTTTAGTTTGCAAAGCTTGTTAGCTAGCTGAAGCAAGCTATTCCTATCATAAGCTTTACCCCTATAAAACTCCATAGTACTATCCATATTGCTATTTAAAGCATCTTTATTATATTTCTCAAGACGTTCTTTGGTCGCTTTCTCGAGTTCGGCATTTATTGCCTCCACATCTATGTCGCACACCATCGTGACGGATTTTAACCCACCGCGATCAGCCTTCGACCACGTGATATTTTTACATCTTTTCGACCCCTCGATCGCCGTGCCTATACTCATAGATTTAAAATCGGGCAAAGTATAGTTTTTGACGAGTTCTATCTCGTCCTCACCGCATCCTGCTAACACCAAAGCCGCCGCTACGGCACCCATCATATATCTGAGCTTCATACTTACTCCTTAAGATTAAAGTAAGGAATACTAGCCCCCCGCTTAAAATTTGATTAAATTTGAGGTAAATTTTGAGATTAATTGTTAAGCATTAGCGGAATATTTTAAAATCTCACTAAATTTATCGGCAACAAAATTTTATGTGATAAAATAGGCTAAATTTTATTTTCCAGTATGATACAAAAAATTACAAGCAGAAAGAAATTTTTAAATTTTATAGCTTTGAAATTTGGGCTAAAGCATTAATGATAATTTCGATTTGATCCGCGGAGTAGATGCTCCGCGGCAAATTTAAAGGAGGGCTATTTAAAAGATGGGGCGATCTGCGCTACCCACGCCTCGATGCGGCTCTCGGTGAGGTCGCTTTGATTGTCATTATCTAGCGCGAGGCCAACGAATTTGCCGTCCACTACGGCCTTGCTCTCGTCGAATTCATATCCGTCGGTAGGCACTGCACCTACGATATTTGCACCCGCTTTTTTGAAGTTATCGTATA
>NZ_CALHII010000203.1 GCF_938030815.1 uncultured Campylobacter sp.
TCGTCGGCAAGGAGATGTATGAGTTTAGCGACAAAAGCGGCGATAGCGTCTGCCTGCGCCCAGAAGGCACCGCGGGCGTCGTGCGCGCCTTTATCGAAAAAAAGCTTGACCGCAGCGGCGGCGTGCATAAATTTTATTATCAAGGCTCGATGTTTCGCTACGAGCGCCCGCAAAAGGGGCGTCTGCGCGAGTTTCATCAATTCGGCGTCGAGTGCTTCGGGCAAAGTAGCGTTTATGAGGATGCGAGCGTGATCTTGATGCTAGCTCAAATTTTACGCGAGCTAAATGTCGCCGCAACGCTTAAAATCAACTCTTTAGGCGATGAGGAGTGCATGCCCGCGTATAAAACCAAGCTCGTAAATTTCTTACAAGAGCGCAAAGATAGGCTCTGCGAGGACTGCCAAAGGCGTATCGACACCAATCCGATCCGCGTACTGGACTGCAAAAACGAAAGCTGCCAGAAAATTTTAGCCGACGCGCCGCTCATAACGGAGAATTTAAACGAGGTCTGCGCTGCGGAATTTGAGCAGCTGCAAAGAATTTTAACTCAAAACGGACAAAAATTTGAAATCGATGCAAAGCTCGTGCGCGGGCTTGATTACTACTGCAAGACCGCCTTTGAGTTCGTCTCAAGCGAGCTTGGCGCGCAAAGCGCCGTAGGCGGCGGCGGGCGCTACGACAGACTCGTGGAGTTTTTAGGCGGCAGAAAGACGGCGGGCGTAGGCTTTGCGATCGGTATCGAGCGAATAGCCGAAATTTTAAAAACGCGCGAAGCCCCTCAAGAGCGCGAGGGGATTTATATCGGCGCGCTGGATGAGGCGTTTGTTAGCACGGCATTTTCATTTGCGCTAAAGCTGCGAAAGTTTTGTAAAACTCAAATTTCATACGAGCCCAAGGCACTTGCGAAGCATTTAAAAGCAGCCGACGGGGCGGAGGCGAAATTTTGCCTTTGCATCGGGCAGGACGAGTTTGATCGCGCCGAAGTGTGGTGTAAAAATTTAGAGGATCAAAGCAGCTTTGCGATTAAATTTAAAGAGGTCGAAGCGTTTTTTAAGGATAGAGCATGAGCGATTACGGACTAAATATTTGGGGGAATTCCAACTTTACGATAGACGGCGGCAAGCTATGCCTAAACTCCGATTTCAAGCAGCCTTTGGTGGATATCATAAAAGAGATCCGCGCAGACGGCGTGCGAGGCCCGATATTGCTGCGCTTCCCGCACCTCATCAAAAAGCAGATCGTCGAAATTTACTCAAATTTTAACCGAGCCATTAAGGAGTTCGGTTACAAGGGAAAATTTCACGCCGTCTATCCGCTTAAAGTAAATCAATTCCCCGGCTTCGTTAGAAATTTAGTCGATATCGGCGAGCCTTACGGATACGGGCTAGAGGCCGGCAGCAAGCCCGAACTGCTGCTAGCGATGGCGTATAACAAATACGGCGCGCCGATCACCGTAAACGGTTTTAAAGATAAGGAGCTCATCAATATCGGCTTCATCGCCGCAGAGATGGGGCATAATGTAACGCTTACGATCGAGGGGTTAAACGAGCTTGAAACCATCATCGAAACGGCTAAGGAGCGCTTTGCGCCAAAGCCTTTCATCGGGCTACGCATCAGGCTGCATAACTCCGGAAGCGGGTTGTGGGCGAAAAGCGGCGGGATAAATTCTAAATTCGGTCTTACCTCGACCGAGCTTATAGAGGCGATAAACTTACTCAAGAAAAACGATCTCATCGAGCAGTTTACGATGATCCATTTTCATATCGGCTCGCAGATTACAGAGATCCATCCGCTCAAAAAGGCCCTCATCGAGGCGGGTAATATCTACACTGAGCTTCGCAAAATGGGTGCGAAAAATTTAAAATCCATAAATTTAGGCGGAGGGCTCGCTATCGAATACTCCCAAGCCAAAGAAAGCTCCAGCCGCAACTATACGCTAAAAGAATACGCCAACGACGTGGTTTTTTTGCTAAAATCGATCGCAGAGGATAAAAAAGAGGCCGAGCCGGATATCTTTATCGAGAGCGGAAGATACGTAGCCGCCAGCCATGCGGTGCTCGTAGCGCCGATTTTGGAGCTTTTTACCCAAGAATACGCCGAAGAGAAGCTCGCCCTAAAAAAGGATAATCCGCCGGTAGTCGCCGAGCTATACGATCTGTATAAAACTCTAAAGCCGTCCAACGCGCTAGAGTATCTGCATGATGCTATGTCGCATATGGAGAGCGTGCTTACCCTTTTTGATCTGGGCTACGTCGATCTGATCGACCGCTCAAACGGCGAAATTTTAGTTCATCTAATAATGCGAAAGGCGTATGGAATTTTAGGCAACAAACAAGAATACAGCAATTTCTTAAATTCTCTAGGCAACGCCCAAGAGCGCTATTTGGTAAATTTCTCAATCTTTCAAAGCCTGCCCGATTTTTGGGGCATCAAGCAGCACTTCCCGATCATGCCGCTAGAGAGGCTGGATGAGCGCGCCACGCTATCGGCGTCGATCTGGGATATCACCTGCGATAGCGACGGAGAGATAGAATTCGATAGTCAAAAAAATCCGCTCTTTCTGCACGATTTTGATCCCGAAAAAGAGGAGTATTTTTTGGGCTTTTTCCTTGTCGGAGCCTATCAGGAGGTGCTTGGCATGAGCCACAACCTCTTTGCACACCCAACAGAGGCGACCGTAATTTTAAAGGATGACGGCGGCTTTGAGATCAAGGATTTTATCGAATCTCAATCGGTCATCGACATCTTGGAGGATATGGACTACGACGTAGTAGATATCCGCGAAAGCCTAAACGAGCGGATCGAAAAATCAGACCTTATAGACGCAAAAGAGAAAAAGCATATCCTGGGCGAGCTATATCTGTTTTTAAACGACAACAGCTATCTAAAGACGATCAAATGAGTTTTTGGCAAATTTTAAAACGGGACTTCACCGAGCCCTTGCGCCAAGACCCCGCATGCATCCTCTTGACCCACGGGCATATCGACCACACCCGGGATGCCGGCATC
>NZ_CALHII010000204.1 GCF_938030815.1 uncultured Campylobacter sp.
GATGACGCAGCGGTCGAGGTTACTTTCGGCGCGGACGGACGAGTGGTGGGTTATAAAATTATCGAGTTAGGTCGCGATATAAAATTTAACCAAAAGCTTGACAGATTTTTAAAGGGGCTTTCGGAGCAAAAATTTTCAAAATCGCCGGATAATAAACTTCATAAACTTAATATAAGATTAACTGAGATTGCGAAATCAAATTAAATTTAAGGAGAAAAGATGAAGAAACTACTTTTGATTCTTGCATTTTGTAGTAGCATTTTCGCGGCAGATGCGACTATGTCTATCGTAAACGAAGGGGTAAATCTCCCTAAAATCGTCGTTCAAGATGCATCGAACCTTGCAAATTCAGAATTTGGCAACAAATTCTTTAAACTTATGGTGGGCGATCTAAAGGTCGGCGCCACTTTCGAGGTCAGCGACGAGTATCTACAAAGCAGCTACGATGCGGACGCTTCCAGCAATTTGGGTTCTAGCGGCGCCGCTCTCATCGTGCGCTACGCGGTAAGTGATAAAAGTTCGCCGATGAGCCTAAAAGCCAAAGTACTTGAAGCGAACAGCGGCAGGGTGATGTATGAGAAGAGCTTTACGCTTTCAAATGCCGAAAAGTATCCGTTTTTAGCCCATATGGCGGTATCTGAGATCGTCAAGCAGCTAGGGTACTCAAACGTCGATTGGATGAAGGAGATGATTTTGCTCTCTCGCTATACTTCGACGCGCGAGAGCGAGATCATGGTGGCTGACTATACGCTTACCTACCAGCAGGTGGTGCTTCGCGGCGGATTAAATATCTTCCCTAAATGGGCAAGCGCAGCGCAGAACGAATTTTATTACACCTATTACGTCAATAAAAATACCCCTGCTATCTATAAATTTAATCTATCCAACGGTAGTAAAAGTAAAATTTTTACCGGTCATGGCATGACGATAGCTTCAGATGTAAGCGCCGACGGCAGAAAGCTTCTAATCACCAATGCGCCTAAGGATCAACCCGATATTTATTTGTATGATATAGCCTCGGGCAGCGCTAAGCAAATTACTGATTACGCTGGCATTGATGTAAATGGAAATTTTATCGACGGCGATTCGCGCGTGGCTTTTGTGAGCGATCGTTTAGGTTATCCAAATGTATTTGCCACTAGCATAAACGGCGGTAACGTTCAGCAGCTCGTCTATCACGGCAAAAATAATAACTCCATCAGCACAAATGGCAATTACGTTACTTACTCTAGTCGCGATGGCGGGGGCGGATTTAATATATATTTAATCTCTACTCAAACCGATATGATTCGCCAGTTAACGGCTAGTGGCAAAAATATGTTTCCTAGATTTTCTAGCGATGGCGGCAGTATTATGTTTATCAAGCAAGATGGCAGCGGAAGCTCGGTAGGTATTATCAGAGTTAACGAGAATAAAAGTTTCCAATTTCCGTTAAGAGTGGGTAAAATTCAATCGGTTGATTGGTAAAATATTAAAAAATCTCGTGATATAATGACTTCAATTTTTTTTGAAAGGATAGAAAATGAAACATTTAGTTTTATCTTCGATAGCAGTTGCTGCTCTATTATTGAGCGGTTGTTCTAAAAAGACCCCAGAGGCCGATACTACAAGCACAAGTAATGCAGATAGACTAGCTGCTTTGGCATCTCAGATCCAAAGTGAAGTTGGCACTGTTTATTTCGACTTTGATAAATTTAATATTAGAGCCGATCAACAAGGCACAATCAATAATAACGCAGCTTTATTCAACCAAGCAGGCGCAGAGTCTCTAACCGTTAAAGTTGAGGGTAACTGCGATGAGTGGGGTTCTGATGAGTACAACTATGCTCTTGGCCTAAAGAGAGCTACTGCAGCTAAAGACGCATTGGTTGCTCAAGGCGTAAATGAGAGCAGAATTTCCGTAGTAAGCTACGGCGAGAGCAATATGGCTTGCACAGAGCATTCTAAAGAGTGCGACGCTCAAAACAGACGCGACGAATTCAAAGTTGGATTCTAGTTTGAAATTTAAAAATTTCACGGTGGCGGCTCTTTTGGGAGCTGCCACTTTTTTAAATGCAGAAACTTCCGCATTTGATGCTGGCAATATTGATTCAGGTAGCTCTTACGGGTTAACTGAAAACGAACAAGTATTGCGCGACAATCGCAAGCGTATAAGCGAGATGCAAACTAGTGTAGATAATACACGCGAGAGTGTCGAAGGTTTGCGAAGCGTTCTTGAAGGAACAAATTCTAAAATTTCGAACCTGGAAAATAGGGTAGCGGATCTAGAAATTCGCGCTACTGGCAAAAGCCAAGGTAACAGCGAGCTAGATCAGATGAAACGAGATATCGCAACTATAAAAGCCCAAATCGCTGAAATCAATAAAAAATTAGGTAGCGGCGGCAGCGTAAAAAAAAACGCTGAATTAGACGCAGGCACTGCTTCAGCCCCTGCTAGTACAAAATCAGATTCCGATTTTAAATCAAAAGATCAAGCTTCAGTATTGAAAGAGGCTGACGCTTTATATGCCAAAAAAGACTATTCCGGCGCAAAAGAGCGCTACAATTATTTAGTATCTAAAAATTACAAGCCCGCTAAGGCAAATTACATGCTGGGCGAAATTTCATATTTCTCCGGCTCATACGCAGAAGCGATAAACTATTATAAAAAGAGCATCTCGCACAACGAGAGCCAAGACTACACCCCAAAGCTCCTCTATCACACCGCGATCAGCTTTGATAAGATCGGTGATAAAGACAGCGCAGATAAATTCTACAAAGCGTTAAAGGCTTCATACCCAGATTCCAAAGAAGCTAAAGCCGCGCCCGCTAGATAACCTAAATTTAAATACAAACTCAAAATAAAATTCTAAACAGGAGAAAACTATGGCTAACAACCGAGTTATAAAGATGCATTATGAGCTAAAAGACGGCAAAACCGGTGAAATTTTAGAGTCAAATTTAAACTCCGATCCGATCGCCTTTCTTAGCGGCAAAGATCAAATAATCCAAAAGCTGGAAGATGAAATTTTAAATCTACAAGCGGGCGAGAGCAAAACGGTTCGCATAAGCCCGAGCGACGGGGTCGGCGAGTATAGAGAAGATGCCGTGCAGATCCTGTCTAAAGAGCAGTTTGCGGGCATCGATCTGGTCGTCGGCATGGAGCTTTTCGGACAGGCGGAGGACGGCGCGACTACCCGCGTGAGCGTCAAAGCTATCGGCGAGCAGGACGTTACCATCGACTTTAACCACCCATTCGCGGGCAAGGAGCTGGAATTTAACGTAAAAATCATCGAGAACCGAGAAGCGACGGCGGATGAAATTCTTACCGGCCAGCCGGAGGGTGCTCACAGCTGCGGCTGCGGACATAATCATCACGAGGGGCACGAGTGCTGCGGCGGACACGGACACGATCACGCAGAGGATCACGAGTGTTGCGGAAGCCATGGGCATGCAGACGGTCATGAATGCTGCGGAGGTCACGATCACGGAGAAGACCACGAGTGCTGCGGCGGGCACCATCACGAGTATTAGGACTTGTTTATGAAATTTGCTTTTATCTTCCCGGGGCAGGGCTGCCAAAGCGTAGGCATGGGCAGGGAGTTTTACGAGAGTTCTGCCTCTGCGCGCGCGCTTTTGGATGAGGCTTCAGAATTTACCGGTATCGATTTTAAAAATTTACTGTTTGAACCCAACGACAAGCTCGATGTTTCGGAATTTACGCAACCTGCTATCGCGCTAAATTCTATGATGGCGCTTGCGGCGCTGCAAGAGAAGCTGGATCAAGAAAGGCTTAACATCGCTCCGCAGTTTTTGCTCGGACACTCGCTGGGCGAGTTTAGCGCGTTAAGCGCTGCGGGAGGCATAGAACCAAAGCAGATGCTAAAGCTCGTAAATATTCGCGGCAGGCTCATGCAGAGCGCTTGCGAGGGCAAAGGCGCCGGAATGATGGTGATCTTAGCTCTTGCCGACGAGGCGGTCGAAAAAATTTGTGCGGATGCGGCGAGTGTAGGCAAGCAGGTTTGGGCGGCGAATTATAACTGCGACGGACAGATTGTAGTCGCGGGCAAAAAAGATGATCTCGCAGCACTCGAGGGCGAGTTTAAAGCCGCGGGCGCAAAGCGCGCAATGCTACTGAATATGAGCGTCGCGAGCCACTGCCCTATGCTACAAAGCGCCAGCGACGAGCTTTTAGAATTTTTGCGCCCCGCGCTAAAAGAGAGTTTCGCTCCAGTCATCGCTAACGCCACGGCGCGCGCATACACGACGAAATACGAAGCGCTAGAGCTGCTGAAAGCTCAGCTTATCGGCCCGGTGCTTTACAAACAAAGCATCAAAAATTACGAGAGCGAGGCGGACTGCTTCGTCGAGTTCGGCGCGGCGGTTTTAAAAGGGATAAACAAAAAGATCACGCAAAAGCCGACCTTCAGCATCACGGATCTTGCGAGCCTAGACGAGTTTGCAAAATTTGCAAAGGAGAATGGATGAAAGTTGCGATCTTAGGCGCCATGCCCGAAGAGATCGAGCCGCTGCTATCTGCGCTGCGCGAGCGGGGCGTGAGCGTGGAGGCTGTGGAGCACGCTAATAATAAATTCTACGCCGCCAAGCTTAACGGCCATGATCTAGTGATCGCATATTCGAAGATCGGCAAGGTAAATTCCGCCCTGACGGCTACGGTTATGATCGAGAGATTCGGTGCGCACGCGCTCATTTTTACGGGCGTCGCGGGGGCTTTGAAGCGCGGCATTAAGATCGGCGAAATTTTATACGCTACTGCGCTCGTGCAGCACGATCTGGACATCACGGCGTTTGGACATCCGTACGGATTCGTGCCCGGAAGTAAAATTTCAGTCCAAACCGACGCGAAGCTAAACTCCATCGCGCAAAGCGTCGCCGAGCAGCTAGGCATCACGCTAAAATCGGGCATCATCGCTAGCGGCGATCAGTTCGTGGGCGATGAGGAGCGCAAGAGCTGGATCGAGCGGACGTTTGATGCGAGCGCGGTCGAGATGGAGGGAGCGAGCGTAGCGCAGGTGTGCGACGCGCTGGGCGTGCCGTTTTGCGTGCTGCGCGCGATAAGCGATGAGGCGGGACACAAAGCCGAGTTCGACTTTGACGAGTTTATGGTAAAAAGCGCGCAAACGAGCGCAAATTTCGTCCTAAAAATGATCGAAAGGTTATGATAAACCTCTCCAAAAAGCTACTGCGCCGGGTCGGACAAACCAACGCTAAATACAAGATGTTCGAGCGCAGCGATAAAATTTTACTAGCTCTTAGCGGCGGCAAGGACAGCATGAGCTTGGCGCACGTGCTGAAGCACTTCCAAAGCGTAAGCCCGCTTAGCTGGGAGTTTCGAGCCGTTACAGTCACCTACGGTATC
This sequence comes from uncultured Campylobacter sp., assembly GCF_938030815.1. Taxonomy (GTDB): domain Bacteria; phylum Campylobacterota; class Campylobacteria; order Campylobacterales; family Campylobacteraceae; genus Campylobacter_B. The sequence goes on from NZ_CALHII010000204.1 coordinate 5,360, forward strand.
GGCGAGGATCTGCGCGAGATAAGCGCGCATTTTAAAGAGCACGAGATCCCCTACGAGATAATCGATACTAAAATTTTTGAATTCGGCAAAGAAAAGATCCGCGCGAACACCACGTTTTGCAGCTTTTGCTCGCGTATGAGGCGCGGCTACATCTACTCCTACGCGCTTGAGCACGGCTTTAATAAAATCGCCATCGCCCACCACCTCGACGACGCCGCGGAGAGCTTTTTTATGAATTTCACCTTCAACGGTGCGCTGCGCACCCTTGCTCCGCGCTATGTCGCCGAAAACGGGCTTGTGATCATCCGTCCGTTCATTCTTGCGCGCGAGCGCCAAATCGCCGCCTGTGCCAGAGATAACGAGCTTCCGATCATGCGCGAGGAGGAGGTTTGCCCCGCGAGGCAATACGGCGGCAAGGAGCCCACTGCGCGCGCCGCTACGAAGGAGCTTTTGGCACAGTACGAAAAGACCCATCCGAGGTTTTTTATCAGTCTGCAAGCTGCCTTTGCCAACATCCACGAAGAGACCTTTTTCGAGCCTAAATTTTAAAATTTTAAGCGGTTTGATCTCTCTGCTAAAAAAGTCTGAACACAGCTTTTGCGGGGACGGAGATTTCGTGCGCCCGGTTCGATTTTTTAGCTTGAATAAGCCTGATACACGCAGAGCAGTTGTCTTCCCCTGTGCTCGAACGGGTCGCGAGCCGCAGCGTGAGCAGTCGGCTTGCTGCGTTTAAATTGCGGCGCGGGCGATTCGCTTCTGAGTCTGAGTTGTGCACGAGCCGCGGCGAACAGTTGCCCCCGCGTCCGACTGCGCGCTAGAGTGGTGTACTTCTGCGTCCAAAGCTGTGCACACCAGCTTGGGCTGCACGTTAGAGCGGTTACGCCCGCTGCGCCCGAGGGCTGCGAGTAGGGCGGGTTACGCTGCCTGTATATGCTTTTACGAAACGCCTGAGGTTAATTGTAATACCGTCTTTCGGCGCCGCACTTTCGTCTTGCTCGGATGTCGCCCGTGTCCAAGCGAGCTTTACGGGCGAGCGTTATGGGTCTCGCAAAGCCTGTGCAAGAGATAGTTGTAGGAATTTTATTCCGAAAAGTATTTTTGAAATTTTACTTCACAAAATTTTAAAATTCTCAACCAGACTAAATTTTAAAATTTTAACGAAACCCGATTCAAAACTCCGACGAAGCCGAATTATGAAATTTTACCCTGCAAAATTTTAAAATTTTATCGGAGGCTGCCTTTCTGGCTACGGGCGCGACCGATCGCTGTGCCCCGTAAATTTAAACCGCCCGCTCGCTCCGCTAAAGATAGTTTTAGAAGTTTATTCCGCAAAATGTTTCTAAAATTTTACCTTACAAAATTTCAAAATTTTAACGAAGCCGAATTTAAAATTCCGGCGGAGCCAAATTTTAAAATTTCAAAGCAACCGAATTTTAAAATTTAGCAAAGCCGAATTCTGAAATTTTATCGTAGCCAAATTTCCGCTCTCGTTTCATAAACATTACCTTTTGAAATTTCGCCGCTCGCGAGGGCTTAAATTTCACGCGGCTTCAAAACTCCTCAAACCCTCCGCTGTCGCGCGCGCAGATCAAATTTTAAAATTTCGCCCGCGCCGCATTACTTCTTAAATTTACACACTACGAAATTTTAACCGATTTTCGCTCCGAAATTTATGCCGCATTAATCGCCGCGGATATATAATATTAAATGTCATATTTCACATAAGGAGTAAGCATGGCTACAATCCAACCAAGCTATAAGCTTTTCATCGACGGCGAGTTCGTTGATGCCGAAGGCGGCGCGAGCCTAGACGTTTTTAATCCCGCTACCGGCGAGAAAATTTCAAAGATCGCAGATGCTAGCAAGGCGGACGTCGATAGAGCGGTCGCCGCAGCCCGCAAGGCGTTTGAGAGCTTCCGCCGCACCAGCGTTTATGAGCGCAGCGCGCTGCTAAATAAGATCGCCGACGTCCTAGAGCAAAACGCCGAGTTCATCGCCACCGTAGAGACTATCGACAACGGCAAGCCGATCCGCGAGACGCGCGCGGTCGACGTAGCGTGGTCGATCGAGCATTTCCGCTATTTCGCGGGCGTGATTTTGGGCGAGGAGGGCAGCGCGAATATGCTAAAAGAGCGCTATCTATCCGTCGTTTTACGCGAGCCGATCGGCGTAGTAGGACAGATCGTGCCGTGGAATTTCCCGTTTTTGATGGGCGCGTGGAAGCTCGCTCCGCTGATTGCCGCGGGTGATACGTGCGTATTTAAGCCAAGCTCCGAAACCAGCCTTAGCATTTTGGAGTTCATCCGCTTAATCGCGCCGCTGCTTCCAAGGGGCGTCATCAACGTCGTAACCGGCAAGGGAAGCAAGGCGGGCGAATTCGTCCGCACTCACAAAGGGCTCGACAAGCTCGCGTTTACGGGCTCGACCGAGGTCGGCAGAGGCATCGCGCTAGCCGCGGCGCAAAAGATCATCCCCGCTACGCTTGAGCTTGGCGGCAAGAGCGCAAATATCATCTTTGACGATTGCGATTTCGACGTTGCGATCGACGGCGTGCAGCTTGGGATCCTTTTCAACCAAGGTCAGGTCTGCTGCGCGGGAAGTAGGATCTTCGTGCAGGAGGGTATCTACGATAAATTCGTACCGGCGCTCGTGGAGAAATTTAAGCGCATCAAGGTAGGCGATCCGCTCGATCCGAACACCCAGATGGGATGCCAGATCAACAAAAAGCAAGCCGATAAAATTTTAGAGTACGTAAAAATCGGCGTAGAGGAGGGCGCTAAGATCGCCGTGGGCGGCAAGCGACATAGCGCGGGAGAGGCTTTCGTCGAGCCTACGCTACTCGTGGATGTGTGCAACGACATGCGCGTCGCGCAGGAGGAGATCTTCGGTCCTGTGGGCGTCGTGATTAAATTTAAAGATCAAGACGAGCTCGTCCGTATGGCAAACGACAGCCTCTACGGACTAGGCGGCGCCGTATTTACGCGCGATATCGCAAAGGCGCTCACGGTCGCACGCCTGCTTGAGACGGGTCGCGTGTGGGTCAATACCTACAACCAGATCCACGCCGGCGCGCCGTTTGGCGGCTACAAAGAATCGGGCATCGGTCGCGAAACGCACAAGATGATCCTAGATCACTACACCCAGACCAAAAACATCTACATCGACACGATCTCCAAACCGAGCGGCTTTTACGAGCAGTAAGGGCTTAGCGCGGTATTTCGGGCGGTTTGCGCCGCCCGAAATTTTATTTTGCTTTATTTGAATTGCGTATTTAATTTTAAGATTAATAGAAGCTCATCATTTGGCGGCAAATTTTTATTTGCCAACCTTATGCCTCTATAAACATTTATCGTGATTTTAACATTTGGTATGTCGGTAACTTTCGAAAAATTATTTAAGAGCAACTTTATATCATCATCTCTAGCGCCATAAATGTTTACTATGCTCTCATATCTATCGGTAATTTTTCCACAAGACCAAGAACCGCCTAGATGATTTAAATCTCTTATTCCTTCAAATATTATTTCTTCTGCTTTGTCGTTATACTGATTCCGACATTCCCTACCGTCGCAGCCGAATAATATAAATGCGGCGACTATCAAAAAGAAACACTTTGTAAATTTCAGCATTTCATTTTCCTTAATTTGATTTTGTGTCTAATTTTACGGTTAATATATTCTTGCTAAATGGTGGCGGAGTTTTGCTGCCCCATTTCCAATATCTCTCATAAACCGATATAGTAATTTTGACATTTGGAATTTGTGCCGCTTCTGCTACATTCTTTAATAAAGTTTCTAAATCATCGTTGCTAGGTCCGTAAAAATTTATAAAGTATTCATGGTTGTCAATAGACCCGCACGTCCAATCTCTATTTTCCTTATCCTTTAAATTATCAGTTATAATAGAAAACGCCTTATTATTGTATTCGTTGTGGCATTCATTACCGTCGCAGCCGAATAGAACAATCGCAAAAAATATTGCAACAAGAAATTTCATGGCGAAATTAAAAAACCCGCCTGTTTTTATAGTTTGATAACTACGATCGCAACACATTTTCGCTCCTCAGATAAAATCCATGTATTCGATATTTTTATCACTCATTAAAATTTTTAATTTTTCAAAATCCTCTTTTGTTATATAATCCATCGGTATAACTATCGAGCAAATATTTAGTACCAAATTTTTAAAGCTAAATTTGAGTTTAATAAAAAATTTATTGTGCCCTAAAAAATATGTAAATACCCAAAAATACTTGATTTCATCAAATGGAATATCTCTTTCCCAGAAAAAATATTTCACGACTATGCGATCATCATAGCACGCAATAAATTTAAAGCAATTCGGGATAATCTCTGCGTAAAAAAGCCCGATCAGCATCACCCAGCCTACGATAGGCGCATAAGGTTTATCAAGCATTATAAAAACAATGGCGATATAAAATTGCAAAATTTTAACTACCGCATAAAAAGGTCCGTAAAAACGCCTCGCCCTTTTTATGATTAGTAGCGGCTCGCTCGGTTTCGTATCGTTCATTTTATCTCCTTGCTTGAATGTCGCATTACGGCTTTAAATTTAGCGCTAAATTCTATCTTTGCTACGCTTACGCAGCGTTTAAATTTAATCTTGCCAGCGGCTACGGCTAAATTTTAAAATTTCAAATCACCGTTTAAAGAGCCGTCATCTGCGCGAGTGCGCGCAGGCGGGCGCAAGCAAAAAATAGCCTCAGGCGCTGTTTTATCGCAGGCCTTCGTCCGCATCAAGTTATACCGAGCCGCACCGAACCGCACCCAAACTCGCGCGGCGAAAATCTAAATTTACGCTATAATCTTGCAAAGCGGAGCGTAGAACTCCTGCTGCGCGTGCGCGACGAAATTTAAACAAAGGCCAGCAAATTCGGGTTTCTTAGCTTTCGCGCGGCTGCGCGTAACGCTAATTTAACGGAGGGCGTATGGATAAAGAGCGATATATTTTTGATAAATTTAGATCGAAACTTAACGGCGATGATTGCGCCGTGATCGGCGAACGAGCGTATTGCAAGGACCTTTTCGTCGAGGGCGTGCACTTTCGCCGCGGCTGGCTGAGCCTGCGCGAGATCGGCGCAAAGGCGATGCTCGTGAACGTTTCGGATATGATCGCGACCAATGCGCGCGCCAAATACGCTCTGCTAGGGCTTGCGCTGCCGCGCGAGATCGGTACGCGCGAGATCGACGAGCTGTGCGCGGGCGTGAGCGAGACGGCGCGCGAGTGGGGCATAAGGATCATCGGCGGCGACACGATCGGCTCGGATCGCATCGCGCTTAGCGTGAGCCTGATCGGCAAGTGCAAGCGCCCAGTGTTTCGCAGCGGCGCGCGCGTGGGCGATCTCATCGCGCATACGGGCGAGCTAGGCGGCGTCGGGCGCGATCTGGCGGTGCTTTTAAGAGATGAAATTTCGCCCGCTAGCTCTCAGATGCAAAACCGAAACGATAAAATTTCGTCGCTGCAAGACCCAAGCGATGAGGTGCGAAGACCGGGCGATAAAATTTCACCTGCGCGCGCCGAGCCGCAGAGCCTAGACGCTGGAATTTCGGTAGAAAATTCCGTGTCGCAGAGCGGAGACGATCGCAAGAACCCTACGGCGCAAGATAGCGGGCTGCAAAGCGGCGGCTATGACGACTCTGCTGGTAAAATTTCTACGCAGTTCGACAACGAAATTTCTACGCAGAGCTTTGATGGCAAAATTTCTGCGCCGAGCCCTGATAACGGAAATTCTACGCAAGATTTGAATGCTTACACCGCGTGCAGCGTATCGCAGGGCTCTATAACACAAAATTTAGATACTCACGCTTCGTATGACGGCTTGCAGGGCTCCGCGACGCAAAATCGGGACGCGGAGTTTTTTGAGCAAAATTTTACGACGCAAAATTTGAGCGTAGGAAATTCTATCGGAAATTTTATGGCGCAAAAATCCGCAGCGAATTATACGGCGCAAAGCCTCGCATGCAAAAATTCTACGTCGCAAAGCTCTGCAGGCGAAAATCCTGTGCCGGGTAGTGGCTTATATCGCTTGCGCGAGGATCTGCGCGCAAAAATTTCAAAGAATTCGCGCTTCGTCAGACCCGTTTTGCGCGATAAGTTTTTTTACAAGGCGGCGAAGCTCATCAGCGCGGCGATGGACATTAGCGACGGGCTCGCGCAGGATCTGCCCCGCCTGTTGGAGGCTAGCGGCGTGGGTGCGCGCTGGATCGCCCGCCCTAGCGAGGCTGCGCTGCAAAGCGGCGAGGAGTACGAGATTTTGTTCAGCTTCGCGCCGAAGTTTTTGCCTAAAATCTACGCGATTGCCGCTAAAACGGGCGTTTCGATCAATATCATCGCCGAAGTTTGCCCGCGCACGCCGCAAAGCTCTATGGAATTTCGCGGCAGCTCGCACCACTTCGCGCCTTGAAATTTTGCCGCGATCGCTTTAAATTTTACGGCGCGCGGCATGGAATTTTAAATTTTGTGGAGCCACTAAATTTTGTGGAGGCGTAGAATTTTATGAAGCCGAGGAATTTGGAATTTGAAATTTCGCCCCTTCACGTAGCCTACACGCAAGCTCGCTATCATACCGTTACAAAATTTACAAAGGAGCCGTATGAGGGATCGTAAAAAAATTTGTCGCAGGCGACGCGGATATTATATTCGCCAGACTTTTCGTTATCATCGTGCTTGCCGTGATGGGCAACTACAAGTGGTTTGAGTTCGAGGTGGAGGCTTTAAAGCCGCTCTTTTCGCAGACGTGGCTTTCGTTTTTGCCGTCAGCGCTCGGGGACGTCGGCGCGAGCTATTTTTTGGGCGTGGTGGAGACCGTGGGCTATCTCTCGCTCATCGCGGGCTTTTTCAAGCCGAAGGCGGGCATCGTGGGCGATCTCATCGTGATCGTCATGGCGCTGAGCACGCTCAGCCTACTGCCGCAGCTAGGCAAGATCGACGGCTTTATCTTTAAAGACCTTTTCTTGCTAGGCCTTGGCTTGGTGCTGCTAAAATACGACCTGGCGCGCCTTTGCCGCGGAGAAAAAAGCTGCGATTGAGCCGTCAAAACATATTGGCGTCGGTTCCGACGCAACACTAAATGATCGCGCACGGCGAGTTTGAGGCGTTTTGATTTAAAACCTGCTTTGCTAGCCGGTTGGCGTTTGAGCCTGCTTGCTCGCATAGCATCGTTTAAAATACGGCCGCGCTAAAATTTTATGACGCGCGGTTGAAATTTATCGAGCTGCGGTAATTAAATTTTGCCAACCCTCAAACTCAAAATTATAAAATTTAAATCGATCCATAAGATTGTGCCATAAATTAAACCACGTTAAATTTGGCAACGGAAGCTTAATTTTAAGCTCAAAGCATTAGATTTAGATCCAGCCAAATTCGCATTTGATTAAGCAAAACGAAAAGCGCAAAGTTATATCATTCCTTAGAAATTCTGCAATTTTTTCGAAAGGATGAGATATGAAGCACTTTTCACTCTCAAAGGCCGTTTTTATGGCGGCGAGTCTGGCCCTGCTCGGGCTAACGGCTGCGAATGCGCAGGAGAAATTTTTCCCGGTTATCGTCATTCACGGCGGCACCAGCGGGCTTGATCTAACCAAAGAGGAATTTAAAATCCGTGAGGAGCCGATGAAAAAGGCGCTTTTGGCGGGTCAAGCCGTGCTTGAGAAAGGCGGTAGCGCGATGGATGCCGTAACGGCGGCAATAATGGTGCTTGAGGACGATCCGAATTTCAACGCGGGCAAGGGCGCGGTATTTACAGCCGACGGATTTAACGAACTCGACGCCTCGATCATGGACGGCTCGACCAAAAAAGCAGGCGCAGTTGCAATGGATAAAAACAGCAACCTAGCCGCAGCGACCAGCACCGGCGGCACGACCAACAAAATGACCGACCGCATCGGCTCGTATCAAAGAGACAGCGACAAGGAGCTAGACCTCGCCATCTCGAAAAAAGAATTTATAGATAACTTCCTCAAGCAAGGCGCCGAAGAGGGATTTAGCTTCGAGCAGACGCAAGAGCTGCTGGGCGGGATAAATTAGCCTCAAATTTACAAAAAGGGCAAAAATGAAAAAAATTTTAGCGGTACTTCTCTTAGGCTTGCTCGGTCTTGAAGCTAAGATAATCGGGCAGGGTGAGCTAGCGGACTACGGGCTGGTTTTTGCGGACGGCAATGCCGCGGATAAAGACGGCAACATAAAAGCCGTAGGTAAAAATTTTATGGTCACGGGAACCTTTTCTGACGGTCTTTGCGTGGTTTTTATAGGCGAACAGACCTTTTTTATGGACGAAAACGGCAGACTTGCCTTACGTTTGGCGCCCGGTACGGACTTTAAAACTAGCTTTACCGAGGGGCTAGCGGGCATCGCCAAAAACGGTAAATTCGGCCTCATAGATAAAACAGGTAAGGTCGTAGTAGAACCCAAATTTGACGATATGGGTATAGCCTTCAGAGATGGCGCGATAGTCGTGGGTGAGATGAAATACGGCAGGATGAAATACGGTTACGTGGATAAAAACGGCAAAACAATCATTCCTCCGCGCTACGACGAGGCAAGGTCGTTTTCCGATGGACTAGCCTCGGTGCGCATCGGCGATAAATGGAGCGTGATAGACAAAAGCGGCGCTACCGTTTCAAAGCTAAATTTCAACTACCCATTAAAGTTTACAGAAGGCTTAGCATCCGTAAAATTTAACGGACTTTACGGCTTTGTGGACAAGGACGCAAACGTCGTTATAGAGCCTAAATTTGAATTAGCGTCGCTCTTTAGCGAAGGGCTAGCGGCCGTAAAATCGGGCGGCAAATGGGGCTTCATAGACAAAAGCGGAAATTTCGCGATAGAGCCACGTTTTGACGAAGTAAATAAATTTAAAGAAAAACGTGCCGTGGTAAGGGTCGGCGAGCTGTGGGGTATCATAGATAAAAGTGGTAAATTTATCTTTGAGCCACAAAAATTCGACTATATATTTGACGAGTTTTACGGCGGAATGTTAAATTTCAGGGTAAATAGAAAAAGCGGTTGCCTAGACATAGACGGCAAGGTCGCCATAGAACCGATATTTGACGACATATCTGTTTTTGAGGGCGACGTGACGGCCGCCAAAATAGACTACAAAAACGTGTTTATCGACAAAAAGGGTCGAATTTTGCCTATTTCTTACTACTTTGAGATAGAAGATTGAGGTAAATTTGCGACGGTTTTGGCGAGCGCTTTGCTTTTTTTTAAACTAACGAGCTACATTCAGTCACTAAATTCTCGCCTTTATGTCACATTAAAACCCAATAGACCTATTTTGCCAAAAAAATAACGTAAATTTAATTTTTACAATACGAGTTAAATTTAAAAATTTACATACTAAATTTTATCGCAGGCAATAAAACTTCGGTTGTCTTAATTTACTTTCATTCGTATTTAACTTTTGCCTAAAATTTTGTACACGATAGCGAAATATACAAATTTCAGGTAGAATATCGCCACATAAAATCAAGGCGGTAAAATGAGAAAATTTATAGTGGTTCGCGGACATGCGGGCTCTGGTAAAACGACTTTCGCAAAAGAGAAAATTAAAGAATTTCAAAACGAATACCCGCAGGCGCAAATTTATCATCTGGAAAACGATATGTTTCTAACCGATGAGGCAGGGGTTTATACTTGGTCGCCGAAGCTTTTGGAGGACGCAAAGCGCAAGGTCGCCCGCGAGATAAAGCAGGCGTATAAATTTGCTCTGGAAAACAAAGATAAAGACGTTCTTATCGTGCTTAGCAACGTGAGCGCGCGCACCAAAGAGCTGCTAGGCCTAAAAGAGCAAGCCGCCCAAAATGGATTTATTTTTGAATGCTTTAGAATGCAAAATTTCTTCGCCTCCGAGCACGGCGTCGATGAAGATACCGTAATAGCGATGTTTATCAAGGTCGCAAACAACAAAATAGAGGGCGAAATTTTGATCCCGCCCGTTAATCCTATGAGCGAAAGCGTAGCGCAAAAGATCAAAGACGCGGCGGCTCTAAACAGGCGCGATCTGCCCTTTGATGCGGCGCAAAATACCTACGTAACGAAAAAATATATCGCCGCTACGCAGGATAAAAGGCTTTGGAGCGCGCGTCAAAGCGAGCTTTATCCCGAGCTTCGCACCTACAAATACTCAAAACGCGTCTTTTTCAAAGCCGATTGGGATAAGGCGTTGCTCGAGATGCGCGGGCTCATAATGGACGATGATCTAAATATCATCGTGCGTCCGTTTAAAAAGATCTATAACTACTCGGAATTTACCTCGCACAAAAGCCTTTATCCTATCGATATCACAGACGATACGCCCGTGCTTGCCGTGCGAAAGGTAAACGGCTTTTTGGGGTGTTGCACCTACGTAGATGCCCACGAAAGCGGCGCGAGCTTTAACCGCCGCGTCATCTACTCCACGACGGGATCGACCGATAGTAGATTTGCGCAGATGGCGCGCGAGCACTGCTGTAAATTTGAAGAGATTTTCAAACGCTATCCAAATAAAACTTTTTTATTTGAGATCACCGACGAGAGCGATCCGCACATCGTAGAAGAGGAGCTAGGCGAGACCTTTATCGGGCTTATCGACGCTAAAACCGGCGCGCAAGAGAGCGAATTTGAGCTGGATAAAATCGCCGCAAGTACCGCCGGAGTGCTAAAAAGACCTTTTTATAAAGAGGGCGAGCAGTATCTAAAAGCGAGCTTTTCGGAGCTTAAAAATATAGTCAAAGAGGCAAAATTCGAGGGCTTTATGGTGTATATCCCAAGCCAAAACGATTTTTGCTTTAAGATGAAAACGCCTTATTATCTCGTGAATAAATTTTTTGCTCGTAGTAAAAACGAGGCGCTTTCCGGTAAACTGGATAAAACCAAGCTCGATGAGGAATTTCACCCCTTGATCGATCACATTAAAGCAAACGAGCGAGAATTCAGATCCCTTGACGAGCAGGGCAAGCTAGGCTTTATAAAAGAATTTTTAGAAAAAGTTTAACGATTATCGTGCGAATATTTGGCGCCGCGTAAATTTACGTAAAGCTCAAATTTGATGCGGCGATTAAAATTTAAAGGAAAAATGATGATATTTTTTACCTCTGATTTGCATTTTTATCACGGCAATATTATGAAATACTGCCCTAAATTTAGGGATTTTAACGACGTAAACGAGATGAATGAAAAGCTAATAGAGCTCTGGAATGCCGTAGTGGGGCCCGAGGATACGGTTTATGATCTGGGCGATTTTGCATTTTGTAATAAATTAAAGGATCTAAAAAGCGTAGCGCGCAGGCTAAACGGCTCGCATGTGCTGATTTTAGGCAACCACGATACGCTCATTAGCCAAAACAAAGTAGCGCTGCTACGCGAGCTAAAAGACGACGGAAATCCTATTTTTAGCGATATCCTGCACTACAAGGAGCTAAATTTTGACGGCGGCGCGGGCGCAATAAAGGACGGCAAAACGGGTATCAGCATCTGTATGTTTCACTATCCCATAGAGGAGCACAACTACGCCTCGCGAGGCTCTTTTATGCTTCACGGACACTTGCACGACCGCGCTTCCAGCCTAGAGGGGCGCATACTAAACGTAGGCTTTGACTCGCACGGCAAAATTTTAAGCTTAGACGAGATCGTGCAAATTTTAGGGCAAAAGGAGATTGCGGCAAGATATTCGTGATCCGGGCTAAACACGGACAGCCGCAGCATTGATTTAAGCGTAGCCTACTGTAACATCTTGTAAAAGCACCCGCATAATACGGGAATAGGCAAAGGACTCGGCGGCATCTTTATCGATAAGCACGCACACACAGGCTTTGCGTGGACGAAAGATAAGCTAGGGATGTATCACGGCGAAGCAAGGCTCGGAGCTAAACCGATCGTTTACTGACCGCTAGGCGGGAAATTATAAAATTTAAGCAGGTGGCAGATAGCGCGAAGGTCGTAGGAGCGCCCAGCAAGAGATGATCAAATTTAGCCTCTTTTGTCTCGTTTGCTCTTTAACCCCGCGTAAATTTTAAAATTTGCCGCACGTTTTAAAAAGGATCGGCGTGCGTTTTAAAGGGCGGCTATGCGCTTAAAATAGCTGCGTTGCCCGTTTTAGACAAGCTCTACTCTACTTCGGCGGGGCGGAGCTTGTCTAAATTTTAAAATTTATCCGCGTGTAGTCCGCGCCAACTCGCCGAGCGGCAAGAATGGGAGGAGGGATAGCTTCCGTTCGAGTATCAAAACCCAAAATGCGCGCCTTTTGTGCGGGCTATGAATACGGCATGTATGAGATAGCAGGGCAGGGGCGAACTTAACGCGCGCCGCGAAATTTTCACGAAATTTTGCCGATTGTCGCGCGCGGTTTTATCTGCACCGCCGTTAAATTATATCCGTAGCCGCCGCGATCTTGCCTGAGTTCACATAGAATTCCACGGAATTTTATAGAATTTTAGCTGCGTATTTTGCAAACTGATCGGCGAAATTTTGCGGACGCGACCGAATTGCATGCGTAAATTCCGCCGTCAAATTATAATCTGGCGCAAATTTTGACGGACGGAATCGCTAGCTAAATTTAAAACCCGCGCGGTTAAGCCTAGCAAGCCCGCCTGCTAAAATTTCGTTCGCGCAGAATTTCATTTGGGTAAAGTTAAAATTCCAGCCGAAACTCCGTCTCGCTAGGCTCGCTTCTGCACGAAATTTTAAGCCCAAGCTCGTCGCAGTATTTTTTCACGATAAAAAGCCCGATGCCAAAGCCGCCGTTACGTTCGTCAAAGCGGGTGTAAAGCTCGAAAATATGCGGCAAATTTTGCCGCGCTATGCCCGCGCCGCTGTTTTTGATGCGAAGCGAACGCTCGCGCAGGCTCACCTCGACGCAGCCGAGCTCATCACAATATTTTATCGCATTGCCAAGCAGATTATCGATGATCTTTCGCAGCTTAAACTCATCCGCGCAAAAGGCTACCGGGCGCAGATCGGCGCTTAAGCTTATGCGCTTTTGCTCCGCAGAGACGCCGAAATACTCTATGCGGCTTTGCAGCAGCTCGCCTAAATTTACCTCTCGCCCGCTGCCGCTTTTGTTTAAGCTTAGCGCGGTTAGATCCTCAAACAGCGCGTTTATCGTATTTGCGCCCGCCTTGATATTGCCCAGATATTTTTTCGGCTCGGTATCGAAAAGCTCGATACTCATCAAAATCACGCTAAGCGGGGTTTTTATCTCGTGCGTCGTGTCGCGGATGAAGCCGTCAAGAAACTCGATCTTTTCGTAAAGTGGGCGCAGCGAAAGGCGGATGATAAAATACGCGATCAGCAAAATAAGCGCCAAAACAAGCGCGCTCGCGGCTAAAATTTTAAGCTTCAGCGCCGCTAGCTTGCCCTCAAGCGCCTCCGTTTTGATCGCCACGTAATACTCCGTGCCGTCCTTGGCAGTGAGATTAAACTGCTCGATCCTGCCAGACCCCTCCATATACACGCGCGGTGCGTCATCCTTCGGCTCAAAATCCCGCGCGATCTCATCGCTGCTATTCAGATCCGCCGCGTATGCCTGCATGGCGTCGAAATCGCTCTCTTTTAGGCGTCCGCCGCGTGCGAGCTTAGCCTCTAAGCCGTGCTTGAAATCTCTGATCGCAAAGGCATCGCGATCCGCGATAAAAAACTTCTCCCGCTCGTAAAATACGCTGCTTACCAGCGCCAAAAACAAGACGCTGGTAAGCGTATAGAGCAAAAAAATAGGTAGAATTTGACGCATTTTGGACACGGCGCGCTCTTAAAGATATTTGTAGCCGAGCTTGGAAGCGTTTATGATGCGATCCTTGCCCAAAATTTTTCGCAGCTCAGCGATATAAACACGCAGGCTAAGCTCGCTCGGACTTTCGTCGTAGTCCCATAGCGCGGCGAAAATTTCATCTTTGCTAAGGAGCTTATCGCGGTTTTTTAGAAGCAGAGCAAGAAGCCGCGCCTGCTTTTGCGGCATCGGCACGAGCCTATCTGCATAATATAGCGCGCGCTGAGCCATATCGAAGCTAAAACCTCTGCCGATATTTTCGCGTCTGGCGGCGTTGTGGACGAAGGTGCGCTTTAATAGATTATCCGCGCGCAGGGCTAGCTCTTTTAGCTCGAAGGACTTTTTGAGGTAGTCGTCGCAGCCGCTTCTAAAGCCGCTTTCGATGTCTTGCAGAGTATTTAGCGACGTCGTGAAAATGCACGGTGCGCCGCGCCCCGCCTCGCGCAGCTCGCGAAGTAGCGCAAAGCCGCTGCCGCCGATGATTTTGACGTCGAAGATCCATAGATCGAAGCTCTTTTCGTACGCTAAAGAGAGCGCCTCGTCGTAGCTTTTACTACCGCTGACCTCGTGCCCCGCGCCGCGCATATAGGTGCACATCATATCTAGCAGCATCCTCTCGTCCTCGACGATCAAAACCCTTGCCATAGTTCATTTCCTTGCGTAGAATTTTTGAAATTATACCCTGTGAAATTTCACGTAAAATTTAATTGCGAAATTTCACGGCAAAATTTTATCATGGCGAAAACGATGCGTCTTGGCTCAAGAGCACGCTTCGTAAATTTAGATTGCTCACCTAGCAATTAATTTGCGCAGTGCGCCAAGCGGCGCAAGAGGCTAAAATTTTACGATATAAAATTTTCGCGCCGCGGAATTTTAAAATTTACAGGCAAAACACTGGGCTTTAAAATTTTGCCGCTATGAAATTCTAAATTTCGCGATATAAAATTTCGCGGCACAGAATTTCAAAACCTCGCCTGCGCCGATAAGGTTTTGCGAAATTTCATCGGCGCTACGCCGCATAAATTTCAAGCTAAAATTCTAAAATTCTCGCGCCGTGTTTCGATAAAACAAAATTCCGCGCAAGTGCTGCGCGGAACTACGTAGCTTGCGCGTAAGCGGCACTATTGTGCCATAGGGCACACAGTAGCGCCCGCGTTTTGGTTGCACGGCATCTCGCCTCTTGGCGGCATTGCCAGACCCGCGCCGCCGCCCATTCCTTTATGCGGCATATGGCCGCATTCGCCGGGAGCCACCTGCGATCTATGCGGACCAAACCCGTGAGCGGGCCTTTTAAATTTGCCGAAATTGCCGCGATCTTTAAGCTCGATATCGAGCCTATCTGCTTGCTCAACGCTTAGCTTGCCCGCCTGGGCGTTATAGTTTTTTCTAAACTCGTCTAGGAATTTCTCGCGATCCTCGACGCTCATAGCGTCTAGCTTCTTTTTAAACTCGGTCTTAAATCCGCGCTTGAGATCCCTTGCCTGCGCTCTTAGCTCGCCCGCGCGCTTATCGATCTCAAACGCCGCTTCGCTTAAGCTCTTGGCATCAGCGCCCGCGACTGCGGCATTGATCTGCTCGGGAGTGCTCGAGCTAAAATCTGCGGCGAACAGCACGCCCGCGACTAAAACGCTTGCTAAAACAATCTTTTTCATTCTCTCTCCTTTGTGAAAGTTGGCATAATTGTAGGAAAAAGTCGTGAAGAAAAAGTTAAGTAAAGCTACACCGTCAAAATAGCTAGGCGTCGTAAATTTAAAGCTTTGATTTAAATTTAGAAAATTTTACGCCTCTGCGACAAAAACAAAGCGGAAGCGCAATGCGCACAAACAAGGCTAAATTTTAAAATTTTAAGCGGAAGGCAAGAGGTGTGCAGCGCGTAAATTTAACATAAATTTTGCGCTGCATAGGTTGTATTAAAGCCCGCCGCGTTTAAATTTAACGGCAGAGCGGGCGTATCTCGGCGCTGCGAACGGCGAAATTTCGTCGCGTAAATTTAACCGCGGGCGAGTAAATTTAGAAATTGCGGATGATTAAATTTTATCCGCAACGAGGCTTATTTTATAACGCCGCAGACCATTCTAGCGCCGCCGCCACCGAGCGGTTTCGGATGGTCGCTGTGGTTATCGCCGCCTACGTGAACCATCAGCGAGTGGCCCTTTAGCTCATCTAGGCTCTTGATCTTCGGAGCTAGCACCGGATAGACCGCATTACCCTCAGCATCCACGAAAAGTGCAGGCAGATCGCCCTTGTGGCCGCTATCGTCCCAAGCGAACGAGTGCTTTTTGGTATCGTTCGGATCCCAGTGACCGCCAGCTTTCATGCCTAAGCCCTTCTCGGTCGCGCCGCAGTCGGCGTTTTGATGCACGTGAAAGCCGTGCACGCCGCTAGTAAGACCCTTTAAATTCGGGAAAAACGCCACGCCGTAGTTCGTCTCGACCGCTACGACCTCGCCGACGGTTACGTTGCCCTTCTCGCCTAGTTGCTCCATCGCAATGACGAGGTGCTTGCCGGTCTTAGGGTCGAAATTTTGCATATCGCCGTGCTCGTGAGCGATCAAGGCGCTTGCGACTAAAATTGATGAAATTAGAAATTTCTTCATGATAAATCCTTTAAAATGAAATGTGAGTGCAATTTTATCCAAAAATACTTAAAAAATAATTTTTCTTATTTAGATAAATTTCGCTTTTTATCTAAAAGACTTATCACGAAGAATAAAATCAAGCTAAAAATTACGAGCAAAACGCTTAAAATCAGCGCCCGCTCGTTTTCTCCGTCATACACGGCACCCATGATCGCAAGGCTTAGCGTGTCGGTTTTACCAACGATGTTTCCGCCCAGCATCAGCGTGATGCCCACTTCGCCAAGCCCGCGCGAGAGCGCTAAAATGAGCGCGGAGCTGAGCGTTTTAAGCGAGCTTGGAAGGATGACGAGGAGAAAAATTTGAGCTCTGTTTTTACCTAAAATTTGCGCGGCTTCGATTAGGCTTTTAGGAAAGAGCTCAAAGCTCGCGCACACCGGCTTTACAAACAGCGGCAGCCCCACCAAAAATGCGGCGATTACCAATGAAGAAAAGTTAAAAACGATGTCTAAATTCAACGCAGAGCCGATAAATCCGCTCTTTTCGAAGATGTAAAGAAGCATAAATCCCGTCGCGATCGGCGGGAAGATAAGCGGAAAAATTACCAAAATTTCGACGATCTTTTTAAATTTGGCTTTGCTGAAAGCTAAAAAATACGCAATCGCAAGCCCTGCCGTAATCAGCAGCAAAAAGCTGCAAAATAGGGCTTTGACGCTTAAAAGCAAAGGATGCGCGATCCAAGCGATGTTGCTCATTTAAGACCGAATTTTGAAAAAATCTCTTTTGAGCGGTCCGATTTAAACTCCTTCATCACCTTTTCGCAAAGCGCCTGCTCGCCGCACGCGCTAAGCATTGCGATGCCGATGTATGCGGGGCTGTAGAGGCTCTCGTCGATGTAGATGATCGAGCCGAACTCATCTTTTTTGGCGACCGCTTCGGTGCTGTTGATAAAGCCCGCCTGCACCTCGCCGTTGATGACGTATGCGACTACCTGCGGCACGTCCGCGACGGCTAAAATTTTATCTTTTACCCCATCCATCTTGGCGTTTTGTAAAAACTCGTTCATTCTGATACCGTAAATCGCCTTTTTAGGATCTGGCATCGCGATTTTATCGAACTTTTCGATCTCGGAGACATCGTTTATTTTGATATTTTTCGGCGTTACTAAAACAAGCGTGCCGCGCCCGACGCGTTCAAATTTAGTGATATTTAGATCGCTTTTTTTCAAAAACGCCTCGTCGCCCACGATGAATGAAATTTTATTCTCGCGCGATTGAATGACGAGCTGGCCGAGGTTGGCAAACGATCCCGCCACATCCATGCCCTCTTTTTTCAAATTTTCGATCACGGCCGAGACAGGCTTTTTGTATCCGCCGCCGGCTGCGATTATCGGCTGATCCGCGCAGAACGAAACGCTTGCCGCAAGCGCTAAAATAAAAGCAATTTTTTTCATGAAAATCCTTTTTTGAAATTTTAAGAATTCTACAAAATATACTCTTATTTATTAATAAATCCCGCTTTTTTGCGGATCTAAGGCGCACAGCCCGCATTATAATTAAAATTTAATATTTAGATAAATTCTATCTTTCCGCTCAAATCGCACACGCCCTGATTCCAAACCGCCGAGCTTACGAGCACGTCCGCGCCGGTAGCCGCAAACTCTGCGCAGTTATTTTTATTTATGCCACCCGCAGCGCAAATTTTAATCTGCGGCGCCGTCTCATCTCGCCTCAAAACACAAGCTCTAAGCTCGCCAGGGCTCATCTTATCGCACATTATCGCATCGGGTGCGTAGCCTAAGAGCTCGCTAAATTCGCGCTCGCTCGCTACTTCGATCATGATCTTTCGCTCGGGTGCGCGCTCTTTAAATTTAGCGACCTGCGCGCAAAACTCGCTAAAGCTCGCAAACGCGCGAATGTGATTTGAAAAAAATAGGATACTATCGTGCAGCCCCAGGCGGTGCATCGTTCCGCCACCCACGATCAGCGCATTTACGCAAAGCTCCTTCGCAAAAGGAAAACTCTTGCGCGTCGCACCCAGCACGCAGCGCGGATTCGCCTCTCGCATCAGCGCAACCATCTCGTGCGCGTAAGTTGAAATTTTGCAGGAGTACTCAAACACGATCTGAACGATCTTCCAAGCCTTATGGAGGCTCTCGAAGCTTCCTTGCGCGCTAAAAATTTCATCTCCTGCGCAAAATGCGCTTCCCTCGCGCGCTAGCCGCTGCGTCTCGCAACCAAAGCGCGCCGCTACTTCCCGCGCGATTCCTCCACCGCTAAAGATCAGATCCTGCCTCGTTACGATCGAAAGCCGCGCGGGCGCGTTTAAATCCACGAAGTCTTGCAAAAGCTCGGTCGTAAGGTCCAAAAACGCGCCGTCGCTAGCGATTAGATCGTCGATTTTACTCTGCGAAATAAACATATCTAGCCTACGAAGTGAATTTTAGCGGGCTCAAAGCGCGAGTGCGCCTTTGTGACGCGAGACGGAAAGCCCAAAGGCATAATGCAAAACGCCTCCAAATGCCCAGGCAGATCCAAAATTTCTCTTACACGCTCCATCGCGTAAATATCGGGCGCTACACCTAGCCACGTGGTGCCAAGCCCCAAATGGTGCGCCGCCAGCCAGAGATTTTCTGCTGCACAAGCGCAGTCGTAGCGAGCGTAGGGCTGGAATTTTAAGCCACTTTTGCGCGTGCAGACCACGATCGCAAGCGGCGCGTCTTTCGTGCAGCCGCCGTAGGTGCCGACGCTGCTAAGTAGCGTAAGCGCGGTGCGATCGCGCACTACGTAAAACTCCCATGAGCGTTGGTTGCCCGCGCTAGGGGCTTGCATCGCGGCTTTTAGCACGAGCTCGATCTGATCGTCGCTCGGCATTTTTTCGGTAAAATTCCGCACGCTCGTGCGTGTAAAAATTTCATTCATCGCTGCTCCTTTAAATTAAATTTCTAAATTCCGCTTTTTGCGAGCGGTAAAAAATGGAATTTAGAAGTAAGCTTGCCGCTGCGTTTGCTTGAGCCTTGCTTACACTTTACGCTTATTTAGGCGCTACGCGGCGACCGATGCGCGCTAATTTGGTTTTGCTTGCCTGAGCACGCCTCTTTTTGCATCGGAAAGCGTAAAGTCGCGATAAAATTTCAAGCCTCATCACTATGAAACACGCCGCATAGGATAGCTGCGCGAACTTAATTCAATCAAAATTTCGCTCACGAGCAAGCTTGCGATCCACGTATTTAAATTTTAATCCTAGGCCGCTATCTGGCGCCCGCTAAAATAACCCGCGCCGTATAGATTGACCTACGTGCGTAGCTCGCGTGGTCCTTAAATTTCATCTCGCACGCAAGCCTGCGCCGATCTTTGCGGATAAAATTTTATCCTTCGCAGCAATGAAATTTCACCTTCGCGCCGAGCAAATTTTATCTTCGTCGTCTGGAAAATTCCGCTTTCGCCGCTTTTGAATTTTAACCGCATCGCGCGCCGCAAAGCACCGGCCGCGCCGTACCACATGCAAAGCGCGCTCAGATCAAAAGCTCAAAATATATAAAATTTAACCGCCAAGCACGACTAGGCGGAGCCATGCGCCGAAGCGCTATGAAATTTAAGCGTTAAGCCTGCTCGCCTATCAGCCTGCGCACGACGTAGCTTGCGATGAAAAGCCCGAAGCTCGCGGTCACGCCCATGAAGCTACCCATCGATTTGACGCGTGGCGGCTCGCTAGAGCAGACGACGTCAAAATCGCCCGCAAAGCCGCGTTTTCGCAGCTCATATCTGATCTTGCGCGCGAGCGGATCGCCTTGCGTCTGCCAGATTGAGCGGATTTCGATTTTAGCGGGATCGAGCCTCTTTGCGCCGCCCATCGAGCTTACAAATCCTACGCCCGCCTCGCTACAGCGCAGCGCAAGAGCGATTTTAGCGGGCACGTCGTCGATCGCATCGATTACGAAATCAAATTGTGCTAGATTAAATTTAGACAAAAATTCCTCATCGATCCTAGCGACGATCGGCGTTATGCCTTTAAATTTGCGCGCAAAAACCTCGCATTTTAGCTCGCCTACGTGCTCGCTTCCAAGCTGGCGGTTTTGATTAGTGATCTCGAAGCGATCGCAATCGATCACGCTTAGATTTGCCGCGCCGCTGCGGTACAGCGCCTCTATCGCCGCTCCGCCCACACCACCGCAGCCGCAGATTAAAATTTTAGCGCTTTGAAGCCTTGCAAAATCCTCGCCGAAAAGTAGGCGCGAGCGCGAAAAGCGGTCTACTACAACTTCACTCATCGTTTTTCATCCACCTTTCTAGCGCGCTCATCTGCTCGTGCGCGGTTAAATTTAGCTTGATCGGACTTAACGTCGCTCGCCCCTCAAAAAGTGCCGAAATGTCGCTGTTTTCGTTCCTACTCGCATCAAAGTCGAACGTGGATTTGCCGAGCCAATAATACTCCATTCCGCGCGGATTGCGATTTAGCTGCGCGTCGGTATCGTAGAGCTTCTCGCCGCAGGGCGCAACCGAAAGCCCCTTAAAATCCTGCTTTGAGACGGCAGGGACATTTAAATTTAAAAACTGCTTCGGCGGCAGCGGAAAGCCGTTTTTGAAAATTTTTCTCACTAGATCAACCGTGAGCTCGCACGCGAGATCAAATCCGTATCGCTGCAGCGAATCCGCGACGTAAAACTGGCTCACCGCAAGTGCGGGAATGCCTTGCAAAACCCCCTCCATCGCGCCTCCGCAAGTGCCCGAATAGGTTACGTCCTCCGCGACGTTGGCGCCGTGATTTATGCCGCTTATCACAAGATCGGGCTTGCGGTTATACAGCGCGCGGAGTGCCAAATACACGCAGTCTGCGGGCGTAGCGTCATCGAGTTTGAAAAATCCGTCGTCGAGCTTGATAAATCTAAGCGGACGGGTAAGAGTAAGCGAGTGCGAGCAGGCCGATTTCTCCGAGCTCGGCGCTACGATAGTGACGTTTGCGACCCCTCTTAGCGCGCTTGCGAGTTCCAAAAGTCCGCGCGCTTCGAATCCGTCGTCGTTGGTGATTAAAATTTCTTTCATATTCTCTCTTTAGCTAAAATTTCATGACAGACCTATCAGAGCGGAATTCTGTCTGTAAAATTTTAGCGCTTAATTCTTTGCTATGCAAAAATTGCTATTTAGCTTGCGTGGCATAAAATTCCGTCGCGCCAAATTTTTCAATAAAATTCCATGCAAACTTAAATCGCAAAATTCATAGAAAAATTCCGCCTTTTTGCTACGAAATTTTATCTTTTTTCGCTACAAATTTTTATAGCTTTTTATAGCCTGACACGCAATTTCATCGCCTAAATTTCACTTTCGAAATTTCTTAAATTAAATTTTGCGACCACACTCCGCAACTCGCCACAAAATTTCGCCTTTTAAATTTTCGCACCTATGCAAATCTGCGGCATAAAATTATGCTAGACTTATCTATAACCCTGCTTTGCGGCATATCTCCTCGCTCACCTGCGAATCAAGTAGGTGCGAGCTTGGATAATCGTAGAAAAATCGGTGCACTTCACGCACTCCGCTTCGCAATAAAGCTCGCGTACTAGGTGCGTTGCAGTCATTTTCGGTAATATCCTTGGTTAGCAATTTGAGATATTTTTGCCGATCGGAGCTTTTCAGGCTCGCCCAGCCAGGGCTTAGCGAGTAGGCATAGATCAGATCGCTTCCTTGTGCGCTAATTTCTTCGAGGAAGGCAAACTGCGCGACCTTAACGTGGGGCTTGGCGCCGCCTATGTCTGCTGCGATCTCGCTAGCTGCGGCTTTAGCGACGAGTGCGGGCGAGCCTAGCTTACTAAGCGCCTCAAAACGCGCCGTTACTGCGGGATCCTCGGTGACTTGATGCTTTTGGTATTTAGCCGCACCGCAACCGCCCAGCAACATCGCGAACGCGCCGCATAACGCTAAAATTTTAAAATTTATCATCTTAAATCCTTTGTCGGCTTAATTTTAGCACATTTTGCTATAATTAACAAAAATTTAAAAGGCTAAATTTGAAATACCTAATCTCTTGCCTAGAACCCTCGGCGAATCTGCATTTTAAAGAGGTTCTAGCGCATCTTAAAAAGCTCGATCTCGCTTGCGAGATTTGCGGAATTTTCGATGAAAAGCTGGGCTCGCCGATATACAAAAGCAGCGAGTTTTCGGCGATGGGCTTTGTTGAAATTCTGCCGTTAATTTTAAAAGCCAAGCGCGCGATGGCGCAGATGACGCGGCTTGCGGCGGAGTGCGACCGCGTGCTTTTGATCGACTCGCCCGCGTTTAATTTGCCGCTTGCTCGCGCGATCAAAGAAAGCGGCGCGCGCGCGGAAATTTTATATTATATCCTGCCGCAGGTTTGGGCGTGGAAGCCGCACAGAGCGGAGAAGCTGAAAAAATTTTGCGATAATCTGCTCTCCATTTGGCCTTTTGAGGCGAAATTTTTCGGCACGGACTACGAGGTAGATAAAAGCGCTGTGCCGCAAGAAGCGGAGAGCAAAGACTCTGCACTACAAGAAACAAAAGATAAAGACGCGGCGCCGAAAGAGGATGTCGCGCGCCCAAGCAAGCAAAGCGCCAAAACCGCAAAGTACTCTTTCGTGGGGCATCCGCTGCTTGATGAGATAAAATTTCAAAAAACAAGCTACGAAAAACGGGGCAAGATCGCCTTTATGCCGGGCTCTCGCAGAGCTGAAATTTCAAGGCTGATGCCGATTTTTAGAGCACTTGCGCCTAAATTTGAAAATAGCGAGCGAGCTCTGATAATCCCGCCGCATCTGATGGATCAAAGAGATGAAATTTACGGGCCTCTGGACGGCTTTAGCATCGCAAACGATACTCCCGCCACGCTTAAAGATTGCGATTTTGCCTTCATCTGCTCGGGTACGGCGACGCTTGAGGCGGCGCTCATCGGCACTCCGTTCGTGCTGTGCTACAAGGCTCGCGCGTTTGACGTTTGGCTCGCGCGAAAGCTCGTAAAGCTAAAGCATGTGGGGCTTGCAAATATTATTTTTGATTTTTTGGGCGAGGAGCCGCTGCACGAGGAGCTTTTGCAAGGCGAAGTAAGCGCGCAAAACCTACTCGCCGCATATGAGCGCTGCGACGCCGCTAAATTTAAACTTGCGAGCGAAAAGCTGCGAGATTATCTGAAATTCGGCTCCAGCGAAAACGTGGCAAAAATTTTAACGCAGCCTGCGAGCTAAAATTTTAAGGCTAAAGCTTATATAATTTGATAAAAAGAAAGGAAGATTATGACGACAGAACCAATGACGCTTTACGGATATGAAAAGATCACCTCCGAGCTCAAAGAGCTTCAGAGCGTGAAGCTGCCTCACATCGTGCAGCAGATCGACATCGCGCGCGGACACGGCGATCTGAAAGAAAACGCCGAGTACCACGCGGCGCGCGAAGAGCAGGCGTTTCTGCTATCGCGCATCGCCGAGCTTAGCGACATCGTCTCTCGCTCAAAGATCATCGACCCCTCGACCTACGAGCACGACCGCGTAAAATTCGGCTCCACCGTTACCTTTATGGACGTGGAGACCGAGCGGGAGGAGGTTTACACGATCGTAGGCCTTAGCGAGGCCGATATTTCAAGGCATCTCATCAATATCAATACGCCGCTTGCGCGCCAGCTTTTAGGCAAAGCCGAAGGCGATGAGGTGGTGCTTCAGCTTCCATCGGGTACCCGCGACGTAGAAATTCTAAGCGTCGAATACAAGCCGATTAAATTTGAGAATTAGCGTGAAAAAAGTAGGCATCATCGGCGTTAGCGGCTATACGGGGCTTGAACTGATTAAAATTTTACTTTCTCATCCGGGCTTTGAAATTTCATATTTGGGTGCTTCGACGCAGGGCGAGATAAGCGAAATTTTCCCGCAACTTCGCGGGGTTTTGCAGATGCGCGTAGAAGCCGCGGATGCTCGCGTTGCGGCGCAAAGATGCGATCTTATTTTTTTGGCGTTGCCGCATGAAAAAGCGATGGAATTTGCTCGCGAAATTTTAAAATTTAAAAGCGTCAAGGTAGTCGATCTATCGGCTGATTACCGCCTAAGTCGCGAGCTTTACGAGAAAAATTACACCACGCATTTAGATCCTCGTAATTTAGCCCACGCCGTTTACGGGCTACCCGAGCTAAATCGAGAAAAGATCCGCACGGCGCGACTTACTGCAAATCCAGGCTGCTACCCCACCTGCTCCATTTTGGCGCTCGCGCCGTTCGTGCGATTGCTCGATCCAGATACCGGCGTATTTATCGACGCAAAAAGCGGAGTAAGCGGCGCGGGCAAGGCTCTTAAAACGAGCAGCCATTTCGTAAGCGTAAACGAAAACGCGGGCGCCTACTCGCCGATCTCGCATCGCCATGCAGACGAGATCAAAGAGCAGCTACAAATTTTAAAAGGCGGCGAATTTAGCACGCTTTTCGTGCCGAATTTGCTGCCGATTACGCGCGGAATGCTGGTTAGCGCGTTTGGCGTACTGCAAAAGAGCGTGGATGCTGAGGCGGTACTGCGGGAATTTTACGAAAATGAGCCTTTCGTGCGCGTCCGAAGCGAACCCGTGAGTATAAAAAACGTCGCAGGGACGCACTTTTGCGATATTTTTGTAAAAACAGCGGGCGATAAAATTTGGATCAACTCGGCGATCGATAATCTTTTGCGCGGAGCATCGTCGCAGGCGGTCGCAAACGCAAATTTAATGTGCGGATTCGCCGAAGCTACGGCGCTGCCGCGTATCGCACATGGAATTTAAGCGATGTGCTTTTTGCAAAAGCCGTCACGCGCGAGAGCCTAGATGCAAAATGATCAAATTCAGACGATAAAACCGGGCGCAGTCTTTATCGGCGATGCGCACGCGGGCGCGAGCAGGTCGCAATTTTTGAAATTCTTGCGCGCGCTGCGTTCTGCACAAAGCTTGCCGCCTCAAATTTTTATGATGGGCGATATGTTTGATTTTTTAGCAAACACGACTTACGTGCAGCGCTTCTACAAAGAGGAGATTGCACTAATAAACGAGCTGTCGCAAAAATGCGAAATTTTTTACTTCGAGGGCAACCACGATTTTAATCTGCGCGAAATTTTCCCCCGCGCAAAAGTTTATCCAAACGACGTGCAGCCCGTTAAATTTATGAGCGAGAGTGGCGAAGCGGTACAGATCGCGCACGGCGATCTGTTTTTGCCGCACCTGACGCAGTTTGCGCTGCTTTCGCTGCGAAATAGAGCTTTTCTGAAATTTATGGATCTGCTCGATCGCGCTTTGAAATTTAAAATTTCAAAGATGATCTTAAAATCGCAGGAGGGGAAAAACCTCTACAGAAAAATGCCGGATTTCAAGGCCATAATTGCGCCAAAGATCGATTTTTACGCGGCAAATTTGATCATCGAGGGGCATTATCATCAAGATGAAATTTTATATTTTGGCGAAAAAAAATATATAAATTTATGCTCGTTCGGGGTTAGGAGCAAAATTTACGAGGTCGCAAAAAGCGAAAAATTTATGCTAATTCCAAAAAACTTAAACTTAAATTAGCTATAATTCCTAAATTTTTGCGAGGATATTTATGATAAAGCTTTGTGTTTTCGACTTTGATTCTACGCTGATGGACGGCGAAACAATAGGTTTTTTCGCCGCTAAAATGGGCACGCAGCGACAAGTTAGCGAAATTACGAAGCGGGCGATGGCGGGAGAGCTTGATTTTTTCGAGAGCCTTAGCGAGCGAGTGGCGCTTATAAAGGGGATGAAGCTTAGCGATGCTAAAGCTATCGCAGAAAGCCTGCCTTTCGTTTGCGGCGCTAGCGAGATCATCGCGTATCTGAAAAATAAAGGCATAAAAGTGATCGTCTTTAGCGGCGGATTTCATCTAGCCACGGACGCCGCGCAGAAAAAACTGGGTTTTGACGCGAGCTTTGCGAACTATCTGCATGAAAAAAACGGAATTTTAACCGGGCTTTTCGGTGGCGAGATGATGTTTGGATACTCAAAAGGTACGCTGCTTGCGCAGCTTAAATCGCTGATGGGGCTAGATACTAGCGAGGTCATGTGCGTGGGAGACGGCGCGAACGACGTTTCGATGTTTCGCGAGGCGGGGCTTAAAATCGCCTTTTGCGCGAATGAAATTTTAAAAGAACACGCGAGCGTCTGCATTGAAAAAAAGGATTTGAAGGAGATTATGAAATATGTATGATAAAGCCCTAAATTTCAGCCTTTGGTGCGACTTTTTGGAGCGCGATTTTATCGATAAAGATTTCGACGAGCTGATCAAAAAAGGGATAATTAACGGCGCGACTTCCAATCCCGCGATCTTTAAAAACGCAATCCTAAGCTCTCCCGCATACGACTCGGCTAAAGAGGAATTTAGAAAAAAAGAGCCTAAAAAACTGTATGAAATTTTAGCCACTGCGGACATCAGAAGTGCGGCGGAGAGCCTGCTTAAAAATTTCATTAACGGCGATGACGGCTTTGTGAGTATCGAGGTTGATCCATGCTTTGCAGACGACGCCGAGGCGATGTACCGCGAGGGCAAGCACCTATATAGCACGATCGGCATGCCAAACGTTATGATAAAAATCCCTGCTACGAAGGCAGGCTACGAAGCGATGCGCGATCTGCTAAAAAAAGGGATCAGCGTAAACGCGACCTTGGTTTTTTCGCCGGAGCAGACCGTAAAATGTATAGAGGCGATAAAAGAGGGGATTGCGGGCTTTCGCCGCTATTTCCCTAAGGCAAATTTACCAAAAACCGTAATTAGCATCTTCGTTAGCCGCTTCGATAGGTTACTGGATGAAAAAATGGCCACGGCGGGCCTTCCTACCGGCAAAATCGGCACGATGAACGCTTCAAAATGCTACAATATCATCGCTAAAGAAAATTTAAACTACGTAAAGCCGCTGTTTGCGAGCACGGGCGTAAAAGGAGACGATCTGCCGAGGGATTACTACGTAAGCGAGCTGATGTATCCGGGCTGCGTAAATACTGCGCCGCTTGAGACGATAGAAGCCTTTATAAGCGGCGATCAAAAACCCAAAATGCCGCCTAGCGACGCGCAGATAGAGGAATTTTTCGCTCGCGTAGCGGATGCTAAGATCGATATGAAAAAGGCGTATAAAAAGCTGCTGGATGACGGACTGGCGGCTTTTGAAGAGGCATTTAAAGAGATAATAAAAACACTTAAAAAGGAGAAATGATGGCGGGTTCTATAGATTATTCGCAGTATCAAGTTGACGCTTCTACGCTGGATTTTAAGCAGCGAGATAGGCTAAATAAATATTTGGAATTTCTAATCCAAAACGGCGGTAGCGACCTTCACATAAAATCGGGCGCGGTTATCAGAGGGCGCATCCACGGCGAGCTGGTAAAATTTAGCAAAACGCCATTTTTGAAAGAAGATGCGATGACGCTGGCTAAGGAGCTTCTCATCACGCGCTTTCCAGAGCTCATCGAGAAAAAGAGCGTGGATTTTACCTACAAGCTAAACGAAGATTATCGCTTTCGCGTTAATATTTTCTTTCAGATCGACGGTATCAGCGCGGTTTTCCGAACGATCCCGGTTAAAATTCCAGAGATCGACGATCTAGGTCTGCCGCCTTCGATCAAAGATATTTGCGACACGGCTATGCGCGGCGTCGTGCTACTTACGGGACCTACGGGAAGTGGAAAGACGACAACGATCGCAAGCATGATCAATCGCATAAATAGACAAAGAACCAGCCACGTCGTTACGATCGAAGACCCCGTGGAATTCGTATTTAAAGACGATAAATGCATCATCAATCAGCGCGCTATCGGTGAGGACTGCAATAACTTCGCCGATTCGCTTCGCGCCGCGCTACGAGAGGATCCAGACGTAATATTCGTGGGCGAGATGCGTGATTTGGAAACGATCGAGACTGCGCTTCATGCCGCAGAAACGGGCCACTTAGTGTTTTCGACGGTGCACACTATTGACGCAAAAGAGACGGTAAACCGAATCATTGCGATGTTTGAGCAGGCGGAACAGGAGCGTATCCGAATGACGCTAGCATCCGTCTTAGAGGCGGTCATCTCTCAGCGCCTTGCCCGTACTATCGAGGGCAAGCGCGTAGCCGTCGTTGAAATTTTACGCAAAAACACCCGTATTAAGGATATGATACTTGATGCGCGCGACGACGAAATTCCTGACGCGATCGCCGACGGTCGCAACACCTACGGCATGCAGACCTTCGATCAGCACCTACTTGATCTTTACAGAGACGGCGTCATCACCCGCGAGGAGGCCCTGGATAAGGCCTCTAAGCGAAACGATCTCGATTTGCAGATAAAAAACGTGGATCTTGCCAAAAAAAGGGATTTGGCGGCGGAATCCGGAGAGAGCGCCGAGGAGATGCTCGCAGGCGAAGTCGTACAACTAAAAGAGATCCGCTAAGTCGTAAATTTTAAAATTCTAAATTTTTACAATTTAAAATTTTAAAGAATTCTGTCTGCTGCCGCGCGGGCAGAATTCTATTCGTCTGTCCCATTGTGTACAAATATGCCGTGACTTGCAGGATTTAGCGTAAATTTTAATCGGCTAAATTCCGTGCGATTTTACTTCTAAATTTCATCGTGGCGCTTAAATAGATTTAAAGCAACATTTAGCTATTATCACGCTTCATTTTTTCACAAAGGAAACCTAATGTTAGAAGGTATCGTTAGAGATAGTATCGGTAAAAGGGCTTCAAAATCCCTAAAACGAGATGGTTATCTAATCGCTAATATTTATGCGAAAGGATTTGAAAATATTAACGCAGCGTTTAAAGTAAACGACTTTATCAAGGCTATGCGCGCAAAAGAAGATCTTCCTTTCGAGGTTAGCGTAGGTGGTAATACATATCGCGTCATCGTGCAAGAATACCAAAAACACCCCGTCACAAATACCCTAACTCACGTAGATTTGCGAGTAGTTCAGGATGACGTCGTAAGCAAATATTTAGTGCCGGTTAAGGTAACTGGCGTCGCTAAAGGGCTAAAAAATAAAGGTATTTTGGTGCAATCCAAGCGCCGTATCGCCGTAAAATGCGCTGGCAAAGATCTACCAAACGATTTTACGCTCGATGTGAGCGATCTTGACGTAGGCGATTCACTTTTGATCCGAGACATTCCGGTAAAAGAGGGCGTCAGCATCATTCTAGACGGCTCAGTAGCGGTAGTCGGAGTTACTTCGGCTAAATAGGGGCGCCTATGATACTGATTGCAGGACTTGGGAATCCTGCTCAGAAATACGCAGACACCAGACACAATGTCGGTTTTATGCTAATCGACGAAATTTTAAAGACGGGCGGCTTTAGCGAGCTTGGCGCGTCTAAATTCCAAGGCGAGCTTTTTAAAAAGGGCTCGCTGCTTCTTTTAAAACCCCAAACTTTTATGAACTTAAGCGGCAACTCCGTAAAGGCGGTGAATGATTTTTACAAGCCCGAGCGCATCATTGTGGTGCACGACGATATAGATTTGGATCTGGGCGCCGTTAAATTTAAAAAAGGCGGCAGTAGCGGCGGACACAACGGCATCAAATCGATCGATGCGCTAATCGGTGCGGATTACGAGCGCGTGCGTATCGGCGTGGGTAAAAAACAGCATGGGCAGGATGCGGCAAATTTCGTGCTTGGAAATTTTAACGAAAGCGAGCGCGAAAAGCTAGGCGAAATTTTACCCTACGTCGCGCGCGCGGTAGAGGAGCTCATTTGCTCGGATATAGAGCAGATCGCGCAAAAATTTACGATTAAAAAGGCTAGGGTGTGAAGTTATACGTAAAATATGCGGCTCTTTCCTATCTGAAGTATTTTTTTATCCTGCTAATAGCCCTTGAGTGCTTTTATGTAGGCATCGATGTGCTTACCAATCTCAAAGATTTTCCTTCAAGCGCGAATACCGCTCTTTTGTATATCGCCCTAACGGCTGCAGTCGCGCTTAGCTACACGCTGCCGCTAAGCCTCATTTTCGCGCTGATTTTAATGATGTTTAATATGATTAGAAGCAACGAGCTGGTGAGCTTTTATGCGCTTGGGGTTAGCAAAAACGCTCTGATAATCCCTCCATTTTTGATCGCACTTGCGATTACTGCAGGCTTTATAGCTTTAAATTCCACCCCGTTTGCATACGCATTAAAATTTCAAAAGAATTTAACCGATTTATCGCCTACGGGAGGAGATATGTTTTTGAAATTTGAGGGTAAATATATCTATATCAAAGCTCTAAACGGCAAAAACGCAAATGATATAACGATCTTTAATATAGGGGATAACTCCGTTGCTTCACGCTCGCATGCAAGCTCTGGCGAATACGCAGGCAAAATTTGGCATCTGCGCGATATAAATACCACTACTTTACCAGCGCAGCTTAAGCTTGGAGGAAGTGGATTAAGAAGTGAGTTTAACGTGCAGAGCGAGGCGCTTAAGGGCTTTGATCCAAGCTCAATTGCGAGTGTTTATGATACGAGTAATGTATATTCGATCAGGGATGCTTTGTGTTCGATC